>JBFXKH010000010.1:0-43361 GCA_050173995.1 Lysobacterales bacterium | reverse complement strand
ATGGTTGAAGCCCATCGACTGGCGAGCCAATCCCGATGAGGAAACCACCGAACGGAGAGCCGTATGCGGGAGAACCGCACGTACGGTTCGGAGGGAGGGGAGGCGAAAGCCTCCTCTACCCTATCAGACGGCCATCCGGCCGCTGCCAGGGATACTGCGCTGCCGGCTACTCCAGATCGAGGAAACTGCGCAGTTGTTCGGAGCGGCTCGGGTGGCGCAGTTTGCGCAGGGCTTTGGCTTCGATCTGGCGGATGCGTTCGCGGGTTACGTCGAATTGTTTGCCGACTTCTTCCAGGGTGTGGTCGGTGTTCATGTCGATGCCGAAGCGCATGCGCAGCACCTTGGCCTCGCGCGGGGTGAGGCCGGCGAGTACGTCGCGCACGGTTTCCTGCAGGCCGGTGGTGGTGGCCGATTCGACCGGCGATTCGACGCTGCCGTCTTCGATGAAGTCGCCGAGGTGGGAATCCTCGTCGTCGCCGATCGGGGTTTCCATCGAGATCGGTTCCTTGGCGATCTTCAGCACCTTGCGGATTTTGTCCTCGGGCATTTCCATGCGCTGGGCGAGTTCGTCCGGGGTCGGTTCGCGGCCCATTTCCTGCAACATCGAGCGCGAGATGCGGTTGAGCTTGTTGATCGTTTCGATCATGTGCACCGGGATGCGGATGGTGCGTGCCTGGTCGGCGATCGAGCGGGTGATCGCCTGGCGGATCCACCAGGTGGCATAGGTCGAGAACTTGTAGCCGCGGCGGTATTCGAACTTGTCGACCGCCTTCATCAGACCGATGTTGCCTTCCTGGATCAGGTCGAGAAACTGCAGGCCGCGGTTGGTGTATTTCTTGGCGATCGAGATCACCAGACGCAGGTTGGCCTCGACCATTTCCTTCTTGGCGCGACGTGCCTTGGCCTCGCCGATCGACATGTGCCGGTTGATTTCCTTGATTTCCGGCAGCCCCAGGAACAGGGTTTTTTCGTGTGCGGCCAGGCGCTCCTGTTGTTCCTGGATTTCCGGCTTGTGCGCCTTCAGCGAGTTGGCCCATTTGGTTGCCTTGCGGCTCTCGTTGTCCACCCAGCGCTGGTTGGTTTCCTTGCCCGGGAAGTTCTTCAGGAACTCCTTGCGTGGCATCTTGCCGAGGCGCACGGCGATGTCCATGATCGCGCGCTCGTGGCCGCGGATGGTGTTGACCACTTCGCGCAGCTTCTTGACCATGCCGTCGATCATGATCGATGGCAGCTTGAGCTTGAGGAATTCGTCGCTGATCTGCTTGCGCAGCTTCAGAGTCTTCTTGTCTTCGGGGCCGAACTTGACCAGCGCGGCCTGAAACTTGGTGTACAGATCGCCAAACAGCTCCATGCGGCGCTTGACCTCGACCGGGTCCGGGCCGGTGTCGCCGGGGGTTGCGTCTTCTTCGCCTGCGGCGGCCTCTTCGTCTTCGTCGTCTTTGTCATCCTCGCCATTTTCCTGTGCCAGCAGCAGTTCTTCGGCGGCGGCTGCGGCGGCCAGCGCGGCTTCCTCGGCGGCGATCGCCTCCAGATCGTAGAAGCCGGTGAGGAATTCGCTCATGCGCTTCTTGCCGTCGAGGTGCGACTCGTACTCGCCGAGCAACAGCGACACCGACCAGGGGAACTGGGCGAGCGCGCTCTGCACCTGGGTCAGGCCTTCCTCGATGCGCTTGGCGATGGCGATTTCGCCTTCGCGGGTGAGCAGTTCGACCGTGCCCATCTCGCGCATATACATGCGCACCGGGTCGGTGGTGCGGCCGGTCTCTTCGACCGCCGACAGCACCTGGATCGCTTCTTCGGTGACCGATTCGTCGTCCTGTACCGATGGTGCGTCCTGCAGCATCAGGGTTTCGGCGTCGGGTGCCGACTCATGGACCTGGATGCCCATGTCGTTGATCATGCCGATGATGTCTTCGATCTGCTCGGGGTCGACGATGTCATCCGGGAGGTGATCGTTGACTTCGGCGTAGGTCAGGAAGCCTTGCTCCTTGCCGCGGATGATGAGTTTCTTGATTTCCGAGTGCTGGTCGCGTGGCTCGAGTTCGGTGATGGCCATGGAGTTTCCTTGAAACGAAGCAGGTCAATGAGTTAGACGAAGCTGAGGGCGCCGGGCGGACAGACAAGCCGCGCCCCGGGATACGGGACGATGGGGATGACCATTCGGGGGCCGACGGCAGTCGGGTGCTGCCGGCAGCGCTCCACCGTCAGCAGTCAGACAGCCAGTATAGTCGGACTGTCAAGGCTGCCTTCCGGCAGATGACTGCCCGGGTCGGCTGCGGCAAGCTGGTCTGGGGTCGGTCAGCCGGCCGATCAAGGAGCGTAAACCATGTTGAAATGGCTGTTATGGCTGCTGCTGCTGGTGTTCTGCTGGCCGCTGGCCCTGTTGGCAATCGTGCTGTATCCGTTCGTCTGGCTGCTGACCCTGCCGTTTCGGTTGGTCGGCGTGGTGGTCGATGGGGTGTTTGACCTGCTGCGCGCGGTGATCACGCTGCCGGCACGGGTATTGGGTGGGAGAAGGGCGATTTAGGTTTTCGGTTTTCGGTTTTCGGTTTTCGGTGTTGGGGGGGGGCGGTCCGGCGTAGCCGTAGGTCGGGTCAAGCGCCGCAGGCGTGGACCCGACAGCTTGAAGCGTTGCCGTGACCGGTGAAGATGTCGGCTCCGCCGCTGCGCGGCTTGAGCCGACCTACTGCTGTAAACCGAAAACTGAAAACCGAAAACCGCTTTTGCCCCCCTCAAAACCCGCGATCGCCGGAGAGGATGCCGCCCAAGCCGCCGAGCACCGAGCCTTCTTCCTTGCTGCCGCCGCGCTGATAGGCGGCGGCGAACATGCGTCCGGCCATGCGCGAGAACGGCAGCGACTGCATCCACACGTGGCCGGGGCCGGTCAGTTGCGCCAGGAACACGCCCTCGCCGCCGAATAGCATCGACTTGACGCCACCGACCGGGATCACGTCGAAGCCGACCTCGCCGCTCAAGGCGACCACGCAGCCGGTATCGACCTGGAGCTGCTCGCCGGCCGCCAGTTGCCGTTCGACCACGGTGCCACCGGCGTGTACGAAGATCAGGCCGTCGCCCTCGAGCTTCTGCATGATGAAGCCTTCGCCGCCAAACAACGCCGTCATGATCTTGCGTTGAAAGAAAATGCCGATCGAGACCCCGCGCGCCGCCGCCAGAAACGAATCCTTCTGGCAGATGATGCGGCCATTGTAGTTGCCGAGTGCCAGCGGAAGGATCGTGCCGGGGTAGGGTGCGGCGAACGCGACCCGCGACTTGCCGCTGGCGCCGGTGTGAGTGAACACCGTTGTGAACAGGCTTTCGCCGGTGATCAGGCGTTTGCCGGCGCCGAGCAATTTGTCCATGAAGCCACCGGACTGGCTGGCCGCCGAGCCGTCGCCGAAGATGGTCTGCATGGTTACCACGGGTTCCTTGTACATCAACGCACCGGCCTCGGCGACCGCGCTTTCTCCGGGGTCGAGTTCGACTTCGACGAACTGCATGTCGCTACCGAAAATCTTGTAGTCGATGACATCGGCACCGGCACGGACCGCCGTCGCCGGAGTGCTCGGCGCCAGCGGTTGCGGGGTATCGGTCTGTAGTTCGGCGATCTCGGCGATTGGCAACCAGCCGGCCATGCCGGCGCGCCAGCCATGGCCGTTGGCATTGGCCAGCACCTGCTGGCGGGCCTGTTGATGGCTGAGCGGGCCGATCTGTTGGCCGTTGTAGCTGAGATACCAGTCGGTCATGGCGGGGTCCTTGGGGTGGGGAATGGGGAATGGGGAATGGGGAATGGGGAGCGGGGAAAGGGGAGCGGGGAGTGGTGAGTGGGGAGTAGGGAATGGGGAAGATGGTGGATGCGCTGCGCTTATCCACCCTACTTCCGTCGTCCCGGCGTTCGCCGGGGCGACGGCTGTTGCTGTCATCTGTCATCTGCCATCTGTCTTCTGGCCTCGGTCTTCTGTCGTCTGTCCTCAGTCCTCTGGACGGTGGATGCGCTGCGCTTATCCACCCTACTTCCGTCGTCCCGGCGAACGCCGGGACCCAGTGCCAGGGGTGTTCGGCAAGGTCGGGACTGGGCCCCGGCGTTCGCCGGGGCGACGGCTGTTGCTGTCATCTGCCATCTGTCTTCTGGCCTCGGTCTTCTGTCGTCTGTCCTCGGTCCTCTGGACGGTGGATGCGCTGCGCTTATCTACCCTACTTCCGTCTACGGTTGTTCGGTTGGCCCGGACAATTGCTGGCCCAGGGCCTGTCGTGCCGTGGCATCCAAGCCGAGTGCGCCGGCCAGGCGGTCGAGGAAAGCGGTTTCGGCGGGGTGGTCGGGATCGATACCGAGCAGGGCCGCGGTGTAGACCGCTTCGACCAGGCCAGGACGGGTGGCGGCGCCGATGTCGTCGGCGGACTTGGGCGCGGCCAGTTCATTGGTCAGAAAGGCTTCGCCGGCTTCGTCCAAGCCCAACCCGCGCATGCGTTCGAGGATACGCGCACGTTCGTCGGAGTCGATGCTGCCGTCGGCTGCGGCCGCGGCAATCATGCACTGCACCAGCAGTCTGGCGTCGGCGGCGGATTGGGCAGTGGCCGCAGGCGGTGGCGGCGGCGTGTGTGCCGCCTTGGCCTGCGGTGGGGGCGGTGGCGGGAGGCGCCCGCTCGGCGCTGGCGCTGCGGAACCGGGTGTCACCCCGCCCGTGCTGCTGCGCTGTTGATAATGCTCGTAGGCGGCGATCGCGATGCCGAGCGCACCCAAGCCCAGTGCGGCCTTGCTGCCCAGGCTGCCGCTGGCGATCGCCGAGTGCCGGCGCGAACGCCCGCGGCGGCCGGCGCCCAGCGCCTGGCCGACCAACTGTCCCAACAACCTTTCCGGATCGAACATGCTTTATTCCCTGAAATCGCCGACACAGGCCGACAAGATAGTGCCGACACCGGCGTTTGCAACGCTGCCATTGGTCACGAAATCATCGCGCCAGGCAGCGCGCCGGCCGTGACCGTCGATGCCCGCCGATGCGGTGCTGGCGGAATGGCCGCTGCCACCCGAATGCCACGGCACCGGGTGAGCGCGATCCCGTGCGATGGTCACCACCGACGGCCGCAGGCGGCGACCGCGCTTGTTGCCGAGCCCGGCGCTTGGCATGATAGGCGATCATTCCTGCGTCGGATCTGGCCCGCATGCTGATTTTCGAACAATCCCGTCCCGGACGCGTTTCCGGTGCGCAGTTGGTGGCCGATGCGGCGCTGCCGGCGGACCTGCCGTCGGAACTGCTGCGGACCACCCCGCTCGGTCTGCCCGAGGTCTCCGAGCTACAGGCGGTGCGCCACTACACCAACCTGTCGCGCAAGAATTTCTCGATCGATACCCATTTTTATCCGTTGGGCTCGTGCACGATGAAGTACAACCCGCGCGCCTGCAATTCGCTGGCGATGCTGGATGGGTTTCTGATGCGCCATCCGAGTGCACCGGCGGCGGCATCGCAGGGCTATCTGTCCTGCATGTTCGAACTGCAGGACATCCTGGCCGAGGTCACCGGTATGCGCGGCGTGTCGCTGGCGCCGATGGCCGGCGCCCAGGGCGAGTTCGCCGGGGTGGCGATGATCATGGCCTATCACCGCAGCCGCGGCGATCTGGCGCGCGACGAGATCATCGTGCCGGACGCCGCTCACGGCACCAATCCGGCGACTGCGGTGCAGTGCGGCGCCAAGGTGCGCGAGATCGCCACCGGCAAAAATGGCGATGTGGATATTGCCGCGCTGAAGGCGGCGCTCGGGCCGAATACCGCCGGCATCATGCTGACCAATCCGTCCACGCTCGGCGTATTCGATCGCGGTATCGTCGAGATCGCGCGGCTGGTGCATGCCGCCGGCGGCCTGCTGTACTACGACGGCGCCAACCTCAATGCCATCCTCGGCAAGGTGCGGCCTGGCGATATGGGCTTCGATGCGATCCACATGAACCTGCACAAGACCTTCTCGACCCCGCACGGCGGCGGCGGCCCCGGTGCCGGCGCGGTCGGGGTATCCGAGCGCCTGCTGCCGTTCCTGCCGCTGCCGGTGGTGCGGAAGTCGGAAGCTGGCTACCGGCTGGCCGACGAAGCCGATTTGCCGCAATCGATCGGCCGGCTGAGCGCATTCGGTGGCAACCCCGGCGTGCTGCTGCGCGCTTATGTCTATGCGCGAATGCTCGGACGGATCGGCATGCACCGGGTCGGCGAGTTCGCCACCTTGAACGCCAATTACCTCGCGGTGCAGCTACGCAACAAGGGCTTCGACCTGGCCCTGCCCGAGCGTCGCGCCAGCCACGAGTTCATCGTGACTGTGGCTCGGCAGAAAAAAGCCCATGGTGTGAGCGCGCTGGATTTCGCCAAGACCCTGCTCGACTACGGCATCCATGCGCCGACCAATTACTTTCCGCTGATCGTGCCCGAGTGTTTGCTGATCGAGCCAACCGAAACCGAATCCAAGGAAGAACTGGACCGCTTCGTCGAGGTGATGGCCGAGATTCTCGATCTGGCCTCTCGCGATCCCGAGCGCATGCACGGTGCACCGTATAGCTTGCCGGTGCGGCGCCTGGACGATGTCAAGGCGGTGCGCGAACTCGACATAGCCTACCGGCCGACGCAGAGCGCGATGCCGTGATGAGCGACGGCGAACAGGGAATATCGGGACGCGGGCCGTTCAAGCAGTGGCGTGCGCTGGTCTGGTCGCTGCAAGGCTTGCGCACTACTTTTTTGATCGAGAGTTCGTTCCGCACCGAGGTCTACGCCAGCCTGCTCTTGATTCCGACCGCGCTGTGGTTCGGGCATACGCCGCTGGAAAAAGCCCTGTTGGTCGGCACGGTGCTGTTGCTGCTGCTGACCGAACTGCTCAACTCCGCGATCGAGCAGGTGGTCGATCACATTAGCCCCGATTACGCGCTATTCGCCGGTCGCGCCAAGGACATGGGTTCGGCGGCGGTGCTGATGGCGATCCTCAACCTGCTGGTGGTGTGGACCGCGGTGTTTGGCCCGCGCCTTTATGCCTGGGCGGATCGCTGACGAATGGAAGTCCTGCTCAGCTCCGAGGGACTGATCGCCCTGTTCACCCTGGCCACGCTGGAAATCGTGCTCGGGGTGGACAATCTGGTATTCATTTCGATCGCGGTCGGCGATCTGCCGCCCGAGCGGCGCTCGTCGGCGCGCCGCTTTGGATTGCTGCTCGCCTGCATCAGCCGGCTCGGCCTGCTGTTGTCGCTGAGCTGGCTGGCCGGCATGACCATGACGGTGTGGTCGATCGACCGCTTGCACCTTTCGGTGCGCGATCTGGTGCTGATCTTCGGCGGCCTGTTCCTGGTAATCAAGGGGATCAAGGAAATCGTTGAAGCGCTAGGCGATGGCGAAGGTCAGACGAAGGCGCCGGCTGCCACCGGTTCGCGGCTGTTCGCACTGGTGATCGCGCAGATTGCGGTGATCGATATCGTGTTTTCGCTGGACAGCGTGATCACCGCGGTCGGCCTGGTCAACGAGGTTTCGATCATGGCCACCGCCATCATCATCGCAGTGGCGTTGATGATCTGGTTCTCGGATACCGTCGGCGAGTTCATCGACCACAATCCGACCATCAAGATGCTCGCCCTGGCCTTCATCGTGCTGGTCGGCGTGGCCCTGCTTGCCGATGGCCTGCACCACGAAATACCGCGTGGCTATCTGTATTTCGCGATGTTCTTCTCGGGCGCGGTGGAAAGCCTGAACCTGGTCGCCAGACGCCGCCGCAACGGCCGCCGCGAAGACCCGCCGGATCGGCGGCAGGAGCCTTTGGAAGACGGAAGCAAGTAGCCAGCAAGTAGCCCGGATGAAGCGCTGCGGCGCTCAACAGCGGAGCTGGTCAATCCGGGGGCTACCAGACCACCATTGCCTCCCGCTCAGATCACCCCGAGCTTGCGCCCGACCTCGGTGAACGCGGCGATCGCGCGGTCGAGTTGCGCGCGGCTGTGCGCGGCGCTGATTTGGGTGCGGATGCGTGCCTGGCCCTTGGGCACCACCGGAAAGAAGAAGCCGATCGCATAGATGCCGTGTTCGAGCAGGGCGGCGGCGAAGCGTTGGGCGAGCGCGGCGTCGAACAACATCACCGGCACGATTGGGTGTACGCCGGGTTTGATGGTGAACCCGGCCGCGACCATGGCCGCGCGAAAGTAGGCGGTGTTTTCGGCCAGCCGCTCGCGCAACGCCGTGGCGCCGGCCAGCATCTCGAACACCTTGCTGCCGGCGGCGACCACATGCGGCGGCAGCGAATTGGAAAACAAATACGGGCGAGATCGCTGGCGCAGCAATTCGATGACCTCGGCGCGGCCGGTGGTGAAGCCACCGAGCGCACCGCCGAGCGCCTTGCCGAGCGTGCCGGTGATGATGTCGATGCGTTCGAGCACGCCGTTCACTTCGGCCGAGCCGCGTCCGCTGGCACCGATGAAACCGGTCGCGTGGCATTCGTCGATATGCACCAGGGCGCCGTAGCGCGCGGCCAGCTCGGTGATCCGGTCGAGCGGCGCGATGAAGCCGTCCATCGAGAACACGCCGTCGCTGGTAATCAGAATATCGCGCACGCCATCGGCGCGGGCCTGCTGGAGCTGCGCCTCCAGGTCGGCCATGTCGCAGTTGCCGTAGCGATAACGGCGGGCCTTGCACAGCCGCACGCCGTCGATGATCGAGGCATGGTTGAGCGCGTCCGAGATAATCGCGTCGTTCTCGCCCAGCAGCGGCTCGAACAGGCCGCCGTTGGCGTCGAAACAGGCGGCATAGAGGATCGCATCCTGTTTGCCGAAAAACCCGGCGATGCGCCGTTCCAGGTCCTTGTGCAGATCCTGGGTGCCGCAGATAAAGCGCACCGAGGCCATGCCGAAGCCGTGGCTGTCGAGCGCCTGCTTGGCGGCGGCGATCACGTCCGGATGATCGGCCAGACCGAGGTAATTGTTGGCACAGAAGTTGAGCACACGACGGCCGTCGGCGAGGGTGATCTCGGCCGACTGCGGACCGGTGATGATGCGTTCGCGCTTGAACATGCCATCGGCCTCGATCGCGGCGAGCTCGGCGGCAAAGCGGGTGAAGGCGGGCTGGGGCTGGGGCTGGGGCATGGGGGGATTGGGGCGGTTTTAGGTTTTAGGTTTTAGGGTTCATGCGTTCGGTGTTCGGTGTTCGGCGTTCGGCGTTCGGTGTTGTGGTTTTCCCGTTCAACCTTGGTCTCCGGTCCTTGCATAGGCTCTTGCCTTAAAACCTAAAGCCTAAAACCTAAAACCTAAAACCTAAAACCGCTGTTAATCAATTCCAACTACAGACCACCTTGCCACAAGTACCTGCATCCATCAGGTCGAAGCCGCGCTGGAAGTCGTCGATGTGGATCTGGTGGGTGAGTACCTTGCCGAGCGGGAAGCCGGTCAGCAGCATCTGGGTCATCTTGTACCAGGTCTCGTACATGCGCCGGCCATAGATGCCGTGCAGGACCAGTCCCTTGAAAATGACCTTTTCCCAATCGATGCCGGCGCCCTTGGGCAGGATGCCGAGCAGGGCGATCTTGCCGCCGTGGTACATGCAATCGAGCATATCGTTGAACGCGTGCTGGTTGCCGCTCATTTCCAGGCCGACATCGAAGCCCTGGATGTGCAGGTCCTCGATCACCTCGCGCAGCGACTGCTTGGACACGTTGACCACCCGGGTCGCGCCCATGTCGGCGGCGAGTTTGAGCCGGTAATCGTTGACATCGGTGACCACCACATTGCGCGCGCCGACGTGCTTGCAGATGCCGGCGGCAATGATGCCGATCGGGCCGGCGCCGGTGATCAGCACGTCCTCGCCGATCAGATCGAACTCGAGCGCGCAGTGCGCGGCATTGCCGTAGGGATCGAAGAACGCGGCCAGTTCAGAGGGAATCTGGTCGGGCACCGGCCACAGGTTGGTCGCCGGCATGCTGATGTATTCGGCGAAGGCGCCGTGTCGGTTGACCCCGATACCGACCGTGTTCGGACACAGGTGCTGGCGCCCGGCGCGGCAATTGCGGCACATGCCGCAGACGATATGGCCCTCGGCGCTGACCCGCTGACCCAGGCTGTAGCCGCGCACGCCATCGCCCAGCTCGACGATGCGGCCAACGAATTCATGGCCGATCACCAGACCGGGCTTGATCGTCCGCTGGCTCCAGGCATCCCATTTATAGATGTGCAGGTCGGTGCCGCAGATCGCGGTCTTTTCCAGCTTGATCAGCACGTCATTGGTGCCGATCGTCGGCAGCGGCACCTGCTCCATCCAGATCCCGGTGCCGGCCTCGCGCTTGACCAGGGCCTTCATCGTCTGCGCCATGCCATTCTCCGACCGGAAGACCGCCATTATAGGGGATGGCTGGGGCGGGGAATGGGGAATGGGGAACGGGGAAGCGCAATCGCGTAGGGGCGACCCGGTGGGTCGCCCAGCCTCTAACCGCCCCCAGCCCCACGAATCCCTACAATGCGACTATGCCCGACCACCGCCCAGCCGTGATTTTCCTGATGGGGCCGACCGCCTCTGGCAAGACCGCGCTGGCCCTGGACTGGGCGGCGCGGCTGCCATGCGAAATCGTCAGCGTCGATTCGGCCCTGGTCTATCGTGGCCTCGATATTGGCAGCGCCAAGCCGGATCGGGCCATCCGAAGCGCAGTGCCGCATCATCTGATCGATATCCGCGAGGTCACCGCCAGCTATTCGGCGGCCGAGTTCCGCGCCGATGCGCTGGCCGCGATTCAGACGATCCATGGGCGCGGCCGGGTGCCCTTGCTGGTCGGCGGCACCAGTCTGTATTTTCGTGCTTTGCAGCGCGGCCTGTCGGAGCTGCCGGCGGCCGATCCGCCATTGCGGGCGCGGATCGAAGCTGAGGCCGCCGCGCTGGGCTGGGCGGCATTGCACCAGCGTCTGCAAGGTCTGGATGCGGACGCGGCGCGGCGCATCCATCCGAACGACCCACAGCGGATCGGACGGGCGCTGGAGGTGATCGAACTCAGCGGTCAAAGCCTGAGCAGCCTGCACGGCCGCCGCGAACCGCAACTGCCGTTTCGATTGTTGAAACTGGCGGTGGCACCAGGCGATCGGGCGCGGCTGCACGCGCGCATCGAGCTGCGGTTCCGGCAGATGGTCGCGGCCGGTCTGCTCGATGAAGTGCGCGGGCTGCTGCAACAACCCGGGGTGGACGCCGAACTGCCGGCGCTGCGCGCGGTTGGCTATCGCCAGGCCTCACTGCATCTGTCTGGCGCATCGGGCGCCGAGGACTGGATCGCCCAGGGCATAAGCGCCACCCGGCAACTGGCCAAGCGCCAGCTCACCTGGTTGCGCGCCGAGGCCGACACGTTCCTGCGCGATCCGGATGATCCGGGCCAACGCGCCGATCTGTGGCGGCTGATCGGTGGGTTTGTTTGAGCATTGGCAGCCGGCCGGGCGAATGTCGGGTCCGCGCCTGCGGCGCTTGACCCGACCTACGGCTGGCGGGGTTTGTTTGAGCGGAACCCGCGGTTGACTATCTGTCCTCTGTCCTCTGTGGTCCGTTCTCTGGACCCCAGGGCTGGCCGCTGGCGTCGCGTTCGGCAAAATACAGACCGGCCCAGAGTTTCGGATCGAGCGGATAGCCGGCGCGGCCGCGGTCGAGCAGCCAGGCCGCGGCACTGGCCAGGGGGACCTGGTGCACGGTGATGTTTTCGTGCGCATCGCCGCCGCCGGGGCCGACCCGGACCAGGCCGGTGGCGCGGACGAAGTGCGCGACTTCGGTGCTCATGCCGGCCGATACCGGTCCGCCCATGAGGTAGTCGATGCGGCCCGCCGCGAATCCGGTTTCCTCGATCAGTTCGCGATAGGCGGTGGTGACCGCGTCGTCGTCCTCGCTGCCTTCGATGTCGCCGATCAGCCCGGCCGGCATCTCAATGGTGGCCGCGCGCAGCGGCTCGCGGAATTGCTCGACCAGCACCAATTCGCGGGCGTCGGTCAGCGCGACGATAATGACCGCGCCCTTGGGGTTGGCGCGTTCGGCATACTCCCAGCCATTGCGCCGGCGCAGCTTGATCCAGCGTCCGTCGTACAGGGTTTCGGTGTCGCTCATGGTCTCGCTCCGGTGTTGGCCGCCGACCATGCTAGCAATGCCTGGGAACTTGCATGCGACAATACAGTCCCATGCCCGCTTGTTTTTCATCGACCGAGAACCCCATGTCCCTGCTGATTCGCCCGATGTTGTCGTCGCTGCTGCTCTTCCTGTTTGCGGGTGCGTTGTTCGCCGCCGATAGCGCTCCCATGCACAATCCCAAGCCGGTCGCCAAGCCGGCGCCGCCACCGCCCAGCGAATTACAGCTCAAACTGGCCGGTGTCGATGATGTCCACGCGCTGCTGGTCGGTGCGGCCGAGTACGAGAAGCGCGGCGATTTCGCGAGCCAGATCGCGGTTTTCGAGCGGGTGCTGCAACTGCGGCCGATGGCCGGCAATATTCAGTACGAACTGGCCGCGGCGCATGCGCAACTCGACCACAAACGCCAGGTCTACGATCTGCTGCTCAAGTTGCAGACCAGCGGCTATGCCTACGACCCGAGCGAGGACCCGCGCTTCGAGAAAGCCCACGGTACCGAAGTGTGGGATTACCTTCTGCTCAATCTGGCGGCCAATGCCAAACCGTTCGGCGAGGGTCGGTTAGCCTTCACCCTGCCCAAGGGCGATACCCTGATCGATGCCATCGGCTATGACGCCAAACGCAAGCAGTTTCTGGCCGGGTCGGCGCGCGATGGCGCGGTCTACCGGGTCAATGCGGCCGACGGCAAATTGCTGCCATTCATTGCCGCCGATGACCGCAACCAATTGCGCGCGGTCACCGCCTTGCAGGCCGACGACGCCCGCGGCCACCTGTGGGTGGCGGCGAGCGGGCTGGCGCATTTTCGCGCGATCAAGGAAACCGACTTCGGCAAGACCGCGCTCTACCAGTTCGACCTGGCGAGCGGCAAGTTGCTCAAGCGTTACGACATGCCGGTGGCCAACGGTCCACACCAGTTCGATCACCTGCTGGTCACCCGGCCGGGCCAAGTGTTCGTCGCCGATTCCAAGCAGAAGCGTATCTACCGTTTGGAGGACGGGGCGCACAAGCTGATCATGCAGAATCCGCGCCTCAGATTTGTTCGCGGCCTGGCCGCGAGCGACGACGGCCGCCTGCTGTACTTCGCCGATACCGAACTCGGCATTTTTGCCATCGATCTGGTCAAGAACATGCCGGTGGCGGTGACTGGGCCGGCCACCCTGACCCTATTCGGCATCGATGGCCTGTACTACTGGAACAACCATCTGGTGGTGATCCAGAACGCCTTCCCGCCGAATCGGGTGATGCGCCTCGACCTCGATGAAAGCGGCTTGCAGATCAAGAACTCGATGCCGCTCGACGCCGGCCACCCGGAGCTGACTGCGCCGACCCGCGGGGTGGTGGTCGACGACCATCTGTACTTCATCGCGAACACCCAAAAAACCAACTACGACCGTTATGGCCTGCCGATCGACAAGGAACGGTTGGAAGGCGTACGCGTCTGGTCCAGCGATATCCGCTTCCAGCTCGGCAAAACCATCGGCAGCGTGCCGATTCCGGTGGTGCCGGCCAAGCAATAGCGCGCTTCAGCGCGGCGCGGACGCCCAGTCCAGGCAGCGGCGGCGGGTGATCGGACCGAAGCGCAGCCGGTCGAGCAGGTCGGTAAGTCCGCCCTGGTCGGCCGGCCCGATCCGATAGTGCTCGGGGGTTTGCGGCACCGGGGCATGCGTGGCGATCGTGGTCAGCTGCCGGAACATTCTTGCGTTGTCGGCCTCGGCGCGCAGGCGCTGGGCGAGCTGGCTGGCGCCGCGCATGCGCAGGTAGGGGATCTCCTCGATGCGCGCCAGCAACTGGTCCAGCGAATCGAAATGGCGCAGCAGATCGACCGCGGTCTTGGGGCCGACGCCACGCACACCGGGGATGTTGTCGACCGCGTCGCCGGTCAGCGCCAGGTAATCGGCGAATTGGTCCGGACGCACGCCGTGCTTGCGTTTCACCGCGGCGGCATCGAAGCGCTCGTTGCGGGTCGGATCAACGATCACCGTGTGCTCGTCGACCAATTGCGCGAAGTCCTTATCGCCGGTCACCAGCACGCCGTCGAAGCCGTGCCCGCGCAGAGCCTGCAGCGCGCTGCCGACCAGATCGTCGGCCTCGAATTGGAGATCGCTGAGCACGCAGAGACCGAGCAGCCGACACAGTTCCCGGCAATAGTCGAACTGCCGCGACAGATCCGCCGGCGGCTCGTCGCGGTTGGCCTTGTACGGCGGATACAGCGCGTTGCGAAACGATTGCGACAGCGATTCATCGAAGCACACCGCAAGATGGCTGGGGCGGGCGCCATCGAGCAGGTTGAGCAGCATGTTGTGGAAACCGAACACCGCGTGCACCGGCTGGCCGTCGTGATCCACAAACTCGGTCGCGACCGAATAATAGGCGCGGAACACATAGATGCTGGCGTCGATCAGATGGACTTTGGGCATGGGTTCCAGGGGACAGAGGACAGAGGACAGAGGACAGAATACAGAGTACGGCGGATGGAATAGCGCAGTTTGGCGGTGGCACAGCATGGGTGCGAGCGACCGGGGTCAGCAAATCGAACACCGAACACCGAAAACTGAAAACTGAAAACTGAAAACCCCACTTCGCGAGCTACACTTGCCGCGGCGCAGCGTGTCCAGGTGCGAGGTGGCGACAATGCAGATCATGACGATCAAGACGTGGTGGCAGCGCTGGCGGCGACTGGCCCTGGTCGGGGCCAGTTTGCTGGCCCTGTATGCCCTGGCCGGGTTCTGGCTGACGCCAAAGTGGCTGCGCGCCGAACTGGTCGAGCAGGCGCGAGAACGCACCGGGCACGCGCTCGGCATTGGCGAACTGCGCATCAACCCATTTTCCCTGGTGCTGGAAGCGCGCCAGTTGGCATTGCCGGAGGGCGATGGCGCGGTGCTGTCGATCGATCGGCTGTTGGTCGATTTCGAGCTGTCCTCGCTCTGGCAGCGTGCCTGGGTGTTCCGCGAGATCGCCATCGACGCGCCGGCTGCGCGGGCGATATTGAATGCCGATGGCAGCCTCAACCTGGCGCGACTGTTCAAGTCGGCCGAGCCGCCGGCCGAGCCGCCCGCCGCAGCGCCGCCGTCCAACGCCAGCCTGCCGGCTTTGTGGATCAAGCACTTTGCGGTGGACGCTGGTGCGCTGTCGTTCATCGATCGACGCAGCAGCGATGGCGTCGAAAAGCGCCTGGCGCCGCTCGCTTTCGAGCTGTTCGATTTTCGCACCACCGCGGCCGGCGGCGGTTTCCAGTTGGCTGGGCACAGCGAATCCGGCGAAGCATTTTCCTGGCAAGGGCGATTGGCGCTGGCGCCGCTGTCTTCGCGCGGCAAGTTTCGCATCGAGAGACTGAGCAGCCAGACCGTGGCCAGCCTGCTTGGCGATGCGCTGCCGTTCGCGTTGGCCGGGGGCAGCCTGGATCTGCACGGAAGCTATCGGTTCAGCGCCGGCGATCGCGGCCAACTGCTGGTGCGCCTGCCCGAAATCCAACTGACCGGCCTCGGCTTGCGCGCGCGCGGGCTGGCCGCGTCGCCGGACAACACCTGGATCGATCTGCCCAAGGTCCGCATCGAAGACAGTCGCCTCGATTTGGGCGCACGCCGCCTGCGGATCGCCGCGCTGCGCTTTGAGCAACCGGGTATCCAGCTCTGGCGCGAGCCCGACGGCGGCATCAATCTCGCCCGGCTGGCGGCCGCTGTTGAACCGGCGGTCGAGGTTTCGTCTGCGAAGGCCAATGATGTTGGCCCAGTGCCCGCGGAAGCGCCGGTTGCGGCGGCGGAGACCGCGGGCGGTGGTAGCGCGCCGGCTGCGGATGAACCGGCGTGGACCTTTGAACTAGCCAAACTCGAACTGGTGCAAGCCCGGCTACAGGTCGAGGATCGCGCCGTCCACCCGGCGCTCAAGCTCGAGGTGGCCCCGCTCGACTTGAACATCGCCGGCATCAGCCAGGATCTGGGTCGGCCGCTGACACTGACGCTCGCCGCCCGGATCGGCGACCAGGCTGGGTTCGACCTGTCCGGAACAGTGGCGCCGGCGCCCTTGTCCGGCCAGTTGCAGTTGGGTCTGAGCGACGCTGACCTGCGTTGGTTGCAGCCGTATCTGGTCGGTGTTGCCGATCTGGAACTGCAGGCCGGGCGGCTGTCCGGCAAGGGCGAACTGACTTTGCAGGCACCGCCGGCATCGCCTGCGATGGGTTTCGCCGGGGATCTCGAGGTGAGCGGGTTCGCCAGTCGCGATCGCGCCCAGCAGCGCGATCTGCTGAACTGGAAATCGCTGCGGCTCGGGCAACTCGCCTACACCTTGGGCCCGGACGCGCTCAGCATCGGCCGGGTGGATGTGGATCAGGCCTACGCACGGGTGGCGATCAACGAAGACGGCAGCGTGAATCTCGTGCAGGTGCTGACACCGATGGCCGCCGCGCCGAACGAAGCAGTGCCGGCGGCGACGCTGCCGCTGCGAATCGGCCGGGTGGTGGTGCGCGATAGCCGCATGCAGTTCGCCGACTTTTCGATCGAGCCCAATTTCCAGGCCGAGATCAAGGGCCTGGCCGGCGAACTGCGCAGCCTGTCTTCAACCGCGGCCACGCCGGCCACGGTGGATCTGGCCGGCTATGTGATCAACCCCTATTCGCCGGTCAGCATCAAGGGCAGCGCCAATCTGTTTGCGTTCGATGCCGCGACCGATATCGCACTCAGCTTCCACAACATCGACCTGCCGGTGTTCAACCCGTATTCCGGCCGGTTTGCCGGTTACAGCATCGCCAAGGGCAAGCTCAATACCGACCTGCATTACCGGATCGATGCACGCCAGTTGGACGCGATCCACCGCATCCGCCTCGACCAACTGGAGTGGGGCGAAGCGACCGACAGCAAGGACAAGGTGTCGCTGCCGGTGCGCATGGCCACTTCGCTGCTCAAGAACAAGGATGGCCTGATCGATCTGGATGTGCCGGTCAACGGCAGCCTGGACGATCCCAAGTTCCGCGTCGGGCCGCTGGTCTGGAAGATCGTCAAGAACATTCTGGTCAAGGCGGTGACCGCGCCGTTCCGACTGCTCGGCGGCCTGTTCAAGGGCGCCGAGGAGGCCCGCCACGTGAGCTTCGAGCCGGGCTCCGGGCAACTGAGCGAGGCCGACCGCGGCAATCTCGGCGCGCTCGCCAAGGCCCTGCTCGACCGGCCGAACCTGGGCCTGGAAGTGCCGATGGCGGTATTGCCGGAACTGGACCTGCCGGCACTGGTCGAGGTGCGCTGGCAGCAGCAACTGGCTGGGTTCGTGGCCAGCGAAATAAAGGCCGATGCCGACGCGCCGCCCGCCGCGTTCGCCACGCTGGAAGTAAAGCAGCAACGGCAACTGCTTGAGGATTTGTACCGGCGCGAATTCGGCGCCAAGCCCGAGATGCCGGAACCGCCGCCGCCGGCCGAAGACAGCGACAAGGCCGCGCGCCGCCTGCTTGAGGAGCAGTTCGCGGTCGATCATCTGACCACGGCACTGCGCGCGCGCATCGTGGTCGATCCCGAGCAACTGACCGCGCTGGCCCAGCAACGTGCCGATGCCGTCCAGGCGGCCCTGATGGCGACCGAGGGCATGGATCCGGCGCGAATATTCTCCACCACCGAGCGCGCGCCAAAATTACTGGACGGGCGAATTCAGATGGAACTCAAACTGCAATGAGCCAATCGACGATGCCAGTGTCGCCATCTGCGTTCGGGCGCGGTGCCCAGACAGTGCCTGACCCGGTCGCCCCGGTCCGCGGCCGATCGGTCCTCGGCGTGGCCCGCTTCGCGGCGATCTTGCTCGCGCTGTTGTCGGCGGCCAGGCCGGCCCAGGCCTGGGGGCCGCACAGCCACCAACTGGTCGCCGAAATCGCCGCGCGGGGCCTGCAGCCGGCGCCGCGCAGGGAAGTCGAACGGCTGCTCGGCGATCGCGCCGATCTGGCCATGCGCGAGGCCTCGACCTGGCCCGATACGATCCGCGAACAGCCCGGCTATCGCGACACCGGTCCGCTGCACTACAACAACTTTCCGCGTGGCCAGTGCCAGTACCGGCCGCAGCGCGACTGCCGCAAGGGCCGCTGCGTGGTCGGTGCGATCGAACGTTTTACCGCGCTGCTCGCCGACCGCACGGCCAGCGACCAGAAACGCGCCGAGGCGCTGCGCTTCATCATCCATTTCGTCGGCGATATCCACCAGCCGCTGCACGCCGGCTGGGACGACGACCGCGGCGGCAACGACTTCCAGGTGCGCATCGGTCGCGAGGGCCGCAACCTGCATTCGCTATGGGACGACTATCTGGCCCGTCAGGCCGGACTCGGCCTGCGTGCCCACCGCGACAAGCTGGAGCGGCTGCACTTCAAGCCCGGGCAACTGGCCTGGGACCGCGCCGCCCCGGTGCGCTGGGTCGAGGAATCCTGCCGTGTGATCGCCAGCGGCGTCTATCCAACATCCCCGGACATCGACCGGGCCTATATCGAGCGCATGCTGCCAGTCGCCGAACGCCGCATCGCCCTGGCCGGACAACGCCTGGCGGTAGTGTTGAATGCGTTGTTGGGGGAATAGGGGATAGGGAACGGGGAACGGGGAGCGGAAATAGGTTGTGCTGAGCGCAGCGAAGCGCAACGGTGCGGAGCCCGGGAATGGGGAATGGGGAATGGCGAACGGCGAGGGCCGTAGGTCGGCTCAAAGCGCGCAGCGCTGGAGCCGACGGGTTGGGGAGAGCGGTCTGGCGGCGGCCCGGAGCGCATACCCTCAGAAGTAGGATGGGTAGAGCGCAGCGGCTTTTAACGGCGGAGCCGGTCAACCTATCGCCGGTTGGCCGGGCCGGCGGATGATGGGTTGACCGGCCCCGCCATTAAATGACGCTGCACTGCTTGTGGGCTGCCTACTCCGGCCATCCCGGAATGACCAGCTCCGCTGTTGAGAGCCGCTGCGCTTCTTCAGGGCTGGAAGCGCCGTCGTCCCGGCGAACGCCGGGACCCAGTGCCTCTGACTTTTGTGCCGTACGCCACACTGGGCCCCGGCGTTCGCCGGGGCGACGGTCTTTCGTTCTTCGTCGGGTGGATGGTGGATGCGCTGCGCTTATCCACCCTACTTCCGCGACTTGCAACTCAGCGCGGGCGATAGCCGCGCAGAAACAGTGCGACTGCGGCGGCGAGATGGCGGTCGCGGTCGCGGGCGGTGGCGGGTTTGCTGCAACCGACCAGGCGGCGCATGTGCGAGAGGCCTTTGCACAGTAGAAAGAATTGTTCGGCGGCCAGGTGCAGGTCGGCGATATCCAACTGACCGCTGCGCATCGCTTCGCGCAGAAAGCCTTCCAGGGCATCCAGGATGCGGCGCGGGCCGGCGGCATAGAACAGTTCGGCCAGATGCGTTGATTGTCCGGCATTGGCGATCATCATCCGGTGCAGGGCGATCGCTTCTTTGCTGTGCACCAAGTTGTAAAAGCCGCGGGCGATGCCGAGCAGGGCCGCCTCGATCGGCGTGCCCGGCGCCACCGTGAACAGGGTCGCCGGCATCTGCTGCTCGCAGCGCGCGCTGACCGCCGCCTGGAACAGCGAATCCTTGTCGCCGAAATGACTGTACACGGTCAGTTTGGAGACGCCGGCGGCGCTGGCGACCGCGTCCATGCTGGTGCCGTCAAAACCCTTGGCCACGAACAGCCGCGCCGCCGCGGCGAGGATGGCTGCGCGCTTTTCCAGGTCCTTGGGGCGGCCGGGCGAGGCTTTGCTGGGGGATGTTCGGCTCATGGTGAAATCAATACTGGACAGGTCAGTACAGTAATAATAGCATACCGACTGGTTCAATAATGGTGGATACGTGGAGCGTGGCATGAAGGGCAGGCAGTGGTGGGCGTGGATGTTGATCCTGGGCGGCGCGGTTTCGATCGGCGCTTGTGGCAAGGGCAAGCCGGAGCCGCAGCCGGTGCGGCCGGCGATCGTGACTCGGCCGGTTCCGCTCGACGCCCTGGCGATCGAGAGCTATTCCGGCGACGTGCGGGCGCGCCAGCAGAGCGCGCTCGGCTTCCGCATCGGCGGCAAGATCGCGGCGCGGCTGGTCGATGCCGGCAGTCAGGTCAAGAAGGGTCAGGTGCTGGCCACCCTGGCACCGGAGGATGCGCGCCTGAATCAGAGTGCGGCCGCGGCGGCGGTGGCCTCGGCACGCGCCGATCTGAATCTGGCCGAGGCCGAGCTGGAGCGCCACCGCCAGTTGCTGGACAAGAACTTCATCAGCCGCACCCTGTACGAGACCCGGGTCAATCAGCAAAAAGCGGCCAAGGCCAGACTCGATCAGGCGCAGGCCGAGTTCGACGTGGCCAGTAACCAGAGCGCCTACACGCAACTGCGCGCCGACGCCGACGGGGTGATCACCACGGTCAGCGCCGAGGTTGGCCAGGTGGTTGCGGCTGGCACCCCGGTGCTGACCCTGGCCCACGCCGGCGAACTCGAAGTGGACATCAACGTGCCGGAATCGCGCTATGCCGATTTCGCCAAGGGCCGGCCGCTGATTATCGAGTTGTGGTCGGGCAGCGATCAACGCTATGCCGGCACCGTGCGCGAAGTATCGCCGGAGGCCGACGCGGCGACCCGCACCTACCCGGTGCGGGTCGCCTTCGACCAGCCCGACCGGCGCGTGCAGCTGGGTATGACCGCGCGGGTGTTTTTCACCGACAGCAATGCCCCGGCGGCGGTGCTGGTGCCGATGTCGGCGCTGTACGAAAAGGACGGCAAGGCCGCGCTGTGGGTAGTGGCGATGCCCTCGCACCAGGTCAGTCTGCGCGAGGTGCGGGTCGGCCAGTATCGTGAGGACGGCATCACCATCACCGCCGGTGTCGACGCCGACGAATGGATCGTCGCGGCCGGCGTACACAAGCTGACTGCCGGCCAGACGATTCTGCCGGTCGACCGCGAGAACCGCGCGGTGACGCCATGAGCGAGATCGACGATCCGGCCGGCTCGCGCTTCAATATCTCCGCCTGGGCGCTCGACAACCGGCCGCTGGTGCTGTTCTTTGCGGTGGTCATGGCGATCGCCGGGGTGGTTGGCTATCGAGGCCTCGGCCAGTCCGAGGATCCGCCATTCACCTTCAAGGTGATGGTGGTCAAGACCCTGTGGCCGGGCGCCAGCGCCGAGGAAGTGGCGCGCCAGGTCACCGACCGGGTCGAGGAAAAGCTCCAGGAGCTACCGGACTTCGAGTTTATCCGCAGCTACTCGCGCCCCGGTGAATCCAACGTGTTTCTGGTCGCCAAGGACGCGCTGCCCTCGTCGGCGCTACCCAATGTGTTCTATCAGGTACGCAAGAAGCTCGGCGACATTCACCACACGTTTCCGCAGGGCATCCAGGGGCCGTTCGTCAACGACGAGTTCGGCGATACCTTCGGCAATATCTACGCCCTGATTGGCGACGGCTACGACTACGCCCTGCTCAAGGACTACGCCGAGCGCGTGCAATTGCAACTGCTGCGCGTGCCCGATGTCGGCAAGGTCGAACTGATCGGGCTGCAGGACGAGCGCGTCTATGTCGAGATCGCCAATGCCAAGCTGGCCACCTTCGGCATCTCCTTGTCCGAAGTGTTGAAGCAGCTCGACGCCCAGAATGCGATTACCCCGGCCGGCAGCTTCGAAAGCCAGAGCGATCGCATTTTTTTGCGCACCAGCGGCGCCTTCGATTCGGTATCGGCGATCCGCAATATCACCATCCGCGGCGGCGATCGTTTGTTCCGACTCGGCGATGTGGCCGTGGTGCGCCGCGATTTTGTCGATCCGCCGCAGGCGCGGATGCGTTTCGATGGTCAGCAGGCGCTCGGCATCGCGGTGGCGATGAAGCCAGGCGGCGATATCGTCCGGCTCGGTCACGCGCTCGACCTTGCGGTCGCCGAGGCCAGCGCCGGCCTGCCGGTCGGGCTGGAACTCGGGCGGGTATCCGACCAGCCGCTGGCGGTACGCCGTTCGATTGCCGAGTTCGTGCGCACCCTGGGCGAAGCGGTGCTGATCGTGCTGGCGGTGAGTTTCTTTTCGCTGGGTTTCCGCACCGGCCTGGTGGTCGCCGCATCGATCCCGCTGGTGCTGGCGATGACCTTCGCCAGCATGCATTTTTTCGGCATCGGCCTGCACAAGATATCGCTGGGCGCGCTGGTGCTGGCTCTCGGCCTGCTGGTCGACGATGCGATCATCGCGGTCGAGATGATGGCGGTGAAGCTGGAGCAGGGCATGAGCCGGGTGCGCGCGGCGGCGTTCGCCTACCGCAGCACCGCGTTTCCGATGCTGACTGGCACGCTGATTACCGCCGCCGGCTTTCTGCCGATCGCCACTGCCCAGTCCGGCACCGGCGAATACACCCGCTCGATTTTCCAGGTGGTGACCATCGCCCTGCTGCTGAGCTGGATCGCGGCGGTGGTGTTCATTCCCTATCTTGGTTACCGGTTGCTGCCGGAACACGGGCTGGCCGCGGCCGGCCAGCAGGACGCGCACGACCCCTATGCCACGCCGTTCTACCGGCGCTTCCGCGAGCTGTTGGAGTGGTGCCTGGAGTATCGCTTTCGAGTGATCGCGGCGACCGTGCTGCTGCTGCTGTTGTCGGTATTCGGCTTTCGTTACGTGCAGCAGCAGTTCTTCCCGAGCTCGACCCGGCTGGAACTGATGATCGATCTCAAACTGCCCGAGGGCAGTTCGATCCACGCCACCGAAAACGCGGTCCTGCGCATGGAGCGCTTCCTGGGTCAGCAGGATGGCGTGGACAACTACGTCGCCTACGTTGGTACCGGCTCGCCGCGCTTTTATCTGCCGCTGGATCAGCAATTGCCGCAGGCGAGCTTTGCGCAGTTGGTGGTGCTGACCGAATCGGTTGAACAGCGCGAAAAATTGCGCGCTGCGCTGATCGAGAAATTCGAAACCGACTTCAGTGAACTGCGCGGCCGCGTCACCCGGCTGGAGAATGGCCCGCCGGTCGGCTTCCCGGTGCAGTTCCGGGTGTCCGGCGAGGACGTGCCGACGGTGCGCCGGATCGCCCGCGAAGTGGCCACGCTGATGCGCGCCAACCGGCACCTGTCCGGGGTCCACCTGGATTGGGAGGAGCCGAGCAAGGTGATCCGGCTGAACATCGACCAGGACCGCGCCCGCGTGTTCGGGGTCAGCTCCGAGGACCTGGCCAACTTCCTGCAGACCTCGATCACCGGCGCGCGCATCAGCCAGTACCGCGAGGGCGACGAACTGATCGACGTGATGTTGCGCGGCCCGGCCGAGGAACGCGCCAAGCTCAGTCTGCTCGATTCGCTGTCGGTGCCGACCGCCTCCGGGACCAGCGTGCCGCTGGCGCAGATCGCCGAGGTCGAATACGGCCTGGAAGAAGGCATCCTGTGGCGGCGCAACCGCCTGCCGACGGTGACCGTGCGCGGCGACATCTATGGCGCGATCCAGCCGCCGACCGTGGCCGCGCAGATCGAGGGCGAACTGGCCGGCATCCGTGCGCGTCTGCCGCGCGGTTATCTGCTCGAAGTCGGCGGTACAGTCGAAGACAGTGCCCGCGCCCAGCGCTCGGTCAAGGCCGGCATGCCGCTGCTGGTGGTGGTGGTGCTGTCGCTGCTGATGATCCAGTTGCGCAGTTTTCCGCGCACCCTGCTGGTGTTTTTGACCGCGCCGCTGGGGCTGATCGGGGTGACCCTGTTCCTGCTGCTGTTCAACCAGCCGTTCGGATTCGTGGCGATGCTCGGTACGATTGCCCTGAGCGGCATGATCATGCGCAATTCGGTGATCCTGGTCGACCAGATCGACCAGGACATCGCCCACGGCAGCGCGCCCTGGCAGGCTGTGGTCGATGCCACCGTGCGCCGCTTCCGGCCGATCGTGCTGACCGCGCTGGCCGCGGTGCTGGCGATGATCCCGCTGTCGCGCAGCGCCTTCTTCGGGCCGATGGCGGTAGCGATCATGGGCGGTTTGATTGTGGCGACCGTGCTGACCCTGTTGTTTCTGCCGGCACTGTACGCCGCCTGGTTCCGTATCCGGCGGCCTGAACAACGTCCCGAGCACTTGGGCGATGACCCCTGGCCGGGCGACGAGATCGGCCGAGATCGGGTGGTGGCGGAGGATTGACCATGGTTAGCTCGGGGCAATGACTTCCTGCACTGCGCAAGCACCGCGGTACTTGGCAAGATGGCGCTTGCCGACTCTGACTGGAAGCCCCAAACTGGCGGTTTCAGGGCCAATCGGGAACGAAAAACCATGAACACAAGCATTCAACAAGCGCGCTTCAATATGGTCGAACAGCAGGTCCGGCCCTGGGACGTGGTCGATGCCCGGGTGCTGGCCGCTCTGTCTTCGGTGCCGCGCGAGCAGTTCGTTCCAGCGGCGCATCGCGAACTCGCATTTGCCGATCTGGCCCTGCCGCTGACGCATGGCGAAGTGATGATGCGTCCGGTGCATGAAGGACGGATGTTGCAGGGCATGCAGATCGGCGCTGGCGACAGCGTGCTCGAAGTTGGCACCGGCTCGGGATTCATCACTGCCTGCCTTGCCTTCCTGGCTGCCGATGTGCTCAGTGTCGAGTTCCACGCCGACCTGGCCGAACAGGCCCGCGCCAAGCTGCTATCGGCGGGGGTCGGCAATGCCCGCGTGCAGGTGGGCGATGCGTTGAGCGGATTCGATCCGCGCCAACAGTTCGACGCGATTGCGCTGACCGGCGCGGTGGCCAGCGAACCGATGCAGTTTCGCGGCTGGCTCAAGCCCGGCGGTCGCTTGTTCCTGATTCGTGGCCAGTCGCCGTTGCAGGAAGCGCTGTGTATCGTGCGCCGCGACGGCGGTCGCTTCGAGGAAACCAGTTTGTTCGAAACCGATCTGCCCTATCTCATCAACGCCGCACCGCCCAAGCGCTTCGTGCTCTGAAGGTTGTCGTCGGTTCCGAAGCGGAATCGGCGCGACCGGGGTAAGCCGGCCACAGCAAGGATTGTCCATGTCGAAGCCCAAGAATATCGTCCGTATCGCCACCGGCACTCTCGCATTCGCGATCAGTGCAGCGGTTTCGGCCACCGACCTGATCGATATCTACCAACTCGCCCGCGCCAGCGATCCACAACTGGCCGCGGCCGACGCACGCCGGTTGGCGGCGGAAAAGGGGGTGGATATTTCCCGCGCCACGCTGCTGCCCCAGATCAACGGCACCTACGACTTCACCCGTACCGATGTCGATGCCAGCATCTTCAACCCGGGTGGCCAGGATGAGCCGTTCGCGTCTTTGAGTCGTGACCGCTCGGTGACTTTTCAGGGTACCCAGTCGATTTACCGACGCAGCCACTATTTGGATCTGAAAGCCGCGCGCGCGCAGAAGGCGCGGGGGATTTCCGACTACGACGCGGCGGTGGACAATCTGCTGTTCCGGGTTGCCGATG
This sequence comes from Lysobacterales bacterium, assembly GCA_050173995.1. GTDB lineage: Bacteria > Pseudomonadota > Gammaproteobacteria > Xanthomonadales > Ahniellaceae > 0-14-3-00-62-12. Next base: position 17,925 of record JBFXKH010000010.1, on the reverse strand, counting down.
CTTATTTCGGTGTGTTGACCGCACAGACCAACCTGGCCTCGTCCGAGGCCGAGGAAAAAGCCGTCGGCCGTCAGTTGGAGCAGGCCGAGCAGCGCTTCGAAGTCGGCCTGAGCGCGATCACCGACGTACACGAGGCCCGCGCCCGCTTCGACAGCGCGCGGGCGGCGGTCATCCAATCGAGGAACGCGCTGGACGATGCCTACGAGGCGCTCAGTGAACTCACCGGCAAGCGCATCGAAACGATCGATCCGCTGCGCACCGATATCGAATTGAGCCCGCCGCAGCCGGACGACGCCGAGCAGTGGGTGACCACGGCGATCGCCAACAGCCCGGCGCTGGCGGCCAAGGAAGACGAGCGCAAGGCCGCCGACTATGCCACCAAGAGCGCCTGGTCCGAGCACCTGCCCTATCTGGACTTCTCGGCACGCTATTCCGACCGCACCAACCTCGGCGATGTCGCGGCGTTCTCGCTGCGCGACCCGCAGGTGTTCACCATGCAGGTCTTGTTGACCGTGCCGTTGTTCACCGGTGGCGCCACCCAGGCCCGTTACCGGCAGGCGGTGTTCAACCGCGACGCCGCCGACGACGCCCTGGAGCAGACCCGCCGCGCCACCGTGCGCCAGACTCGCAACGCGTACCGCGCGGTGATCGCCGGGATCAGCGAAGTCGAGGCGCGTACCCAGGCCCTGGTCTCGGCGGCGAGCGCACTCGAAGCCACCGAAGCCGGTTTTGAAGTTGGCACTCGCACGATCGTCGATGTGCTGCTCAGTCAGCAGCAGAAGTACGCCGCCGAACGCGAATATGCGCGCGCACGGCACGCCTACATTCTGGCCAATCTGCAGCTTAAACAGGTGGCTGGAACCATCGATGTCGGCGATATCGAGCGCGTCGACCGCATGCTCGAATAGCCCGGATCAAGCGTAGAAGCGTAGCCCGGATGAAGCGAAGCGGCTCTCAACAGCGGCGCTGGTCAATCCGGGAGTTTCAACGCTGCAGCCGGTCAATCCGGTATGGGTGGATCGTCAAAGGCATTAACGCAAAGACGCCGAGACGCCAGGACGCAAAGAAGTACCGGATATTCTTTGCGTCTTCGCGTCCTGGCGTCTTTGCGTTAAGTCTGGTGGTCTTCCATGACCGAATGGTGTGTCCGGAAGCCGTCGAACCGCGCGCCGGGCCACGCTTGACCCGGCTATCGAAGTGGCAGTCGCGACCTGCCGTCGCTCCCACAATGGAAGGCCGCCGGCGTGTCGTCCTGCCGGCGGCCGCGGCCTCAGGGTTTTTTGGCCCAGGCCGAGCACCAGCCCTTGGCGTTGACCTTGAAGCCGGGGAACAGCGCGCAGGCACCGCTATCGGCGGTGAAGAACTGACAGTTGGCGCAGTCGCTGCCAGCCTTGAACAATGGGTGCTTGGAGGTGGTCGCGTCTTCGACATAGGCGAGCGCCTTGGCCTGGGCATTGTCGACCGGCAGCGGCGGCAGTTCGGCCGCCTGCACCGACTGGCTGAGCAAGTGACCGAGCATCGGCAGGGCGGTGCCGGCGACGGCGGAACGCAGCAGAAACTGGCGGCGGGAAAGAGGGGCTTGCAGCATGTCCGGTTCCTCGGATGGGGATCAGTGGGGTGCCGGCGACGGGGCGCAGGCGATCTTTGCCAAATTGCCTGGCCAGTCTACGACCATTTACCCATGCCAGCCTTGATCGGGATCAAGCCAAACGCGGCGCGCTGGATTGCTGTTCAGGCGCCGCGCAGGGCGACGGTAACCGGCAGTCGGGCGGCGCGCAGGGCGGGCAACAGCCCGCCCAGGAAGCCGATCGTCAGGGCCGCAAGCAGTCCGCCCAGGACCAGACCCGGTGTGACCGCGAAAGCGAACGCGATCTGGGTAAAGTTGGAACCGAGCGTGGACACGCTGTAGCCGTTGAACAGCAGGTAGGCGAGCAGCGCCCCGATCAATCCGCCAGCGCCGGCCAGGATCAGCGCCTCGGCCATCACCGAGGCGATCACCGGCAGTGCGCCGAAACCGAGCGCACGCAGCGTGCCGATCTCGGCGGTGCGCGCCGATACCGCCGAATACATGGTGTTGAGTGCACCAAACAGGGCGCCGAAGCCCATGATCGTGCTGATCACCCCGGCCAGCCAGCCGATCAAGGTGGTCAGCGTCTGCGATTGCCCGCTGAAGTAATCGCGCTCGCGCTGCACGTCCACGGTCAGTTGCGGATCGCTGGCCAGCCGCTGTTTCATCGAATCGAAAGCGGCGGCGCTGGTCAACTGCGCGATCACCGAGGAAAAGGTGGTGCGTCCGAACGCGCTCTGCACGGTCTCGGTGTCGCCGATCAGCTCCGATTCGTGGGCGTCGGCCTGACTGGTGAATACGCCGACGATCACCCAGTCCGAGCCCCGAAACTTGAGCCGGGTGCCGATCTCGAGGCCATCGAACTGCTGCTGCGCGCTGCGACCGACCACCAACTCGCGGATGCCGGGTCGCGGCCGCCGGCCCATCACGATGCGTAGCTCCGGGCGTAGATCGAAGCCGGCCGATTCGATGCCGCGCAGGGTGACATTGGTGCCCTGCTTCTGGCCCTTGCGCGGCACCTCGGTGATCACCATCAGTTCGGCCGAAGCGATCGGCAACCCCTTCGCGTTGCGCGCGATCGACGGATCCTGGCGGATCAGGGTGGTGGTGGCGCGATCCAGGAAGCTCGCCAGTTCGCCGTTGGATCCGGCGCGCAGCACGATCGCCCGGTCCACGGCGCCGGTCCCGCTCAGCGTTTGTCTGAGCCCGACCGACATCGACAGCATCGCCACCAACACCGCGACCACGCCGGCAATGCCGACCACGATCACGGTCGAAGCGCCGGCGCGGCTGGGAATCGATTGCAGATTCATCCAGACGATTTCCCGCACTTGGCTGAATTGGCTCATGGTCAGCGCCCGGCCAAAGCATCGACGATTTTCATGCGTTTGGCGCGCAGCGCCGGTGGCAGACCGACCGCCAGCGCCAAGCCAACCACGGTCGCGGCGACGAACCACCACACCCGTGCATCCGGTTTGATCGGCGGAAATTGCGCCGGCAAGGTGTGCGCGATCGCAGTCGACAGGCTCATGCCGATCGCCGCGCCGAGCAGGCACAGCAGCAGTGCCTCGGCCAGCACCAACCAAAGTATGCGTCGGTCGGTGAAGCCCAGGCATTTCAGTACCGCGAGCTCGGGAATGCGCTCGCGTACCGCCTGGCTCATGGTGTAGCCGGTCAGGATCAGGATGGTGAAAATCACCGCCGCCGAGATCAGGTTCATCATGAAGCCGATATCGCCGAATTGTTTGACGAACCCGAGCTGGAAAGCCTGCTCGGGCTGGGTCTTGGTCTCGTCGAAACTGTTTTCGAAGCGAGCGTCGATGGCGTCGGAGACGGCGGCTGCCTGGTTGGCGTCCTCGAGTCGGACCACATAGACGCCGGCCAGTCCGCGTGCTCCGGCGACGCGGGCCTCATCGAACTGACGGTAGTTCAGGTACATCAGTTGGGTGCGATCCTGCCAGTTGGCGTCCTTGCCGTCGAAGATGCCGACCAGACGCCATTCCCAGACACGCGTGCCGTCGCTCTTGGTCCAGATGAAACTGTTCAGCGGGATGATGTCGCCGACCTTCCAGCCGAACTGTTCGGCCAGTTTACGTCCGGCGATCGCGCCGTCCTGGGTGGAAATGAAGTTGGCGCGCTGGTCGCGGTCGATGATCCATTCCGGATAGGTATCGAACAGGCGCTGCGGGTTGACCGCGAACTGCGGGAACTGCGAGCGAGAATCCTGGTACTGGCCGCCAAAGAACTGCGAATGGCTGACTCGGGCCACACCCGGAACCGATTCGATCTGCGGCAGCAGGCGCATCGGCAGGGGCTGGGTAAAACTGGTGCGCTGCTGCACGATTAGCCGGTCGGCGCCGAGAAAATCCACACTGCCGGCGAACAAGGAGTTGACCGCCTGCAGCAGCCCGAGCAGCAGGAACGCGGCGGCCAGCGACAGCAGGGTGAACACGGTTCGGGTCTTCTTGCGCAGCAGCGCGGTCCAGACCAGTTGGAAGAACTTCATGGCAGCACCATGCGCTCGGCCAGTACGCCCTTGTCCAGGTGCACGATGTGCTTGGCGTATTCGGCCGCCTTGGGGTCGTGGGTGACCATGACGATGGTCTTGCCGAAGTCGCGATTGAGTTGCTGCAGCAGGGTCAGCACTTCATCGGCGGTGTGCCGATCCAGATCGCCGGTCGGTTCATCGCAGATCAGCAGGCGCGGATCGGAAACCAGGGCGCGGGCGATCGCGACGCGCTGTTGCTGGCCGCCGGAGAGTTCGTTCGGCTTGTGGCGGGCGCGGTCGGCGAGCCCGACCAGGGCGAGCGCGGTGGCCGCCCGCCGGGCGCGCTCGACGGCACTGAAGTCGAACAGCAGCAGCGGCAGCTCGACGTTCTTCTGTGCGCTCAGCACCGGCATCAGGTTGTAACTCTGGAAGATGAAGCCGACCGTGGCTGCGCGCCAGGCGGCGAGCCGGTCGGAACCGAACTCGTCGATGCGCAGGCCATCGACCAGTAGCTGTCCTCCGCTCGGCGAGTCGAGTCCGCCGATCAGATTGAGCAGGGTGGTCTTGCCCGAACCAGACGGACCCATCAGGGCGACGAAATCGCCCTCGGCGATATCCAGGTCGATGCCATGCAGCACCTCGATGGTCTGCTGGCCACGGGCATAGACCTTGGTCAGGCCGCGCATCCGCACCAGGGGCATGTTCTTATCGCTCACCGGGCGGCTCACTCTGGATCGGGACCGGCTTGCACGCGGCGACCGTCGGCAAGGCCGGCGGGCGGGTCGATGATTACCCGTTCGCCGCCTTGCAGGGCGCCCTCGACGCGCTGGTCGGCGTCGCGCTTTTCGGCCAGGGTCACCGCGATGCGTTTGGCCTCGTTGTCCTTGTCGACGATGAATACCGATGCCTGTTTCTCCGCGCTGACCACCGCCGTGGCTGGAATCCACACGCCCTTGGGCTTGGCGGCGCCGGCCACCGGCGTTTCCAGAAAACTCACGCGCACGCCCATGTCCGGCACGATGCGGCGGTCCTTGCTGTCGATCGCGATGCGCACCTTGACCGTCGCCTTGCTGCGGTCGGCGGTCGGGATGATTGCCAGCAATCGGCCGGGAATCTTCCATTCCGGATAGGCATTCAGCACGGCTTGTACCGGCATCCCCGGCGCGACCCGACCGATATAGGCTTCGTTGACATCGACCTGGATCTCCAGCGAATCCATATCGACCAGGGTGCCGATGCCGGTGCGGATCGAACCACCGCCGGCCGAGATCGGCGAGATCATCTCGCCCGGCTGCGCCGCCTTGACCGTGATCACCCCGTTGAACGGCGCGCGCACGATGGTGTTGTCGAGCTGCTGTCTGGTCACCGCGATGCTCTTGCGGGCCACCTCGACCTGGGCCTGTTGCGAGGCGATGCGGGCAGTCAGCGTGCGGACATTGGTGTCGGCGGAATCCAGCGACTGCTGGCTGGCCAGTTGTTGCCGGACCAAATCCTGCTGGCGGACGAGGTCGCGCTTGGCCAGGTCCAGATTGGCGCGCAGTTCGGCCAATTGCGCCTGGGCAGCGCGCTGCTGCGCCTCCGATAGCTGCAAGGCGGCCTGCGCGTCGGCGTCGTCCAGGGTGGCGAGGATTTGTCCGGCGCTGACCTCCTGGCCTTCTTCGATGAACACTTCGCGCACCTTGCCGGTGATCTTGGCCGAAACCGTGGCGATGCGCCGCGCGGTGACGAAGCCGGAGGCATCGAGCAAGGAAACCGGCCCGGCATCCGCCGCTGCGCGCGCCACGGCGGTTTCAACCGGCAGCGGCGCGGTGCCGCGGTAAAACCAGAACCCCACCACCAGCAGCAGGATGGCGAGTAGCCACCACCACCAGAGAACGCGCGGTCGGTCGCGGCCGCCCTTGCGGTCGATGCGCAGTTGCTGGAGCATTTCCTGGTGACTTTGCATGCGGGTGTTCTCGAATCGCTACGGGTGGGGTGGCACAGTGTTGCAGGTTGAGCGTCCGGGCGAAGCGCAGGACGGACCGCACGGACGCCGGGTTCGGAAGCACAGCGATCAGCGCGACGCCACTTTCTGCTTTGCGACGATTCGGGCATTATCGCGTACGGTCCGATGTTCGACCACTGACGGGAGTCACCCTTGACGATTCAGCCCGAATCCGATGTCGCCGATGCCGAACACGGCCCCGACCTCTGGCTGCTGCCGGCGCCGAAGCCGATCAGCGTGCCGATCAGCGGCAGCCGGCAACGCTTTGCGGTACACCGTATCTACTGCATCGGCCGCAATTACGAGGCGCATGCCCGCGAAATGACGGCCACGGTCAATCTGGAGGCGCCGGTATTTTTCATGAAGCCGGCCGATGCCCTGGTTTGCGATGGCGGCGATGTTGCCTATCCTGGTGCCACCCGCGACCTTCACCACGAAGTCGAACTGGTGCTGGCATTGGGGGCCGGCGGGCGAAACCTGGATGCGGACAAAGCGCGCGATGCGGTCATTGCCTATGGCGTTGGACTCGACCTGACCCGCCGCGACCTGCAGGCCGCGGCCAAGGCCGGTGGCCTGCCCTGGGACGTGGCCAAGGGTTTCGACCAGTCGGCGCCGATCTCGGCACTGCGCCTGGCCAGCGAACTCGGCCACCCGGAACAAGGCGAGCTTGCGCTGATGGTCAATGGCCAGTTGCGCCAGCGCGCCGATATTGCCGATATGGTTTTGCCGGCGGGCGCCATCATTGCCGCCTTGTCGCGTTTGTTCACCCTGGCGCCAGGCGATCTGATCTTCACCGGTACCCCGGCTGGGGTGGCCGCCTTGCAGCGCGGCGATGCTTTTGTGGCAAGCTTTCCCGGCATCGAACCGTTGGCCGGTCGAATCGTTTGAACGCTTGCCGAACCGATTCGGGCGCGAAAGCAAACCGCGCGACTAACCCCGGTCCGGCGATCGGCAGAGACCGAAGTCTGTAAGTCACCCGGCGTTTTTGCAAAACTGGAGAAGCACCATGGGCATGTTGCAGGAATTCAAGGCGTTCGCGATGCGCGGTAATGTCATCGACCTCGCCGTTGGCGTGGTCATCGGCGGCGCCTTCGGCAAGATCGTGTCGGCCCTGGTCGACCAAGTGATCATGCCGGTGGTCGGCTATCTGGCCGCTGGCGAAAATTTTGCCGCGCTGACCCTCGATCTGGGGCAGAAGGCCGGGCCGGATGGCGCCATGGTGCCGATGGTCAGCATTGGCTATGGCGCCCTGGTGCAGGCCAGCATCGACTTTCTGATCGTGGCCTTCGTCATTTTCGTGGTGATCAAGGCGATCAACCGCCTGCAGAGCAAACCGGTCGAGGAAGAGGCTGCGCCAGTCGAGCCGTCGGTCGAAGTGAAATTGTTGACCGAGATCCGCGATGCATTGAAGTTGCGTTGAGCGATTCGGGCCGCGCAAGCGGTTTTTTCTTGCCGCCAATGGCACAAACCCGGCGCGAGGCCGGGTTTGTGGGTTGCTGCTGCGGGTTTGCCAACCCGACGCACTTCGGTATTCAACGGCGCCGGTCGTGGTTGCTGTGCCGGCGGTCGCCGCGGGAGTGGCCACGACCGCCATCGTAGTAGCGACGCGATCCGGAATGACCGCGGCTGGAGCGATGGGAGTCGCCGCGATAGCTGTGCGAGCGCGGGCGGTCATAGCCGCGGTAGTTGTAGTGGCCATTGTCGTAGCGCGGCCGATAGCCGTAGCCCCGCGGGTAGCTGTGGCTGCGGTAGGAATGGCCGTAGCCGGAGCTATAGCCGCCGTGGCTGTAGCTCGGATAGCCATAACCGTAGGATGGGTAGGCGTAACCGCCATTGTAACCAAGCGAAAGGTAGGTTCCGCCGCCGCGATGGCCGTGGTGGCCGCGTCCGCCGTGGCTAGTCAAGCCAACGGCATAGCCGCCGCCATAACCGCCGCCATAACCGCCACCGTGAAGGCTGACGCTGACATGATCGCGTCCGGCTTGTGCCGGCGCACTGAACGCAAAGGAGCCAAGCAGGGCCAGACCAAGAACGGAAACCAAGCGGTTGAATGTGCTCATGATGCGCCCCTCCTGAGGACGTGCCGCCAGTGTGCGGGATGGCGCTGAACCGCCGCTGATTTCCGGACCCATCGCCGAAACCGGTTGCAGCCAGTTCAGACAGATGAAGGCCAGCCATGACCGATACCCTTGCCGATGCAAGCGATCGGCGCTGGGGCCGGTCGCGGCCGGCGTCTGTTCCGGGTGTCCGGCGACGGGTTGAAAGCGGGCAGGGCGCGGGCGAACCTGCGTTGCTGGTTGCGGTGCGCGCGGGCTACTCCGACAATGGGCGTATGAGCATCGACCCCAGCCGCTATCCGCATCTGTCCGGCATCCAGATTCCCGCCGATCTTCGTCAGGCGGAAGAATCCGAGCTGCCGACGATCGCCGCCGAATTGCGCGACTATCTGATCGAACAAGTTGCCCAGGTCGGGGGCCATTTCGGCGCTGGCCTCGGCGTGATCGAACTGACTATCGCCCTGCATTATCTGTTCGATACGCCGACCGACCGTTTGGTCTGGGATGTCGGGCACCAGTGTTATCCACACAAGATCCTCACCGGTCGCCGCGATCTGATCCACACCATCAAGCAGCGCAATGGCCTGGCGCCGTTTCCGCGTCGCGAGGAAAGCGCGTACGACACTTTCGGCGTCGGCCATTCCTCGACCTCGATTTCGGCCGCCCTGGGCATGGCGATCGGGCTCGCCCAGCGCGGCGATCCGCGCCACGTGGTGGCGGTGATCGGCGATGGCGCGATGACCGCTGGCCTCGCCTACGAGGCACTGAACCACGCCGGCGGCATGGACCCGCCACCGAACCTGCTGGTGATCCTGAACGACAACCGCATGTCGATTTCGGAAAATGTCGGCGGCCTGACCCGCATGCTCGGGCGGATGATGGCCAGCGGCACGCTCAACGCGATCCGCGAGGGCGGCAAGCGCCTGGTCGGAAGGCGAAACGCCCTGGCGCGCTTCCTGCGTCGCTGGGAGGAGCACGCCAAGGGCATGTTCGTGCCCTCGGCGCTGTTCGAGGAAATGGGTTTTCACTACACCGGCCCGATCGATGGCCACGACCTGGGCGCGCTGGTCCCGGCGCTGCGCACCCTGCGCGGACTCGGTGGCCAACAGTTGCTGCATGTCATCACCACCAAGGGCAAGGGCTACCCGCACGCCGAGAACGACCAGATCGGCTACCACGCGGTCGGCCCGTTCGATCCTGATGTTGGGGTGAAACAGAAGGCCAAACCGACCCGGCAAAGCTACACCGAAGTATTTGGCGACTGGCTGTGCGACATGGCCGCGGCCGACCCGCGCCTGCTGGCAATCACCCCGGCGATGCGCGAGGGCTCCGGGCTGGTGCGCTTCTCGCAGGAATTCCCCGAGCGCTATTTCGATGTGGCGATCGCCGAGCAGCACGCGGTGACCCTGGCCGCGGGCATGGCGGTCGAGGGCATGAAGCCGGTGGTCGCGATTTATTCGACCTTCCTGCAGCGCGGCTACGACCAACTGATCCACGACGTGGCGTTACAGAATCTCGACGTCTTGTTCGCACTCGATCGCGGTGGCGTGGTCGGACCGGACGGCGCCACCCACGCCGGCAGCTTCGACCTGTCGTTCCTGCGCGCGATTCCGAATATGGTGCTGATGGCGCCAGCCGACGAGAACGAGTGCCGGCAGATGCTCAGCACAGGATTTCAGCATGCCGGCCCGGCCGCGGTGCGCTACCCGCGCGGCACCGGTCCGGGCGTGGCGGTTAGTGCCGAACTCGCCACGCTGCCGATCGGCAAGGCGGAACTGCGGCGGCGCGGGCGGCGGGTCGCGCTGCTCGCTTTCGGCGCGGTGGTCGCGGCCGCCGAACAGGCGGCGCTGCAACTCGGCGCCAGCTTGGTCAATATGCGCTTCGTCAAGCCACTCGATCGCGATCTGGTGCTCGAACTGGCGCGCAGCCACGAGGGCCTGGTCACCATCGAGGATAATGTAATCATGGGTGGCGCCGGCTCGGCGGTGGCCGAACTGCTGGCCGAAAACGCGGTGAGCTTACCGATCCTGCACTTGGGTCTACCCGATGCCTGGCTGGAACACATGAGCCGCGATGAACTGCTCGCCGAAGTCGGCCTGGATGCCGCCGGCATCGTCCGCAGCGTATCGGCGCGCTGGCCGCAGTTGCAGATGATTGCCTGATTGGGGGAACGGGGAACGGGGAAGCGCGTAGGGGCGACCCGTTGGGTCGCCCTCCGCACGGGTCAGCAGCATAGGTTGTGCTGAGCGCAGCGAAGTGCAACAAAGCCAGGGGCTAGGGACTAGAGGCTAGGGGCTAAAGGCGGGACTTTCTCTAGCCCCTAGCCCCTAGCCTCTAGTCCCTAGCCTCTAACTTCGCTGCGCTCAGCACAACCTATGCGCCGCCCCGTTTTTAGCCCCTAACCTCTAGCCCCTAGCCCCTAACCTCTAGCCCCTGGTTTCGCTGCGCCCAACCCAACCAATGTCATGGCCAGCCGGCGGCTCAGATCACGTCCCACAGATAGCGGCCGCTGTCGAGGATGGTCTCGGCCAGGCGCTCGATCGCGGCGTCCTCGTTGTGGCTGACGCCGCGCACGTTGCGCGCCATGCGCCGCCGCGCCTGGCGGGTGAAGGTCTCGGCGATGCTGACCGCGCTGCTCGCCGCTGGGTGTTGTTCGCGGAGCAGGCTGTCGGCGCGCGACAGCACGCACAGGCCGACAAACAGATCGATGGCGATATCGGCCAGGCGCTTCTGCTGATGCTGGTGGTCGGTGATGCTGCGCCCGACCTTGCGCAGCAACTGGTCGGACAGGGCGGACAACTCGACCACGTACTTTTCGTAGATCAGCGCCGCCTTGCGCAGTTGCGGGTGCAGGTTGCGGATGATGCGGTCGGTGCCGATCCCGGTGGCCTCGCGGGCGCGCCGGCTGGCGTAGCCGCCGAGCACGCCAAAGCCCTTGATCGGGTTGTTGAAGATGTCGCCGATCGCCGACTTCAGGCTGGCCAGCGTGGTGCCGACATCCTTCAAGCCGGACAGCGCGATGTACAGGCGCAGGATTTCGTTGGTGCCCTCGAAGATCGACAGGATGCGCGCGTCGCGGCTGATTTGTTCGTACGGAAATTCCTTCATGTAGCCGTTGCCGGCGGCGATCTGGAAGGCTTCGTAGGACGCGCGCTGGATCGCCTCGCTGGCGAATATCTTGCTCATCGCCGCTTCGGTCGAATAGTCCTCGCAACCGGAATCGATGTAGTGCGCGACCATCCACACCGCGCTTTCGGCGGCGAAGCAGTCGATGGTCATCTGCGCGATCTTCTCGCGGACCAGGCCGAAATCAGCGATCGGCCGGCCGAATTGTTTGCGGTCCTTGGCCTGCTGGGTGGCCAGCCGGATCAGCGATTTCATCCCGCCGACCGCGCCGCCGCCGAGTCCGGTGCGGCCGTTGTTCAAAATCGCCATCGCCACCTTGAAGCCCTTGCCGACCTCGCCGAGCAGGTTTTCCGCCGGCACGCGCACGTCGCTGAAGGCCACGGTTGCGGTGTTCGAGGCACGGATGCCGTGCTTGTCTTCGTGCGGCCCGTGGCTGACGCCAGGCCAGGCGGCCTCGACCAGAAAAGCGCTCATCTTGCCTTCCGGCGTGTCGGTGCGTGCAAACACCGTGTAGAAACCGGCGATACCGCCATTGGTGATCCAGGTCTTTTCGCCGTTCAACAGCCAACTGCCGTCGGCATTGCGGACCGCCTTGGTGCGCACCGAAGCCGCATCCGAACCGGCGCCGGATTCGGTCAAACAAAAGGCCGCGATCAATTCACCGCTGGCCAACTGCGGCAGATACCGCGCTTTCTGTTGCTCGGTACCGAACAGCAGCACGCCCTTCATGCCGATCGAACTGTGCGCGCCGATGGTCAGCGAGACCGAACTGTCGTGCCCGCTGCTTGCAGACAGCACCCGGGCGTAGCCGGCGTTGCTAAGCTCCAGCCCGCCGTGCGCCTCGGGAATGATCAGCCCGAACAGACCCATGTCGCGCAGCGCCTGGACGAATTCGGCCGGTTGCTCGGCGTCCTTGTCCCATTGCTTGAGCTCGGCGTGCTTGTCCTTCAAGAAGTCGTCGATTGCCTCGACCATGGCGCCGAGCATTTCCCGATCGCGCTCGCGAATCTTGGGATACGGAAACAGATTCTCTTCGACGATCTCCCCGAAGAACAGGTTCTTGGCAACGCTTTGATCGGTGCGCAACGCGGATTGCTCGGTGGCAACGGTTTCAGTGCTGGCGGCCATGGTCGATTCCTGCATGGGGGAAAGCCCGAGTGTCTGCTCTTGGCGTGGAGCTGACAAGTGAGGGCGGTCATAAAAGTTGATGAAATGCCGGCTGCGATGCCTGGGTCGATTGTCCGGGCCAGCAACGGCGAGAAAGCGGTTCAGGTCTTACCGATTGGACACAAGTTCATTCAGTTGGCCGCAGGAATCGGCATTGCCAAGTGCCTGTCGCGCCGTGACAATGAAGCAGATACCAGGAGCTACTCTTGAACCCATCCGCAGATTTCATCCCAGCTTCGCTGCTGCGTCAGCTTTGCAACGCCTTCGCCAAGCCGCAGTGGCCGCGCGCGGTCTGGCAGTTGGTCAATACCCTGCCGTCGTTCCTGCTGCTTTGGGCGCTGATGGCGAAAAGCATCGACTGGGGCTACGGTTACACCCTGCTTTTGGCGATACCCACCGCTGGCCTGTATGTGCGCATGTTCATCATCCAGCACGACTGCGGGCACGGTTCGTTCCTGGGCAGTCAGCGGCTGAACGACCTGATCGGATCGTTCCTGGGCCTGCTAACCCTGTTCCCGTATGGCTACTGGAAAAAAACCCACAACCTGCACCACGGCACCTCGGGTAATCTGGACCGACGAGAGATTGGCGACATCGATACCTTGACGGTCAGCGAGTACCAGGCCAAGCCTTGGTGGCAGCGGCTGGCCTATCGCCTGTATCGGCATCCGGCGGTGATGCTCGGCCTGGGTCCGGTCTGGCAGTTCGTTATCAAGCACCGGCTGCCGTTCGATCTGCCGTTGTCGTTCCGGCGCGAGTGGCGCAGTGTGATGACCAACAATGTGCTGCTGCTGCTGGTCGGTGGTTTGATCGCCTATCAAATTGGCTGGCAGACAGTGTTGCTGGTGCACCTGCCGATCGTGCTGATCGCCGGTGCGGTCGGGGTCTGGCTGTTCTACTGCCAGCACCAGTTCGAGGGTGCCTATTGGCGGCGCGATGGTGAGTGGGACGCGGCCGATGCCGCCGTGCGCGGCAGTTCCTATTTCGATCTGCCGCGCTGGCTGCACTGGTTCACCGGCAACATCGGCTATCACCATATCCACCATCTGGCCAGCCGCATCCCCAACTACCGGCTGCGCGAAGCGTTCGAGTCCAGCCCGTTGCTGCAGATCGCCCCACGGCTGACGCTGTGGACCAGCCTGCGCTGCGCGCGGCTGAAGCTATGGGACGAGGAAGCCGGGCGCCTGGTCGGCTTTCCCAAACGCCGCCGGCTGGCCGCGACGTAGAAGCAGAAGTAGCCCGGATGCAGCGCAGCGGCTGTCAACAGCGGAGCTGGTCATTCCGGGCTACGCCTGCGGCTCTACCCATCCTTTGGGCTGGATTGATGAGTTCGCTCCGGGCTTGATGGGTTGACCGGCTCCGCCGTTAAACACCGCTACGCTCTACCCATCCTACGGACCTGCGGCTTTACCCATCCTACGGCTCAGCCTTTTGAACGCCAGCCGCAGCTCTGGCCCTGGTTGTGCTGTTCGAGCCAGGTCATCAGCGGGGCGAAGTAGTCGATGATCGCGCTGGCGTCCATCTGCTCGCTGCCGGTGATTTCCTTCAGGGTCTGCTGCCAGGGTTGCGATGCGCCTTTTTGCAGCATCGCCCAATAACGCTGGCCGGCGGCCTGGTTGCCGTAGATCGAGCACGCGTGCAGCGGGCCCTGGTAGCCGGCCGCCTGACACAGCGCGCGCTGGAACTGGAACTGCAGGATATGCGCCAGGAAGTAGCGGGTGTACGGGGTGTTGCTGGGTACATGGTATTTGGCGCCCGGATCGAAATCGGCTTCGCTACGCGCCACCACCGGGGCCACGCCCTGGTATTTGGCGCGTAGATCCCACCAGGCCTGGTTGTAATGCCCCGGGTCGATCTTTCCGGAAAACACCCCCCAGCGCCACTGGTCGATCAGCTTGCCGAACGGCAGGAAGGCAATCTTGTCCAAGGCCAGCTTCATCTGCTCGTTGATCACCGCTTCATGGCTCACTGCCGGGGCGCCGGCCAGGCCGATGCTGTGCAGATAGCCCGGCGTCAGCGACAGCACCGTGGTGTCGCCGATTGCCTCGTGAAAGCCGTCGTGGGCGCCGTTCTGGAACAACGGCGGCAGCGCGTTGTAGGCCAGGTAGTAATAAACGTGGCCGAGTTCATGGTAGATCGTGGTGAACTCGTCTTCGTTCGGCGCTATGCACATCTTGATGCGCACGTCGCCATTGAAGTCCATGTCCCAGGCGCTGGCGTGGCAGTCCACGTCGCGGTCGCGCGGCTGGATGAACTGGGCGCGCTCCCAAAACGATGCCGGCAGCTTGGGCATGCCCAGCGAGACATAAAAGTCCTCGGCGCGGGCGGTCATTTTCTTGGCGTAGTCAAGATCGACGTGGCGGGCGATCTCGATCTTCTCGGCTTCGCTTACGCTGCCCGCGGCGGCCAGCCTGGCGGAGGCATCGGCATCGCGTTCACGCTTCAGCGCGGCGCCGACATCCAGGCTGCTGACGCCCGGATAGGGCTCGACCAAGTCATAGATATTGCCCCACTGCTGCGCCCACATATTGCCGGTCAGGTGGGCCGGAATCATGCCGCCGACGCTGCCGCGCTCGCCGTATTTCTGTTGCAGCCGGCCGCGTACATAGCAGTGCAGTTGCTCATACAGCGGCTCGACCTGGCCCCACAGGCGATCGGCCTCGATCTCGAACTCGGCCGGGCTCATGTCGTAGCCGGCGCGCCACATCTCGCCGACATCGGCGAAGCCGATCTCGCGCGCGCCTTCGTTGATCAGGCCGGCGAATTCCTGGTAATCGGCGCGCATCGGCCGGGCGACCTTGTGCCAGCCGGTCCAGGCGTCGAGCTGTGCGTCGTAATCCTGATGACTGGCCAACACTTCGGACAACTGGATCAGGTCGCGGCACTGGTCGCCGCTTTCGCCATCGCGGCAGTACTTGCCGGCCCCGTAGGCGCCTTCCATCTTGGCCGCGAGCGTGGTCAGCCGGGCCAGCCGGGCCGGATCTTTCGGCGCCGGCATCGCGGTCGAAAGTTTGAGCAGATCGAGTGCGCGCCGGGTTTCGGTCGACAGGCTCACGCCATCGAAGGCGGCCGCCTGTTCGACATTGCGCTTCAACTCGGCCAATGCGCGTTCATTGGCCTTGGCCGCGATCCGTTGCGAATCCGGGGTGATGTAGGTGGCCGACAGCCACTGCGCCGCGGCCTGTTCCGGGTAGTCCGTGCGCAGCCGCGCATTCACCGTGGAAACCAAGCGATCGGCCTGCTCGGCGCTGGGCTGATCGCCGATCGACGGCGCCGCCGGGTTCACAACCGACTTGCTGTGGCAGCCAGCAAGGATCGCCGCAATGGCGAAGGCGAGCGGGGCAGTACGAAGTTTCATCGAAATTCCTTGCGCATGGCGGCATCGCGCCCGATCGCACAGGCTAATCGCAGCGCGGCGGAGCGGCAAGGGGCTTTGCCACTTCGGCTTGGCTGAGGCCAGCCGTGGTACGAGCGCGAAGCATCTGCCGGAGCAGTTCGAATTCCGGCGCGAGCGCTTGGTACTCAGCCTGAACTCCGACGCGGCGCAGTGCCGCCTTTTTGAGATCGCGGTGCTTCATGACTTTTTCACCTCCGCCAGCCGAGCCCTGGCTACCTGGCAATTCCCAGGAAGACGGCCAGGCACCGCTCTACCTCGACCAGCGTATTCGCGTCGATGCGCCCCATGACCTGACCCAGCTTGTCGCGTCGCACGGTGACGGCTTTGTCGATCATCACCTGCGAGGCTTTCTGCAAAGCATTTTCTGCGCTTGGCTGAACAGTGATACGCAGCAGCGGCGCGTCCAGCAGGGTGCTGGTCACTGGCAGCACGGTAACGGTGGCGTGCTCACCGAAAAGATCGGCCTGGATCACCAGGGCGGGTCGTGGTTTGCCGAAGTCGCCTTGCACGGCGATGGTTACCAGGTCGCCCCGCATCATGCGGTCCAGCCGTCCACGTTCGCCGAAGATTCAAGCATCAACGCCTGCATGGACAGGTCGTCCCGGTCCGCTTGCGCGACCAGACGCGACTGGCGACGACACGCCGCGGCAAAATCCGGCTGTCGCGTGTCGGGCACCCAAAGTTGAACCGGACGCAGGCCAGCCCGGCGCAGCGCATCGCGGTGCTTTTGAACGCGTGTGTTGACGGGTGTCCTTGCCATGGTCCGACCCAAGAAGCGGTTACATGCAACACTCTAACGAATGGACCCGTTACATGCAACGAAGGATTGGACGGGATGACTGGCGGCGGACACCGCTGATCTGGGCGGGCCGATCGATCGATGCGTCGTCCCGGCGGAAGCCGGGATCCAGTGCTTTTGACCGTTCTGCCGCATCCGGCACTGGGCCCCGGCTTCCGCCAGTTTCAGAGGACGGATGACAGAGGATAGAAGACAGCAAAGGCCGTCGTCCCGGCGAACCCGGGACCCAGTGCTTTTGGCCGGTCTGCCGCATTCGGCACTGGGCCCCGGCTTCCGCCAGTTTCAGAGGACGGATGACAGAGGATAGAAGACAGCAAAGGCCGTCGTCCCGGCGAACCCGGGACCCAGTGCTTTTGGCCGGTCTGCCGCATTCGGCACTGGGCCCCGGCTTCCGCCGGGGCGACGGCTGTTGCTGTCACCGGTCTTCTGTCCCCTGGCCTCGGTCTTCTGTCGTCTGTCTTCTGTCCTCTGTCCTCTGGACGGTGGATGCGCTGCGCTTATCCACCCTACATTCTGCGCTTGTCCGCGCTACGTTCCGGGTCCCTTGACGTGGTAGAGCAGCAGGTAGACGACGACGCCGGACAGGGAGACGTACATCCACAGCGGCCAGGTGATGCGTGCCCAGCGGCGGTGGTGGGGGTCGCGGCGGTGCAGGCCCAGCCAGGCGGTGGTGAGGATCAGTGGCAGGGCCAGGGCGGCGAGTACGACGTGGCTTACCAGCAGGGCGTAGTAGATCGGCCGGATCAGGCCTTGGCCGCGAAACACAAAGATCGGGGCGGCGTAGTGGTAGGCGATGTAGCCGACCAGAAAAAGCGTGGACACCGCGAGCGCGGCGAGCATGGCCCAGCGGTGCTCGGCGATGCGGCGCTGGTGGATGCGTAGCCGCGCCAGCACCAGCAGGGCCGCGGCCAGGCCGTTGAGGCTGGCATTCAGGTGCGGAAGCAGTTCGGCAATCGGCATGTTCGGCGGGGCTGACTGGGTCGCGCGGCATGTTCGCAGGCCGGGCCGATTGCGGCCTTGACTGCGGTCAAGCGGCCGCGTTGGCGCCAGCAACGCGAGCGCGTTGCTGGGCAGGGTGCCGGTCGCAGGCGTTTGGCCCGCCGGGGCGAAATCTGGACCCGGTTTGACCTAGATCAGCGCGCACGGCAGCGGCCGCGGCCGATCATGCCGCGTGATCGCCGCGGCGGTCCGGTTCCGGTCCCATCACAGTGCGGAGGTTGGCCATGAGCGAGAACGAAGTGCAAGGCGAAAAAGTGCCGATGATGCAGCAGTTGCTGGACAACCCGTTCCTGCTGCTGTTTCTCGGGGTGATGATTCCGATGGTGGTGTACACGCTGTGG
>JBFXKH010000009.1:15349-43851 GCA_050173995.1 Lysobacterales bacterium | reverse complement strand
GTTTATTCGAGTTTGGCTTGCAGCATTGGATCGGAGGGGGATTGGGGATTGGGGAACGGGGAACGGGGAACGGGGAACGGGGGTTGGGGGTTGGGGGTTGGGGGTTGGGGATTGGGGATTGGGGGTTGGGGAACGGGGAGCGGGGAATCAAAAGCGCCGTCGCCCCGGCGAACGCCGGGGCCCAGTCCCGACCTTGCCGAGTCCTTCAGCACTGGGTCCCGGCGTTCGCCGGGACGACGGCCTTTGCTGTCCTCTGTCCTCTGTCCTCTGTCCTCTGTCCTGCTTTCCGCTGGGATCGGGTAGCGCGATCATCCGTGGCTATACGCACCACGTACAAGCACTTTCGTGGCGATTTGCACCCTGTTGGGATATTTAGTTCAGCTTGCTGCACTGTTTAGGTGTGAAAGCGCCGTTATTTCCTGGCACGCGACTTGCCATGCCGATCTCCCGAGTGCTTTCGTTTGCCCGGGTTTTCTGGCCCGGCCGGCGGCGGCGCCACTTCGTCTGCCATCGGAGAGCCAAGGCATGAAACTGATCACCGCGATCATTCGAAATTTCAAACTGGACGAGGTCCGCGAGGCCCTGTCCGAAGCTGGCGTCAATGGCCTGACCGTGACCGAGGTCAAGGGCTACGGTCGCCAGAAGGGCCATACCGAGCTGTATCGAGGCGCCGAGTACGTGGTCGACTTCCTGCCCAAGATCAAGATCGAAGCGGTGCTCCCGGACCAGTTGCTGGACGCCGCCCTGGAAGCAGTCCAGGGCGCCGCCCGCACCGGCAAGGTCGGCGACGGCAAGGTATTTGTCAGCTCGGTCGATACGGTGATCCGTATCCGCACCGGCGAACTCGATAACGACGCGATCTGAGGACGATCCCCATGACCAACCCAATTGCTCTGCCCGAACGCCGTCTGCCGCGCCTGGCCCTGGCCACCTCCCTATTGACCCTGCCCGCACTGGTCCTGGCCGATACCGCCAGTCCGAACAAGGGCGATGTCGCCTGGCTGCTGCTCGCCACCGCGATCGTGATCTTCATGACCCTGCCCGGCCTCGGCCTGTTCTATGGCGGGCTGGTGCGCAGCAAGAATCTTCTGTCGGTGCTGATGCAGTGCGTGGTGGTGTTCGCCCTGGTCACCGTGCTGTGGACCTTGTACGGCTACAGCCTGGCGTTCAGCAGCGGCAATGCCT
Organism: Lysobacterales bacterium; assembly: GCA_050173995.1. Taxonomy (GTDB): domain Bacteria; phylum Pseudomonadota; class Gammaproteobacteria; order Xanthomonadales; family Ahniellaceae; genus 0-14-3-00-62-12. The sequence continues at coordinate 42,666 of JBFXKH010000009.1, read as the reverse complement.
TCGTCGGCGGCGGCGGACGACTGCTGATGGCGGGTCTGGACGCCTCCGCCCTGACCGGCACCTTCTCGCGCGGCGTGGTGATCCCGGAACTGGTGTTCTTCGCCTTCCAGGCGGCATTCGCGGCGATCACCTGCGCGCTGATCGTCGGCGCCTTTGCCGAACGCATGCGCTTTTCCGCGGTGCTGGTGTTCACCTTGATCTGGTTCACCCTGGCCTACACCCCGATGGCGCACATGGTCTGGTTCTTCCCCGGCCCGGACGCCTACACCGACGCCGCAGCAGCGGCCAGTGCGACTGCCGATTCCGGCTTTCTGTTCGCCCTCGGCGCACTCGACTTTGCTGGCGGCACTGTGGTCCACATCAATGCCGCTGTCGCCGGTCTGGTCGGCGCCTACCTGGTCGGCAAACGGGTCGGCTATGGCCGCGAGGCGATCAAGCCGCACAACCTCGGCCTGACCATGACCGGCGCCTCGATGCTCTGGGTCGGCTGGTTCGGCTTCAATGCCGGCTCCGCTCTGGAAGCCAACGGCACCGCCGCACTGGCCTTCGCCAACACCCTGGTCGCGCCGGCCGCGGCGATCCTGGCCTGGCTGGCTGGCGAATGGATCGGCAAGGGCAAGCCGTCGATGCTCGGCGCGGCCTCCGGCGCGGTTGCCGGCCTGGTCGCGATTACCCCGGCGGCCGGCTTCGTCAGCCTCGGTGGTGCGCTGATCATCGGCCTGGTCGGCGGGCTGGCCTGCCTGTGGGGGGTGACCGGCCTGAAGCGTCTGCTCGGCGCCGACGATGCCCTGGACGTATTCGGCGTTCATGGCGTAGGCGGCATCGTCGGTGCCCTGCTGACCGGCGTGTTCGCCGCACCCGCGCTTGGCGGCAGCGGCATCTGGGACTATCTGGCCGATGCCGCCAGCAGCGATTATTCGATCGCCAGCCAGGTGCTGATCCAGGCCGAGGCGGTAGCGCTGACCCTGGCCTGGTCCGGCGCGGTCGCCTGGTTCGCGTTCAAGGTCGCCGACTGGACGGTCGGCCTGCGCGTGCCGCAGGAAGCCGAACGCGAGGGCCTGGACATCAGCGCCCACGGCGAAACCGCCTACGAACTGTGATTGCGGTGGGCCGGGAGCCGGGAGCGGAAATAGGTTGTGCCGAGAGCAGCGAAGCGCAACGGTGCGGAGTCGGGAATGGGGGACCGAGAACCGCAAAGCCCGTCGTCCCGGCGCAAGCCGGGACCCAGTGCCGGACGATTTCGGCAAGGTCGGGACTGGGCCCCGGCCTCCGCCGGGGCGACGATCCTTTCCGTCTTCTGTCCTCAGTCCTCTGACCTCGGTCCCCTGTCCTCAGTCCCCTGAACCCGGGACCCAGTGCCGGACGATTTCGGCAAGGTCGGGACTGGGCCCCGGCCTCCGCCGGGGCGACGATCCTTTCCGTCTTCTGTCCTCAGTCTTCTGACCTCGGTCCTCAGTCTTCAGTCCTCAGTCCTCTGATCGCCCGTTGCAGGTCGGCTTCGGTGTCGACGCCGGGCGGGAACGCGAACGGTGTCTCCGCCAGGGCGATTGGCACACCGGCCTCGATCGCGCGCAACTGCTCCAGCGATTCGATCCGTTCCAGGTCCGATTGCGGCATTGCTGCGAAGCGGCGCAGGAATCCGGCCCGATAGGCATAGATGCCGAGGTGGCGCAGGTAGCGCACGCCCGCAGGCAGTTCCCCTGGTGCGGCCGCAAAGGCATCGCGCGCGAACGGGATCGGCGCGCGGCTGAAGTACAAAGCATGTCCGTTGGCATCGCCGATGACCTTGACCGTATGCGGAGAAAACAGATGTTCGGCGGAGTCGATCGGCGTACACAGGGTCGCCATCGGGGTGTCTGCCCGCAGCAGAAGTTCGGCCACGGCGCGGATGCCGGCCGGCGGCGCGAACGGCTCGTCGCCCTGCAGATTGACCACCACGGTGGCATCCGGCCAGCCACACAGATCAGCGGCTTCGGCCAGTCGGTCGCTGCCGGAACGGTGATCGGCACGGGTCAGCAGCACCCGCGCCGGACTGTCGTGCAAGGCAGCGACAATGCGCGCGTCGTCGGTGGCGACCACCACGGCACGGGCCCCGGACTGCACCGCGCGCGCGACCACGCGCGCGATCATGCTCTGTCCGCCGATGTCGCAGAGCGGCTTGCCCGGCAGACGGGTCGAGCCGAACCGGGCCGGAATGGCCACCACAAACTCAATCGGTTTTGTCATCGGCAGTGGCCCTGATCGCAAACAGTGTTTGTTGGATCTGATCGATCCAGGGGGGCGGCAATTCCAGTTCGATCGGCACCGCGTAGACCCGGTCGCAGGCAAACTGTGCGAGCTTGACTGCGTCCTTTTCGGTGACCAGAACCGGAGCATCGTCGTCGAACCGGCACTCCGATCCATCGAAGCGATGATGATCCGGCCACGGCTGTCGATCAACCTGCAGGCCCAGGGATTCCAGCATGCGGAAGTACCGTTCGGGATGACCAATCCCGGCGACCGCGTGTACACGCTGGCCGCGCCAGTGCGCAAGCGGCAGCGGCGGGCCCAGTTCACCGAGACGCACGGCCACACGCGCGGCCACCCGCATGGGAATTTCGCCGACGCCGGCTGAGCCACCGTTGACCACCCGGTAATCGACCCGCTCGGCGCGCTGCGCGGGTTCGCGTAAGGGACCGGCCGGAAGCAGTCGGCCATTGCCGAAGCGGCGCTCGCCATCGATCACCAGCACTTCGATATCGCGCGCCAGCGCCCAGTGCTGCAAGCCGTCATCGCTCAACACCAGGTCGCAGCCCTGGGCGATCAGCAGGCGCGCAGCGCCGACCCGATCGGCACCGACCGCGACCGGACAGCCCGTGGTCCGCGCCAGCCACACCGCTTCGTCGCCGAATTCTTCCGGACGCGCGGTCGGCGGCAGCAAGCGGGCACGTCCCGCGGCGCCATAACCACGCAGGACGATACCGGGTCGCCAGGCACGATCGCTGAGTTCACGGGCCAGCAGCGCGACCAACGGGGTCTTGCCGGTTCCACCGACGGTCAGATTGCCGACCACCAGCACCGGTACCGCCAGCCGGGTCGAGCGCAGCCACCCGCTGGCGTAGGCATGGCGGCGCAGGCCGAGCGCGATCCGGTACAGCGATTCCAGCCCGCCCAGCCACCAGGGCACCGGCGCCTGCTGGTACCAGCGCGCCTGCAACCAGTCGCCCAACTGGCTGCGCCAGGGCCTCATGCCAGCGTCTGTGCGACGGTGGGTGCCGCCACGTCCATTCCGTGCAATCGGGCGTAGGCGCCTCCCTGCGCAAGCAACTGCGTGTGCCTGCCTACCTCCAGGATCTGCCCCTGGTCCAGCACCACGACTTGGTCGGCGTGCTCGATGGTCGACAGTCGGTGCGCGATGACCAGGGCAGTGCGACCGACAAAGATGCGATCCAGTGCCTGCTGGATCAGGCGTTCGGATTCGGTGTCGAGCGCGGCGGTGGCTTCGTCGAGGATCAGGATCGGGGCATCCTTCAGGATCGCGCGCGCGATCGCCAGGCGCTGGCGCTGGCCGCCGGACAGCAACACGCCGCGATCGCCGATGCGGGTCGCGAATCCCTGCGGCAAAGCGCGGATAAAATCCAGCGCATTGGCCGCCGCGGCCGCCGCTTCGATCTGTTGCGGGTCAGACCCAGCGTTGCAGCCGAAGGCGATATTGTTGGCCACGCTGTCGTCGAACAACACCACGTTCTGGCTGACCACGGCGATCTGGCGGCGTAGATCGGCCAGCGCGTAATCGTTGATGTCGATGCCATCCAACAGTACCCGGCCGCTGACCGGCTGATAGAAACGCGGCAGCAGCCGCAGCAGCGTGCTCTTGCCACTGCCGGAACGACCGACGATGGCGGTCAGGCTGCCTGGCGGGATGCAGAGATCGATCCGATCGAGCACTTGTCGTTCGGTCCCTGGATAACGGAATCCGACCCGATCGAACACGATCTCGCCGCGCGCACGCGCCAAGGGGCGCGTGCCGGTATCGACTTCTTCCTCGGCGTCGATCACCTCGAACAGGCTGGCCGCCGCGGTCACCCCGCGCTGGGTGATGGTCTGCACATTGGTCACCCGCTTGATCGAGGGCAGCATCACCATCATCGCGCTGATGTGGGCGACGAACATCCCGGCAGTCATGCCATCGCGAACCGCCGCCCGCCCAGCCACATAGACGATCGTGGCGAGCGCGCTGGCGGCCAGCACCTGGACCACACTGGTACTCGCGGCCTGGGTCACAACAACTTTCATGTTGAGTTGGAAATTGCGGCGCGCCTGGCTGGCAAAGCGCTTGACCTCGCTCGCCCGGGCGGCATAGACCTTGACCATTTCCTGGCCGTTCAAGGCCTGCTCGGCGCTGTGGGTCATCGCCGCGTAGGCGTCCTGGATGTTCTGGTTGATGCGTCGGTAGCGCTTGCCGACCCGCGCCACGATCAGCCCGACCACCGGCGCCATCACCGCCATGGTCAGAGTCAACTGCACGCTCTGCGCCAGCATCACCGCCAGCAGCACGAAGATGGTCAGCACCTCGGTGACCATGATCTTGACCGCATCGCTGGCCGCCTGCGCGACCTGTTCGGCGTTGTAATTGAGCCGCGAAACCATGGCTGCGGTGGCTTCGCGGTCGAACCACGCCGAGGGCAGGCGCAAGTACTTGTCGAGCAGCTCGGTGCGCAACGCCAGCACCACCGAACGCCCGACCCGCGACGCGCCGACATCGGCCGCGAAGGCGCCACTGCCGCGCACCAGGAAAATACCCACGATCGCCAGCGGCAGCCAGCGCATCACCGTCGGGTCGCGTTGCACGAAGGTGCCGTCGACCATCGGCTTCATCAGCGCGGTGAATGCGCCCGCCATCAGCGCCTCCAGGATCATTCCCAACACGGCCACTGCGGCCAGTGCGCGGTGCGGCCGCAGATAGCCGAGTAGCCGTCCCCAGGTCGCAATCCAGGAGGCGCGGGGCGGGCTCACTTCTGCCCTTGCGCCTGGCCCGGCACCGTGGCGATCGATAGCCGGGCAAAACCGAGCTGACCGAGCGCGTCCATCGCGGTAACCACCGCCTGATGCGGGGTGCGACCATCAGCGCGCAAGCTGACCTGCCGTTCGCGGTCGTTACCGGCGGCCGCCAGCAGCGCCGCTTTGATCGTGTCCAGGCTGGGATTGACCACTTCGTTCGGGCCGATATAGGTGCGGCCGTCGGCGTCGATCACCAGGGTCAGATTCTGCTGATCGACCGCTGTCGTTTCGCTGGCCGCCTCCGGCAACTGCACGCGCATCAGCGAACGTCTTTCGAAGGTAGCGGTCATCACGAAGAACATCAGCAGGGTCAGCATGACATCGATCAACGGGATCACATTGATCTCGAATTCGTCGGCATCGCCGCCGCGCCGGGCGAATTTCATTTCACCGTCCGCCGCGCCGGAGTCAGCACCGGCTGCTCCAGTTCGATCGCATCGATCAGATCGACCACCTGCCGCTCCATCGCCACCCCGAGCGTCGCCACCTTCGCGCGCAGATAACGATGCATGATGTAGGCCGGGATCGCCACGAACAATCCCGAAGCGGTACAGACCAGCGCTTCGCCGATGCCGCCGGCCATCTGCGCGGCGTCGCCGATGCCGTGGGTCATCACCGCCAGGAACATGTTCATTAGCCCGATCACGGTACCGAGCAAACCGAGCAGTGGTGCCACCAGGGCGATCGTGCCGAGCGCATTGAGGAATCGTTCCAGCCCGTGCATGGCATGGCGGCCGGCGTCTTCGACCCGCTCCTTGATCGCCTCACGGCCCAGGTGGCGCGCGCGCAGCGCCGCCGCGAACACCTCGCCGAGCGGTGAGTTCTCGGCCAAGGCTTTGATGTGGGATTCCTCCAAACGCCGGTTCTGGCTGGCCCAGGCCTTGACCTCGGCACCCAGGTTCGGCGGCAGCACCTCGGACAGTCTGAGCGACCACAAGCGTTCGAGGATGATGCCCAGCGCCAACACCGCCGCAATCCCAATCGGGATCATCGGTTTGCCACCCGCGGCAAGCAGTTCCAGCACGCGCATTCTCCTCAAGCGAAATCGGACCGCCGAATCATAACAACCGCAGGCGGCTCTGCGGGAGTCGGGAGTCGGGAGTCGGGAGTCGGGAGTCGGGAGGCGGGAGGCGGGAGGCGGGATTTGGGAGGCGGGAAGAGCCGTCGTCCCGGCGCAAGCCGGGACCCAGTTTCGGATGCTGCGGTAACCCTCAACACTGGGACCCGGCGTTCGCCGGGGCGACGGCTTTCCCCATTCCCCATTCTCCATTCCCCATTCTCCATTCCCCACTCCCACCTCCCGCGCCGATCCCCGCAACCGCTACCATGCCGGCTTTGACCGGAACGACCAAACGCAAGGCTATGGACCAGGCACAGGAACTGCTGCAACGGGTGTTTGGCTACCCGGAATTCCGCGGCCCGCAGGCCGAGATCATCGCCCACCTGGTGGCCGGCCAGGACGCCATGGTGCTGATGCCGACCGGCGGCGGAAAATCGCTGTGCTACCAGATCCCGGCCCTGTTGCGGCCCGGCTGTGGGGTGGTGATATCGCCGTTGATCGCGCTGATGCAGGACCAGGTCGCGGCACTGCGCGAACTGGATGTGCGCGCGGCCTTCCTCAACTCCACGCTGGACGCGGCCGCCGCGTCGGCCGTCGAGTCGCGCTTGCTGGCCGGCGAACTCGATCTGCTGTACGTCGCCCCGGAACGGCTGAACACGGCGCGCTGCCTGGACCTTTTGGCGCGCGCGCGGATCGCCCTATTCGCGATCGACGAGGCGCACTGCGTCAGTCAGTGGGGGCACGATTTCCGCCCGGATTATCTCGGCCTTTCGGTGCTGCACGAGCGTTTTCCCGAGGTGCCGCGGATCGCACTGACCGCCACCGCCGACGAAATCACCCGCGCCGACATCCGCGAGCGCCTGCAATTGCAGGACGCACGGCTGTTCAGTGCCAGTTTCGACCGCCCCAACATCTGCTACCGGATCGCCGCCAAGAGCAGCAAACCGAGCGCGCAGTTGCTGGATTTCCTTGCACCGCGTCGCGGCCAAGCCGGCATCGTCTACTGCCTGTCGCGGCGCAGCGTCGATGAGACGCAGGCCTGGTTGGTACAGGAGGGTTTTCCGGCCTTGGCCTATCACGCCGGCATGGACAGTGGCGCACGCGCGATCAATCAGTCGCGGTTCCAGAGCGAGGACGGCATCATCATGGTCGCCACCATCGCCTTCGGCATGGGCATCGACAAACCCGACGTGCGCTTCGTCGCCCACCTCGACCTGCCCAAGAGCATCGAGGGCTATTACCAGGAGACCGGTCGCGCTGGCCGCGATGGTCTAGCGGCCGAAGCCTGGTTGCTGTATGGCATCGGCGACATCATGCAGCAACGACGCTGGATCGATGAATCCGAAGCCAGCGAAGCGCACCGACGCCTGTCGCGGCAGAAGCTCGACGCCCTGGTCGAACTGTGCGAAACCGTCGATTGTCGGCGCCAGCGCCTGCTCGGTTACTTCGGCGAACGGATCGCACCGTGCGGCAATTGCGACAACTGCCTGACCCCACCGACCACGGTCGACGCCAGCGAATCGGCGCGGCTGGCACTGAGCGCGGTCTATCGCACCGGGCAACGCTTCGGGGTGCTGCATGTGATCGACGTGCTGCTCGGCAAATCCAGCGAGCGCATCAGCTCGTTCGGGCATGATCGCCTGGCGCTGTTCGGCAAGGGTCAAAGCCAGTCGCAAAGCTTTTGGCGCGGTCTGTTTCGCAGCCTGGTCGGCCAGGGCCTGCTGGTCGCCAATCCAAACCTGCCCGGCACCCTGCGCCTGCACGAAAGCGCGCGTGATTTGCTGAATGGCAAGAGCACATTTCGTGTCCGCGCGGCGGCCCCGGGCGGCGCGTGCAAAGCCCGTCGGCTCAAGGCCGGCACAAGCTCTGGCGCCACGCTGCCCGCGCCAGCGCAGGATTTGCTGCAGCGCCTGCGCCAGTGGCGGGCACGAACCGCGAGCGAACACGGCGTCCCCGCGTTCGTGGTGTTCCACGACAGCACACTAGACGCCATCGCCCGTCAGCAGCCGAGCGACCTCGCCCAGTTGTCCACAATCTCTGGCATCGGCCAGGCCAAACTGGCCCGCTACGGCGCCGACCTGCTCGAACTGTTGCGCGGAACGTGAGGCGGGAGGCGGGAGGCGGGAAGCGGGGAATGGGGAATGGGGAATGGGGAATGGGGAATGGGGAATGGGGAACGGGGAACGGGGAACGGGGAACGGGGAACGGGGAACGGGGAACGGGGAACGGGGAACGCCGTCGTCCCGGCGAACGCCGGGACCCAGTGTTGGGGTCTACCGCAGCGTCCGAAACTGGGCCCCGGCGTTCGCCGGGGCGACGGACATCCCGTCCTCCGTCCTCCGTCCTCCGTTCCCCTGTTCCCCCGTTCCCCTGTTCCCCTGTTCCCCTGTTCCCTGTCCCCCGTTCCCCATCCTCCCGTCCTCAGCGTCCGCGGCGCCCAGCACGAATTTCCTGCAGGCGCGTCCTGATGCGGGCTTCGATGCCGGATTCGGTCGGCTGGTAATACTCGCGCTCGCCCAGTTGTTCGGGAAAGCACTTCTGCTGGTAGGCGATGCCGCCGGCGACGTCCGGGTCGTACTGGTAGCCGCGGCCATGGCCGAGTTCCTTCATCAGCCGGGTCGGGGCATTGCGCAGGGCGATCGGCACCGGCAGCGAACCGGTTTCACGCACTTCGGCGGCGGCGGCTTTGAATGCGCTGTAGACCGCATTGCTTTTCGGCGCCATGGCCAGATACACCGCCATCTGCGCCAGCGCCAGGTCGCCCTCGGGGCTGCCCATGCGCTCATAGGCATCCCAGGCGGCGAGCGCGCGTTCGACCGCGGCCGGATCGGCGAGACCAATGTCCTCGACCGCCATCCGCAGCAGTCGCCGCGCCAGATAAGCCGGATCGCAGCCACCGTCGAACATGCGCGCGATCCAGTACAGCGCGGCATCCGGATGGGAGTTGCGCACCGACTTGTGCAAGGCCGAAATCTGATCGTAAAAAGCATCGCCGCCCTTGTCGAAGCGCCGCACCCGATCGGCCAGCACTTGCGCCAGTACGCCCTGGTCGATGCGGCCCGCGACCGCAAGTTCGGCGGCGATTTCGAGCAGGGTGAGCGCGCGCCGGACATCGCCATCGGCGGCGACCGCGATCAGTTCCAGATCGGCCGGCTCAACTTCGAGTTGCAACTGCCCGAGGCCACGCTCGCGATCGCCCAGCGCGCGTTGCAGGGCGCGCACCAGGGCCGCGGCCGGCAGCGCATCGAGCACGTGTACGCGACAGCGCGACAACAGCGCCGAGTTGAGTTCGAAGCTGGGATTTTCGGTGGTCGCCCCGACCAGCACAATGCTGCCGTTCTCGATCGGCGGCAGAAACGCATCCTGCTGGGCCTTGTTGAAGCGGTGTACCTCATCGACGAACAACACCGTGCGCCGGCCCTCGGCGAAGCGCTCGGCGGCCGCGGCCAGTACCGCCCGCACTTCGGCCAGATGGGTCAGCACCGCCGACAGCGCGACGAATTCGGCCTGGGCATAATGCGCCAGCATCCGCGCCAGGGTGGTCTTGCCGCAGCCGGGCGGTCCCCACAAAATCATCGAATGCACGCGCCCGGCTTCGATCGCCTGGCGCAGCGCCGCGCCGGGTGCGAGCAGGCGATCCTGGCCGACCAGCTCGTCGAGATCACGCGGACGCATGCGCTCGGCGAGCGGGCGCAGGGCATCGCTGACGGGATTGCTCAGCGGAACGACGCGGGGCGGCAAGCGCGGTTTGGCCATGGCGCCAGTCTGCCAGATCGGCCGCGGGCCGGGTCAATCGCGAATCGGGAATACCGTAGCCTTCGCAGTCTCCGGCGCACCGACCACATCAACACCCTGGGGCGGGGTGAAGCGGAACAACTTGCTGTCGAGCCGCGGGTTCTTGCGCCAGTTCGAGAAGCGCCACTCGGTGCGATGGTCGAGTAGGTCGATCATTAGCATGCGCGCCGGCCCCTTGGCATCGAAGCCGATCAGTACCGATTTGAAGCTCGGCTCGCTGGCCCGCGAACCGAGTTGCAGCCATTGCAGGCCATCCCGCTCTGGTGCAGAAGAGACCACATAATCGCGATCCATCTGGCCGCGATCGATCAACACGGTCAGCGGACTCTGCGCCTCTTCGGCCGACTGCGAGCGCACCGAAACCTGCTCCATATCCTGGTCATAGATCCAGACGTTGTCGCCATCGGCGACGATCAGTTGCGGATAGGGATCGGCATACTGCCAACGAAACTGGCGCGGCGCCTGCAAGGCCAGGGTGCCATGGGATTCTTCCTCGGCCTCACCATCGGGCGAAAAGCTGATCTGGCGGAACTCGCCGGTCAGCCCGACCAGCCCGTCGGCGAAGGCATCGAGGCGCGCCCGCGCCGGGTTTTCGGCACCGACGGCAAGCGCCAGCGGCAGGTAGCACAACAGCAGCAGCAGAATCGGTCGTTTCGACATCGGGCGAGCAGCCTGGCAGGGAAGCCCAGTGTCGCCGCTGGCGACTGAATTGGCCATGACGCTGTGCGGGAGTCGTGAAGCGGGAGTTTCGTAGGATGGGCAAAGCGCAGCGTGCCCATCATCGCCGCTGCCAAGAACGATGGGCACGGCCTGCGGCCTTTGCCCATCCTACGACTGTGCGGGAGTTGGGAGTTGGGAGACGGGAGTGGGACGAGCCGTCGTCCCGGCGCAAGCCGGGACCCAGTTTCGGAGGCTGCGGCAGGCCCCAACACTGGGCCCCGGCGTTCGCCGGGGTGACGGCCTTTCCCGTTCCCCATTCCCGGTTCCCCACACCCTGTTGGAGCGATGCTGATGGTGCAAAACTGGATATTGAGTCGTGCGGGCAGAACGGATAAAGTGAGCGGCTGCCCGGACGGACAAAGGCCGAGGCAGGACGCCGAGTCCGGCGCAGCGCACCAGGGATGGTGGCGGCCGGAGTGGCAGGTTTTACCAAGGTACGGAGAGGTGTTAGGTACGGAGAGTTGCAAGGTACGGAGCGTTGCGGGGTACGGAGAGATGTCCGAGTGGTTGAAGGAGCACGCCTGGAAAGTGTGTATACGGGTCAAACCGTATCGAGGGTTCGAATCCCTCTCTCTCCGCCAAGTGCAATGCTTAGCCAGCAACCATCCCTGGTGCAGCGGTCCGGCCCGGCATCCGTGCCGGGCGTTCGGCACCATTCGACATGCGCTTCAACGCATGTCGAAGGCATGGCGCCTCACCCCTCTCTCTCCGCCAGTTTCAATGGTGGCTTCTGTCGGTTCCCCGCGACGATAGGCTGTGAACTCCGCCAGGCCCGGAAGGGAGCAACGGCAGCAGCTGATTCGGGTGCCGGGGGCAGGCCGGCGGAAGCCGCCACCCTTTTCCGCCGCTGCAGGCGCCCATTGCGCGGCAGCGGACGGTCGCCGCGGCGCAGAGCGTTCAGCGCGCCACTTCGACCCGGTTGCGGCCCCGCGCCTTGGCTCGGTAAAGCGCCTTGTCGGCACTGGCCAGAACCTCTGCCGGCTGGACATGCGCCGGGCTTCGTATCGCCAGACCAAAGCTCGCGGTCACCGAAACGTACTGCACCCGCGCCTTGCGCCGCGCCCCACGCAGCTCGGGGAGCACACGGATGCGCCGGGCTTCGAGCTTTTGCCGCGCCTCTTCGCAGGCGCGTTCAGCATCGGCCGGGTTGCGGTTTTCGAAGACCAGACAGAATTCTTCTCCGCCGTAGCGAAACGCCTTGCCGCCACCGTGGCGCTTGAGCACCGCCGCGACCTCGCGCAGCACCGTGTCGCCGGCGGCGTGGCCGTGGTTGTCGTTGAATTGCTTGAAGTGATCGACATCGACCATGGCCAGCGCGTAATCGCGACCGAGTCGCGCCAGCGCTTCGTCCAGCGAGCGCCGATTGGGCAGCCGCGACAGGGTATCGATAAAAGCCATTTGGTAGGAACCAAACAGGACGGCGAACACCGCCAGCAATCCGGCCAGCCCGAGCAGCGCATGCCACTGGTTCGGATGGAAGTAGCGCAGCCAGGCCGCCGCGACCAACAGCAGCAGCACAGCCGAGGCGAATTCGCTGACCTGACCGCCGCGCACCCAGCGCCACAGGCAGGGCACAGCCGACAAAGCTGCCAGCAAGGCGGCACCGAACAGCGGTTGTTGACCGGGCAATGCCTGCCGCAATGGCCGCGACACCGCGACCAGCACATGTGCCGGTGCGCTGAGCGTCAAGGTCAGCGCCAGCAGGGCCAACAAGCCAAGCAGTAACTGTGGTCGCGCCCGCCAGCGCGCCTCTGGGATCAAGGCCACCAGCAGTAACAGCCAGGGCGCAAAGGCCAAGGCCGCTGCCATGTTGCGGCCGCCGGCACCATCGTTTCCAGCCAACACCAGGGCAAGCAACAACAGGACCAATTGCGTCAGCCGCTGGCGCCGAAACGCGAGCGCCAGAACCCCGCCGCTTGCATTGACGATCAAAGCAGGAAGAAACAGTGCGGTGGTCGCTGGCATCGGAGAATAATCGCATATTCGTCCAGGCTTACCGAGAATCCGGTCGATAATTCGCCGATTCCGGCGGCAACCAGGTCCGCGCCGCAGTTCCGCGCCCCGATCGTTGCTGGCATGCTTGGCGGATGAACGATGCGGTCACCACGGCGCTCTGCCAATTCCTGCAATCGCTGCCCGCCCGGGCCGAAAGACTTTGGGTTGCTTACAGTGGCGGCCTGGATTCCAGCGTGCTGCTTCATGCCCTCGTCGAGCTGAGCAGCCAGACCGTCGAATCGTTGCGGCCCGAGCTGCTCGCCGTGCATGTCGATCATGGACTGCACCAGGACAGCGCCGGATGGGCAAGGCATTGCCAGCAGGTCGCCGATCGGTTGGGTGTCCCGATTCGTTTGCTGCAGGTGGAAGTCGATGGCATTACGCTGCTTGGGCCGGAAGGCGCCGCGCGCAAGGCGCGCTACGCGGCCATGCAATCCCATCTACACGAGGGCGACTGGCTGCTCACCGCGCATCACGCCGAAGACCAGGCTGAGACCTTTCTGTTGCGTGCCCTGCGCGGTGCAGGCCCGGCCGGACTGACCGCCATGCGACCGGCCCGCGCGCTGGGCGCGGCGACCCTGGCGCGTCCCCTGCTCGGGGTCGCCCGCGCCGAAATCCTTGCCTATGCCCGGCGCCACGCGCTGCGTTGGATCGAGGACCCTAGCAATGCCGATCCACGCATGGACCGCAATTTTCTGCGTGGGCAGGTGCTGCCTTTGCTGGCCGGCCGCTGGCCGCGGGTCAGCCAGGCGTTTGCGCACAGCGCCCGGAATCTGCGCGCCGCCGATTTTTTCGCCACGGCCGAGTTGCACCGCCGCTTGCAGATCGCCTGTCCATCGGCGGGCCAGGGCTTCGCCCTTGCCGCCCTGGCCGAACTGCCGCCATTTGCCCGCCCGGCCCTGCTGCTGCACTGGCTGGCCAACACCGGGCTGCCCCCGCCACCACCCAAGGCTTTGGCCGAAATCCTCCACCAGCTCGACCACGCCGGTGCCGGTCGCAGCCTGGAGGTCCGTTGGGGCAACACCGAGGTACGCCGTTATCGCGATTCACTGTATGCGCTATCAACCGCCAAGCCTGCCGTGCCGGTCGATTGCCCATGGAACACCGCGCAACCGCTGCGGCTCTACGATGACCGGTGCCTGAGGATCACCGGCGGCGCGCCACCACAGGTGTTCCATGTGCGCTCCTCAGCCGGCCGCGACCGCATGCGTATCGCCGACCAGCGGCCGCAACGTCAGCCCAGGCAATTGTTTCAGGAACACGGCATTCCGCCCTGGCAGCGCCAGCGCGCGCTGTACCTGTTCGACGATCCGGACCAGCCCATCCTCGCCTCGGTCGAGACGGACCAGGGCGGCGACCGACCGTCTGCACCATCGCGCCCGGACCAGCCACGGCTGCTGGCGGTGCTGCCCTGGTTCCTGCACCCCGATTTGCGGCGCTGGCTACACGCCCACGACGCCGATATTCGCATCGAGTCTCTGCCAACCTTGGCCGACGGGTGAACCGGCGGGCATCCCGAATGGGCCGCAGTGGCGCCATCCGGACGACGCCAAGGGTGCGACTCGGCGTAAGCACCGCCGCCTCGGTCGCCCTGTCGCGACCTGCCGGTCGCTCCCACAATCCCCGTTGCCCGCTCCCCGCTCCCCGTTCCCCGTTCCCCGTCAAAATGCCGTGTCGGCATTTGTGTCTTGCGGTTGCGGCTGATATAAGGCGCACTGGTTGATCGACAAAATCCGGTCGGCCTCGACCCCTTTCGTGCTTTCGCTGCTGCAACCCGGCGGCGCGTCGCGTTTTTCAATTCGTGGAGGACTCATGCGCAGCAATTCCGTTCGTACCCATGCCCTGGCGGCGGCCATCTCCCTCGGTCTGTTCGGTGCCCTACCGGCGACCTCCGTAGCCGCCAACGCGCGCCTAGAAGCCACTGCTGCCGCCACCGAGAGCTATATCGTCCGCTTTGTCGAACCCGGACTGCTGCAAGCCTTGCGCGCCAGCGAGGCGCCGGAAGCCTTGCGCGTGTCGGTCCGGCCCGACCTCAGGACCCCGCTGGCAATCGACCTGCGTCAGCAGATCGAACAGACCCAGGATCAGCACCTGGCCGCGATCAGCGCGCGACTGGCACGCCCGGCTACGGCCACCCACCGTTTCCAGGTGACCCTGAGCGGTGCCGCCATGGCATTGACCGAGGCCGAAGCCGAAGCCCTCCGCAGCCTGGCCGGTGTAGCCAGCGTGCGCAAGGCCGGGTTCGAACACCTGGATACCTTTGCCGGCCCGACTTTCATCGGCGCCCCAGTGGTCTGGGGTAACCCGCCTGCGATCCCCGGCACCCGCGGTGAAGGCATGGTGCTCGGTGGCATCGACGGCGGCACCAATCTCGACCATCCTTCATTCGCCAATGACCCGAGCTGTGGTTTTAGTGCTGGCAACCCGAAACATATCAGTGCAGTCGATTGCAGCGTTACCGATGGCAGCGGTGCCTGCGTCGGTCCCAACCCAGAAGACGTTTCCACCGGCCATGGTGTGCATACCGCTTCGACCGCGGCCGGCAACCGCCTGACCGCGGCCTCCGTGCCGACCCCACCGATCCCGGCCGGTTTCACCGAGATGTCCGGCGTGGCGCCCTGTGCCGCGGTCCGTACCTACAAGGGCTGCCAGACCAATACCTGCGCGGGCGCCGATCTGCTCGCTTCGATCAACAATGCCATTGCCGATGGCGTGGATGTGATCAACTACTCGATCTCCGGCGGCAACAGCCCCTGGCAGGACCTGGACCGCAGTTTTCTGGACGCGGTCGGAGCCGGCATCGTGGTCGCGGCTTCGGCCGGCAATACCAATGCCACCATCACCAACCCGATCGGTGCGGTCAACCACAATGGCCCCTGGGTGATGACCGTCGCGGCCTCCTCGCACGACTTCAATTTCGTGGTGCCGGGCGACCTGGACACGGTTGGTCCGGGTACGCCGCCGGCCAATACCCAGAACATCGCCTTGACCAAGGGCAGTGGCACCCCGGTCGGTGCGCCGCTGTCCGGCCAGATCCTGCGCCAGGCGGGCACCAATCCGATCGGCTGCACCGCCACCGGCGCCTTCGACGCGGGGGTCTTCAACAACGCGATTGCGCTGATACCGCGCGGCAGTTGCAGCTTCGAGGAAAAGATCAACAACGCCCAGGCGGCCGGCGCGCTGATGGCGATCATCTCCAACAATGCCGCGGGTGCGCTGACCATGTCCACCGGCGCTGCCAGCCTGCCGGCCTATAGCATCACCCTGGCCGATGGCGATGCCCTGCGCGCGTTCATGACCCTCAGCGCGCCGACCGAGATCACCGTCAATTTCGCGCCACCGCTGACCCAGGGCGACACCCTGGCCAACTTCAGCCTGCGTGGCCCGGACGCGCTGACTTCGATCACCAAGCCGGATATCACCGGACCCGGCATCGACATCCTGGCCGCGGCCGGCGCCGCCCAGAACGAATACACGGTGATGAGCGGCACCTCGATGTCCTCGCCGCACCTGGCCGGTTCGGCCCTGCTGGTGCGGGCATTGCAGCCGACCTGGTCGCCGAGCGAGGTGGTCTCGGCCTTGATGCTGACCGCGAAGACCAGTGGCTTCAAGGACGATGCGGTCAGCGCCTGGGACCCGGACGATGTCGGCTCCGGACGGGTGCGGGTCGATCTGGCGCCGCTGGCCGGCTTCGTGCTGGACGAGAGCTTCACCAATTTCCTGGCCGCCGATCCGGGCACTGGCGGCGACCCGAAAACACTCAATATCGCCAGCATGCGCAATATGAACTGCGTCGGCAGTTGTCAGTGGAACCGCACGCTGAAGGCTGCCAGTGGCGACTTCACAAGTTGGAACGTGGTGGTCAACCAGGCGCCGGGTATGAACGTAACGGTCAGCCCGACTGCCTTCAGCTTCAACACCCAGGCACCCGATCCGGATATCTTGTTTGTGGACGGCTTGGAAAATGTACCGGTCAACGGCACCTCACACGTGCTGACCATCACCGCCACGCCAGGGCAGACGATCAGCACGCCGCGCTTCGTGCGCATCGACTTCGTCGAAACCGGCAGCCGGGCCCCGACCGCGCACATGTACGTAGCTGTGCAGGGTCAGAAGTAACGACCGGGCAGCACCGCCGGCACCCGCTTCGCCGGGGCTGGCCAGGCAAATACAACGATGACCGCTCAGGCGGTCATCGTTGTTTCTGACGGCGGGCGTTGGCTTCGAAATACGGCGGATGGGTGGGCCGCGACAGGTAGCGGCCGGCGCCGCGTTCGGCGCGCAGGTCGCCTTCGACCCAGACCAGCTTGCCGTTGGCGATGGTATGCGTGGCGACGCCGCTTACGGTCATGCCCTCGAATACGTTGAAATCGACGTTCTGGTGGTGGGTCGAAGCCGAGATGGTGCGGCTGGCGCTGCCATCCCAGACCACCAGGTCGGCGTCGGCACCGACCCGCAGCGAGCCCTTGCGCGGGTACAGGTTGAAGATCTGCGCGGCATTGCTGGAGGTGATGCGCACGAATTCGCTGGGCGTGAGCCGGCCGCTGGCCACGCCGTGGTGCCAGAGCACCGACAGACGATCTTCGATCCCGCCGCAACCGTTCGGTATCTTGGTGAAGTCGTCGCGGCCGGCGGCTTTTTGCGGCGCGCAGAAACAGCAGTGGTCGGTGGCGGTGGTGTGCAGGTCGCCTGATTGCAGACCACGCCACAGTGCCGCCTGGTGCTCGGCGCTGCGGAACGGCGGGCTCATCACATGCGCGGCGGCACGGGTGAAGTCCGGGTCGGCATAGACCGAATCGTCGATCAGCAGGTGCCCGGCCAGGGCCTCGCCGAACACCCGCTGGCCTTCGGCACGGGCGCGGGCGATCGCCTGCAGGGCCTGGATACAGGAAACATGCACGACATAGATCGGTGTGCCCAGCACCTCGGCGATACGGATCGCACGGTTGGCCGCCTCGCCCTCGACCGCCGGCGGCCGCGAGCGCGGATGCCCGGCCGGGCCGGTGACGCCGCGGGCTAGCAACTGTTGCTGCAAACGGTACACCAGCTCGCCGTTTTCGGCGTGTACGGTCGGCAGCGCGCCGAGTTCCAGGCAGCGGGTGAAACTGTTCACCAGCGCCTCGTCGTCGCACATGATCGCGTTCTTGTAGGCCATGAAGTGCTTGAAGCTGGCCACCCCATGTTCGCGCGCAAGCACGCCCATGTCGTGGTGCACGCTGTCGTCCCACCAGGTCACCGCGACGTGGAAGGCATAATCGGCGGCCGCCTTCTCCGCCCAGCCGCGCCAGGTGTGGAAAGCTTCGAGCAAGGATTGCTGCGGATTGGGAATCACGAAGTCGATGATGCTGGTGGTGCCGCCGGCCAGCCCGGCGGCGGTGCCGGTGTAGAAATCGTCGCTGGCCACGGTGCCCATGAACGGCAATTGCATATGCGTGTGCGGGTCGATCCCGCCCGGGATCACATAGCGGCCGCCAGCATCGATCACGGTCGCGCCGACCGGCGCCTCGATCGACTCGGCCAGCGCCTGGATGCGGCCATCGACGCACAGCAGATCGCCGCGCCAGGCCTGTTCGGCATCGACCAGGGTGCCGCCACGAATAAGAAGGGACATAGCTCGCTCCGCGCCAGTGAATCAATGCTGGATTGTAGCCCGCTCTGACCCACCCAAGCCGTCGACGTATCGGAATATCGCCTGACCCGAGGGAAAACCCCCAGCCCGCACTTGCAGTGGTGCCGGCCAGCGTGCCTAATGGCGCCATGCAAGCATTCGAACTCACCAATCCCCTATCGCATCGACCCACCATCCGCTTGGCGACGTTGGCGTTTTGTCTTTGGGCCGGCAGCGTGGGCAGCATCGAACTCGAATCGCTGAGTCGGATCGGCGCGACCGCCGGCGACGAGTTCGGTTACGCCAGCCTGGCCATCGATGGCCAGTTGCTGGTCTCGGCCCCAGGCGAGGCCAACGATGCCGGCGCGGTCTATTTGTTCGACTGCAGCAGCGCGCCCTGCCTGCAACAACTGCGGCTGGCTGCGCCGGTAGCCGTGGCCAATGCCGAATTCGGCGCCGCGCTGGCCCGCTCCGGCGACACGCTGGCGATCGGCGCGCCCGGCCAGGGGCCGGGTGTGGTCTATATCTACACCAGCCCGGTCGCCGGCACCTGGAATCTGCAGGCCACGCTGTCGGCCTCCGGCGGTCAGGTCGGCGATCGCTTCGGCACCGCCGTGGCATTGGCCGGCAACACCCTGTTGGTCGGCGCCGACGGCGACGACCAAGGCCGCGGTACCGCCTATGCATTCAACCGCAGCGGCACGGTCTGGGCGCTTCCGACCCAATTACTGGCCGCCGATGGCGCCGCCGGTGACGGCTTTGGCGCAGCGGTGGCATTGGATGCCGGCCACGCCCTGATCGGTGCGCCACTGGAAGGCGAGTCCGGCACCGGCGCGGTGTTTGCGCGTGGCGCTGCCTACCTGTTCGAGCGGATCTCGCCAACCACCTGGGCACAGCCGGTAAAGCTGCTCGCCAATCTGCCAGCCGCTGGCGATGCCTTCGGCTTTGCGGTGGCACTGGACAGCGGGCTCGCCCTGGTCGGCGCCCCGTTTGCCAACCTGCAATCCGGAAGGATCAGCATTTTTCAGGACATCGGTGTCGGCTGGAGCGCGACCGCCGAGCTTGGCAGCGCATTCACCCAGGCCGGCGCACGGCTCGGTTGGTCGCTGTCTGTGGCCAGCGACGAGTTGCTTGGCGGCGCCCCGTTCGCCGCGGTAACGCCGGGCGCCAACTGCGGCACGGTCGCGCGTTTCCAGCGCAACCCGCCATTGTGGACCGAACTTGACCCCCTGCTGATCGGGCGTCCGCAACCCGGCGACCTGGCCGGTTGGTCGGTGCTCGCCGGCGCGCCCCGCTATGCGGTCGGACGCCCAGGCTTTCTGAGCACGGGCCAGCAGCACCAAGGGGTGCTCGCCTGGTTCGATTTCGCCGAGCAGGTGTTCGCCGACGACTACGAAAACGCCGATCCGTTGTGCCGGTAGTTCTGCTCGATAGCCTGGCCGCGCCTGCCGTCAACCCCACCCCAGCGCAAAACGTAGGCTGGCTGTGAGCATCGCGAACCCCAGCATGTTGCATTGCAGTTCGCCGAAAGCGCTGGGGTTCGCTACGCTCACCGCCAGCCTACTGGCCACTGCCAGCGGATGCGCCGGCGTACAGGCCCTGTGCCTCGATCCGGGTCAACACCGCCTCCGGCAGCAACCAGCGCACCGAGCCGCCAGCGGCAAGCTGCGCGCGGATCGCGGTCGCAGAAATCGCCAGCGGGGTGATGTCGATCGCCAACACCCGGCCGGCCACGCTCAGACGCAATTCATCAGCGGAACTCGCCCAGCGCGCCGCCACCTCGTGCTGCAGTGCCGACGACCATTGCTCGGGACCAGCAGCCCCCGGGCGGTTGAGCACCACCAGGTGGGCCAGTCCGAACAGTTCCCGCCAGCGGTGCCAGTCCGGCAAACCGGCAAAGGCGTCGGCGCCGACAATCAGGGCAAGCGGCGTGCCGTTACCGAATTCCGCGCGTAGTTCGATCAAGGTATCCACGCTGTAACTCGGACCGGCACGGCGCAGTTCGCGCCCGTCCAGCAATAAGCGATTCTGTCCGGCCAGGGCGATCTGCAATAGTTCCAGGCGCTGGTCGGCCGAGGCCTGCGGCTGCGGTCGATGCGCTGGGGTCGATGTGGGCAATAGACGCACCTCGGTCGCCAGCGCCAGCGCCGCCTCCTCGGCGGCCCGCAAATGGCCATGGTGGACCGGATCGAAGGTGCCGCCGAACCAGGCCATCAGTTGTGCACCCTTCACCGCAACCGGGACCACGGCATTGGCGTTGCTCATCGGCGATCGCCGGCCAGCACCGGCGCAGCCCCGGCATCGGCGATGCAAAGCAACAGGCGCTCCAACATCAGAAAGGCATCGCCATCGGCGCGGCCCTTGGACGCACACTCGACCCGCGCCGTATCGATCAGCCGCTGCTCCCAGAATGCCTGATCGGCCCGCGCCAGCGCGCGCTTGTAGGCGTCGGCGCGCGAGCCCCAGACCTTTTCGCTGCTCAATGCCGAGTCGAACCGCGCGCGGCCGGCCGGCAGCACCCGCAGCAGTGTGGCCAGCGAGAGATGGAGCCAGGGAACCAGGGCGGCGGCCTGTTCGCCCTCGGTCTTGATCGCGGCCAGCATGCGCCGGGCGCGCAGGCCGTCGCCGGCCAGCGCCGCTTCGACCAGGGCGAACACATTGAACCGACCGTGGTCGGCGACCAAGGCCTGCAGTGCCCCGGCGTCCAGCGGCTCGCTGCCCGCAAGCAGCGCCAGCTTGTCGATCTCCTGGGCGGCGGCAAGCAGGTTACCCTCAACCCGCTCGGCCAGCGCCTGCACCGCATCCGCGGCCAGGCGCAGTTTGCGGCTGGTCGCACGGCGGCGGATCCAGGCCGGCAGTTCGTTGCCATTGACCGCCCACATTTCGACCACCATGCCGACCTTGGCGATCGCGTCCACCCACTTGCCTCTGTGCTGCTTGCCCCACTCCATGGTCTCGATCACCAACACATCGCCGCCGCCGGGCTGCCGGCAATATTCGCCGATCGCCGCGGCACCCTCGGTGCCGGGTTTGCCGCTAGCCAGGCGCAGTTCGATCAGACGCTGACTGGCAAACAACGACAGCGCGGCGCTGGCGCGGGCCAGCGCGTTCCAGTCGAAGCCCTTCTCGACGTCGAACACCTCGCGTTCGCTAGCCCCAAGCGCACGCGCGCGCTGACGCAGGGCATCGGCCGCTTCCAGCATCAGTAGTGGTTCGGCGCTGGCCAGCAGGTAGACCGGATGCAACGCGCTGGCGCTGGCCAGGTGCCGGTGAAACTGCTCGAGCGTGCTCGCCATCGCGGTCGCTCGCGGCTACTCGCCGACCGCTTCGATCCGGCGCAGAATCGCCTGCACCATGTCGCGGCGCAGCTCATTGCGTGCCAGTTCGTCCTCGGCCGCGGCACCGAGCGCCAGGGTCTCGTCGAAACGGTAGTCCCGCTCGCGCTCGATCAGGGTCTTGGCCAGCAGCGGTTTGCCGGCCGCGTCCAGTACTTCGATTTCCACCCGATGCACGACCAGGAACTCCTGCACGCGCGCGGCACCACTGAAGGTCAACGGTTGGGTTATCTGCGAATCGGACAGGATGCGCAGCACGCTGCTATCGGTGTCGTCGGCCTCGACCAGCTCTACGCCGGAACGCAGCAGCGCGCGTCCGAGCTCCTGCGGCAGGACGCTGAACTGATCGACCGATTCGATACGCAGCCGCTTGACCAGCGGATTCAGCGCCACCGATTCGCGCAGTTGGAAGCCGCAGCCGGCGCACAGCAGAAACAGGACGGCAAGGCTCGAACGGAAGATCGCAATCATGACGGCGCTCAATCGGTTGGTGCGGGAAGTTTAGCGGGCGGCGACCACGATATTGACGATCTTGCCCGGGACCACGATCAGTTTGGCGACCGTCTGCCCGGCCAGGAAGCGTGCCACCGCAGGATCCGCCAGTGCCTGTTGCTCGATGGTCTCGCGGCTGGCCGCGGCCGCCACGGTGATGGTGCCACGCAGCTTGCCATTGACCTGCACGGCCAGCGTAAGCTCATCGCGCTGCATGGCGGCCGGGTCGGCCTGCGGAAAGGCCTGGTCCTCGATCAGCGTCTCACCGTGGCCGAGCGCCTGCCACAGCGCGTGGGCGATATGCGGGGTGATCGGGTTCAGCAGCAACACCACCGCCGTCCACGCTTCCTGGCGCACCGCCCGGGCCTGTGCCGTCGGGTCATCGAAGCGGGCCAGTGCATTCATCAATTCCATCACCGCCGCGATCGCGGTATTGAAGGTGTGGCGCACGCCGATATCGTGGCCGACCTTATGGATGGTCTCGTGCAGTTTGCAGCGAATGGCCTTCTGGGCCGCGTCGAGCGCTCCGACATCGAGCGCCGAGGCCGGGCCGGCGCTGACGTGCTGGTAGACCTCGCGCCACAGCCGCCGCAGAAACCGGGCCATGCCCTCGACCCCGGATTCCAGCCATTCAAGCGACATCTCCGGCGGCGCCGCGAACATCGAGAACAGCCGCACGGTATCGGCGCCGTACTTGTCGATCATGGTCTGCGGATCGACGCCGTTGTTCTTCGACTTGGCCATCTTTTCGGTGCCGCCGATCGCGACCGGCTGGCCGTCGCTGATCAAACGCGCACCGACCACCTTGCCGCGTTCGTCGAGCACGGTCTCGACCTCGGCCGGGTTGAACCAGGTGCGGCTGCCATTGGCGGCTTCGCGATAGTAGGTGTCGGCGATCACCATGCCCTGGCAGAGCAGATGGGTCGCCGGTTCGTCGCTGCCGACCAGGCCGGCGTCGCGCATCAGCTTGTGGAAGAAGCGGAAATACAAAAGGTGCAGAATGGCGTGTTCGATACCACCGATGTACTGGTCGACTGGCAGCCAGTAATTGGCGCGCTGATCGACCAAGTCGCTGGCGCCGGGCGAGGTGTAGCGTGCGTAATACCAACTCGATTCCATGAAGGTATCGAAGGTATCGGTCTCGCGCTCGGCGGCGCGACCGCAGACCGGGCAGGCCACCTTGCGCCATTCCGGGTCGGACTTGATCGGCGATTTCACGCCATCGACCACCACGTCTTCGGGCAGCAGCACCGGCAGTTGCGCTTCCGGCACCGGTAGCGCGCCGCAGTGTTCGCAATAAATAATCGGAATCGGGCAGCCCCAGTAGCGCTGCCGGCTCACCCCCCAGTCGCGCAGACGGTAGTTGACCCGGCGCGTACCCTGCCCATTCGCGGCCAAACGCTCGGCAACGGCGTCGAAGGCGGCCGCGAACGACAGGCCATCGAACGCCCCGGAGTTCACGCAGACGCCGTGCTCGGTGTAGGCCGCGGACTCAAGATCGATCGCGCTGCCATCGACCGGGGCGATCACCTGCACGATCGGCAGGCGATACTTGCGGGCGTATTCCCAGTCGCGCTGATCGTGGCCCGGCACCGCCATCACCGCGCCGGTGCCGTAGCCCATCAAGACGAAATTGGCGACGTGGATCGGCAGGCGCGCGCCGCTCAACGGGTGGATGGCGAAACGCCCGGTCGCCATGCCGCGTTTTTCCTGGGTTTCGACGGTGGCTTCGGCCACGCCGCTTTGCCGGCATTCGGCGCAGAACGCGGAAAGCTCAGGATTGTTGGCGGCAGCGGCCACCGCCAGCGGATGCTCGGCCGCCACCGACACAAAGGTCACGCCGAGCAGGGTGTCCGGCCGCGTGGTGTAGACCAGCAGCGGCTCGCCGCCGTCGACCTCGAAGCGGATCTCCAGACCCTCGGAACGCCCGATCCAATTGCGCTGCATGGTCTTGACCGCGTCCGGCCAGCCGGGCAGATGGTCGAGCCCGGCCAGCAGTTCCTCGGCGTAATCGGTGATGCGGAAGAACCACTGCGGAATCTCGCGGCGCTCAACCAGGGCGCCCGAGCGCCAGCCGCGGCCGTCGATTACCTGCTCGTTGGCGAGTACCGTGCCATCGACCGGATCCCAGTTGACCACGGCATTCTTGCGATAGACCACGCCCTTCCGAAACAGCCGGGTGAAAAACAACTGCTCCCAGTGGTAATACTCCGGGCGACAGGTGGCGAACTCGCGGCTCCAGTCGATCGCGTAGCCGAGCGACTGCAACTGCTGCTTCATGTGCGCGATGTTCTGATAGGTCCAGGCCGCCGGTGGCACCTGGTTCTTGATCGCCGCGTTCTCGGCCGGCAGGCCGAACGCATCCCAGCCCATCGGCTGCAGCACGTTGTGGCCGGTCATGCGCTTGTACCGGCTGATTACATCGCCGATCGTGTAGTTGCGCACATGGCCCATGTGCAGCGCGCCCGATGGATAGGGCAGCATCGACAGGCAGAAATATTTGGGCTTGTCGCTCCGCTCATCGACCTCGAAGGCATGGCTGCCGTTCCAGAAAGCCTGCGCGGCGGCCTCGACCGCCTTGGGATCATAGTTTTCGTGCATGCGCGTCCGCCCGCCAGTTGCCCGGCAGCGCTCAAATCGGATGACCCGCCAGCCTAGCGCAGTCGGATGGAATTATGAATCGGGGTTGGGGAACGGGGAACGGGGAACGGGGAACGGGGACCGGGGACCGGGGAGCGGGGAGCGGTGAGCGGAGAGCGGGGAGCGGAGAGCGTCGCCCCGGCGGTCGCCGGGGCCCAGTTCCGAATCTGGCCGGCACACCCGGCACTGGGTCCCGGCGTTCGCCGGGACGACGTGGCTTCTCACCTCTCACCTCTCACCTCTCACCTCTCACCTCTCACCTCTCACCTCTCACCTCTCAACTCTCAACTCTCAACTCTCAACTCCCGACTCCCGACGCCCAACGCCCGACCCGCCGCGCGAATGCGCTACGCTTACCCTTCCCCTGCGCGCTGTTTTCCTTGACCGGAGCCCACCATGACGCTACGTCCCCTGCTCATCGCCAGCCTCGGCCTGGCCCTGTTACCCATCCACACGGCCGCTGCCGTCGATACCGCCACACCTGCGGCCACGGTGCTGCGCTGCGGACGGGTGATCGACACGGTCAGTGGCAAGTCGCTGCCGGCGCAGTCGGTGCTAATCGAAAACGGCCGGATCAGCCGGGTGCTGGCGGGGCTGGATGCCGAAGTTGGTGCGGCCCGCGAGATCGACCTTGGCGCCTACACCTGCCTGCCCGGTTTGACCGATATGCATGTGCACCTATCCGGCCAGCAGAGCAAGGATTCCTACTCCGAAGGCTTCCGGCTGAACCCGGCCGATTACGCCCTGCGCGGCGCGCTGTATGCGGAACGCACCCTGCTCGCCGGATTCACCAGCGTGCGCGATCTCGGCGCCCCCGATGGCGTCGCCATTTCGCTGCGCAATGCGATCAATGCCGGCAGCATCAAAGGTCCGCGCATCTATGCCGCCGGCAAGTCGATCGCCAGCACCGGCGGCCACGCCGACCCGCGCAATGGCATCAACCAGGATCTTCTGCAGGCGCTCGGTTATCCAGAGCCCGAAGACGGCGTGGTCGACAGCGTCGATGAGGCGCGCAAGGCGGTGCGGGCGCGCTACAAGGAAGGTGCCGACGCCATCAAGATCACCGCCACCGGCGGCGTGCTGAGCTATGCCAAGAGCGCCGACAACCCGCAGTTCACGGTCGAAGAAATCCAGGCGATCGTCGCCACCGCGCACGACTACGGCTTTACCGTGGCCGCACACGCGCACGGCGCCGAGGGCATCAAGCGTGCGGTGCTGGGCGGGGTCACCACGATCGAGCACGGCACCTATATCAACGACGAAATCATCTCGTTGATGAAGGCGCGCGGCACCTATTTGGTGCCGACCCTGCTGGCCGGCGCCTATGTCTCCGAGAAAGCCAAGATCGACGGCTGGTTTCCTGACATCGTGCGGCCCAAGGCGGCCGCGGTCGGCGCGCAGATCCAGGCCGCGTTCGCGCACGCCTATGCGGCAGGCGTGCCGTTCGCCTTCGGCACCGACAGCGGCGTCTCCGCGCACGGCGACAATGCCCGCGAATTCGAGCTGCTGGTCCAGGCCGGGGTCAGTCCGGCCGCCGCGATCCGCGCCGCCACCATCACCCCGGCCAGCATTCTCGGGGTCGGCAAGGATTCCGGACAAGTCGCAGCCGGCCAGTTTGCCGACCTGATCGCGGTCCGTGGCAACCCGCTCGACGACATCGCCGTACTGCGCGACGTGCGCTTCGTGATGAAGAATGGTGTGGTCTACAAGCAGGACGGCGATGCCGTCACTGCGCCTTGAATCGGGCGCCGTTGCCCGCATCTGCCGAGTTCACCGATCCGGAACCATCCATGAGCGCCACTCCCCTGGTTTTTGATGTCACCCAGTCCGACTTTGAAGAAAAGGTCATCATCGCCTCGACCCGGCACCCGGTGCTGGTCGATTTCTGGGCGCCGTGGTGCGCGCCGTGCAAACAGCTGACGCCGATCATCGAGAAAGTGGTCGCCGCCGAAAAGGGTCGGATCACCCTGGCCAAGATCAATACCGACGAGCAGAGCCAACTGGCCGCAATCTTCGGCGTACGCTCCTTGCCCACGGTGATGTTGATCAAGAACGGCCAGCCGGTCGATGGCTTCATGGGCGCCCAACCCGAAGCGGTGATCCGGGAGTGGCTGGCGCCGCATCTGGCCGGCATCGAGCCCGCGGCCGACGATGCGGACGATCAGCAACCGAGCTTCGCCGAGCAGTTGAGTCCGGACCAGCTTGTGGCCGCGGCCCGCGATGCGATCCGCGCCGAGCCAGACAAACCCGAGCTGCACCTGGACCTGATCGCGGCGCTGCTGGCCCATGCCAGCCCGGGCGAGTTGGCCGAGGCGGAACTCGAGCTGGATGCCTTGCCAGCCAATCTGGCCAGCCACGACCAGGCGGTACGCGCACGCGCCCATATCGAATTCGCGGCTGTGCTCGCCGACGCACCCAGCGCCGCCGAACTCGATGCGCGGCTCGCCGCCAGCGCCGACGACCATCGCGCCCGCCACCAACTGGCGGCCCGCCAACTGCTCGCCGGCCAGGCCGAGGCCGCGCTCGACGGCCTGCTCGAAATCATGCGCCGCGACCGCAAGTGGCAGGACGACCAGGCGCGCAAATCGCTGATCGCGGCCTTCCATCTGGTCGCCGACGCCGACCTGGTCAG
>JBFXKH010000009.1:0-15249 GCA_050173995.1 Lysobacterales bacterium | reverse complement strand
GGTTTTAGGTTTTAGGTGAATCGGGCTGCCGACGGCCACCCCGCCAAACCTAATACCTAAAACCTAAAACCTAAAACCTAATCCCCAACCGATCTTCTCCACTATCCCCACCATGCCACGCCGCCTGCAACGCTACTTCCTGACTGGGGTACTGACGATCCTGCCGTTGTGGCTGACCTGGATCGTGTTCCGCTTTGTGCTGGATGCGCTCGGCTATTTTTCCTCGCCCTGGATCAAGGGCGTGCTGCTGCCGCTGACGCGGCTCGCCCCCGGCGTGTTCGGCTGGCTGGAATCGACGGCGGTGCAGTCGCTGCTCGGCGTACTGCTGTCCGTCCTGTTCATCCTGGCCACCGGCCTGTTCGCCACCCGCGTGGTCGGGCAGCGGGCGATCCACTGGTTCGAGGGCTGGCTGTACCGGTTCCCGCTGGCGCAGACCGTGTACGGCGGCGTCAAGCAGTTGCTGGAAGCGATCCGGACCACACCGGACGGCACCCAGCGCGTGGTGCTGATCGACTTTCCCTCGGCCGAAATGAAAACCGTGGGTCTGGTCACGCGCACGATCAAGGACACCCTGACCGGCGAAGAGCTGGCCGCGGTGTATGTTCCGACCACCCCCAATCCGACCTCGGGCTATCTTGAAATCGTGCCGGTGTCGCGCCTGACTCCGACCGACTGGACGGTCGATCAGGCGATGGCCTTCATCATCTCCGGCGGCGCCAAGTCGCCGGACACGATCCCGTTCTACCGGCGCCGCAATCCGTGAACCTGGCGCATCCGCGCAGTCAGCGCCTGTTCCTGGTGTTGACTGGCCTGTTCATCACCAATGTGCTGCTGGCCGAATTCGTCGGCGTCAAGATCTTCGCGCTGGAGCCGACGCTCGGCATCGACACCCTGGACTGGCGCCTGTTCGGACAGAGCGGTTCGCTCAGCTTCACCGCCGGGGTGATGCTATGGCC
This sequence comes from Lysobacterales bacterium, assembly GCA_050173995.1. Classification (GTDB taxonomy): domain Bacteria; phylum Pseudomonadota; class Gammaproteobacteria; order Xanthomonadales; family Ahniellaceae; genus 0-14-3-00-62-12. Next base: position 14,293 of record JBFXKH010000009.1, on the reverse strand, counting down.
GGTGGTGTTCGTGATGACCGACCTGATCAACGAATACTTCGGTCCGCGCGGGGTGCGATTCATTTCCTGGCTGGCGGTCGGCCTGATCGTGTACGCCTTTGCCTTCGCCTACCTGGCGATCGCCCTGGTGCCGGCCGAGTGGTGGGTCACGATCAGCGCCGCGCGCGGCGTGCCGGACATGCAGGCGGCGTTCGCGGCGATCTTCGGACAGGCGTTGTGGACCATCGTCGGCTCGGTGGTCGCCTTCCTGCTCGGCCAGTTGATCGATGTCTGGGTGTTCCAGCGCATCCGCCGCTGGAGCGGCCCGCACTGGCTCGGACTGCGCGCCACCGGATCGACCTTGGTCTCGCAGTTCATCGACAGCTTCGTGGTGCTTTACATCGCCTTCGTGATCGGGCCGCAGCACTGGCCGATCAGCCTGTTTCTCGCGGTCGGCACCGTCAATTACCTGTACAAGGGCGTGGTCGCAATACTGGCCACACCGGTCCTGTATCTGGTGCACGGTCTGATCGACCGCTATCTCGGCCCGGAAGAATCCGCGCGACTGCGCGCCGCGGCGGTCGGCACCTGATTCCCGGGCTGGCCGAAGTCGAACGCCAGCCGCGCGATCAGCGCGCTGACCACGAGCAGAAACACCAGACGGATGAAACGACTGCCCTTGAGGATAGCTAAGCGGCTACCGAAATGATTGCCGAGCATGTTCCCGATGATCAGCGGCAACACCGCCGACCAAACCACGAAGCCGGCCACCATCAGCACCAGCCAGGAGCTGAGGTCGGCGGCGACATTGGCCAGCTTGGAGACCGCCGAGGCGCGCAGAAAATCCAGACCGAGCACGCCGACGAAAGCGAACACCATCAAGACTCCGGTGCCGGGTCCGATTAGCCCATTGTAGAAGCCGGTGACCGCGCCAACCGCAGCGGCGCGGCGCAGTCCAACCTCCGCCGCCGGCTGCGGTTTCAGGCTCTGGCCCAGATCCTTGCGCACAAAGGTGTAGACGGCGAGCAGCACGCACAGCACCAGCACCACCGTCTTGAGCAGCCCGGCATCGATGCGGGTGGCGAGCGCGGCGCCGGCAGTGGATAACAGCGCGGCGGCGGCACAGCCGCCAACCAGGATGCCGCGCTGCACCCGAACCGAATTCAGATAATTGCGCGCGGCCACACTGGAACCAAAGATCGAACTGGTACGCTGGGTGGCGATCACCTGCAGGATGGAAAATTCGGGAAACAGATTGAGCATCGCCGGGGTCATGATCAGCCCGCCACCGCCGACGATGCTGTCCAGAAATCCGGCCGCGAAACCGGCCGCGGTGGCCGCCAGCAAGATTTCGGGGCTCATCGCTTCGGCTTCAGCGCGGGCGCATGCCGCCAGGGCCGATGCCGGCCCCACCCATCATCCCTTGCATCTGCCGGAGCATACCCTTCATGCCGCCGCCGGCGAGTTTGGACATCATCTTTTCCATCTGCTGGTACTGCTTGAGCAAACGATTGACATCGGCCGGCTGGGTGCCGGAGCCGCGCGCCACCCGGAGTTTGCGCGAGCCCTTGAGCAGGTCCGGATGGCGGCGCTCCTTTTTGGTCATCGAATTGATGATCGCGATCATCCGATCGACATCGCGGTTGTTGACCTTGTCCTTCAACTGCGCCGGTACCTGGGCCATGCCCGGCAGCTTGTCGATCAGCCCGCTCAGGCCACCCATGTTCTGCATCTGGGCGAGTTGGTCGCGCATATCGGACAGGTCGAAGCGCTTGCCCTTCATCACCTTTTCGGCGAGTTTCTGCGCCTTCTCCTGATCGACCTTGCGCTCGACTTCCTCGACCAGGGACAACACGTCGCCCATGTCCAGGATGCGCGAGGCGGCGCGATCCGGATGGAACGGCTCCAGCGCATCCGGCTTCTCGCCGGCACCGACGAACTTGATCGGGCGACCGGTGATATAGCGCACCGACAGCGCCGCGCCGCCACGGGCATCGCCGTCGGTCTTGGTCAGGATCACGCCGGTCAGCGGCAAGGCCGCGCTGAATGCCTTGGCGGTATTGGCCGCGTCCTGGCCGGTCATGGCATCGACCACGAACAGGGTTTCGATCGGTTGCAGGGCCTGATGCAGGGCGGCGATTTCCTCCATCATCGCGGCATCCACGGCAAGCCGGCCGGCGGTATCGACGATCAGCACGTCGGCGTAGTTCTTGCGCGCGGCGTCGAGCGCGGCTTCGGCGATGCTGACTGGGGCCTGGCCCGGCGTGCCTTCGTGGAACAGCGCATCGACCTGGCCGGCCAGGGTCTGCAATTGCAGGATCGCCGCCGGACGGTAGACGTCGGTAGAAACCACCATCACCTTTTTCTTGCGCCGCTCGTGCAGATGTTTGGCGAGCTTGGCCACCGTGGTGGTCTTGCCGGCGCCCTGCAAACCGGCCATCAGGATCACCGCCGGGGCCGGGCAATTCAGGTTGATCTCGGCGTTGGCCGCACCCATCACTGCGGTCAGTTCCTGCTGCACCACCTTGACCAGGGCCTGGCCCGGACTCAGGCTACGGAGCACATCCTGCCCGACCGCGCGCTGCTTGATGCGCTCGATCAGCGCGGTCACCACCGGCAGCGCCACATCCGCCTCGATCAGCGCAACGCGCACCTCACGGGTCGCCTCGCGGATGTTTTCGTCGGTCAAACGCGCGCGCCCGCGCAGTTTTTGCAGGGTGCCGGACAGACGCGAACTCAGGGACTCGAACATGCCATGACCATCAAGCAATCGGGCCGAACATTATCGCAGACTTCGCCGCAGCGCTGGGAGCGGCACCCGGGGTGGAAAAACACAGCGCATCCGTTCCAGACGGCAGCGCACCGAGGTAGGGCGGATAAGCGCAGCGCATCCGCCGTTTTTTGTTACCCGCGAGGTTGGATGGATGGCGGATGCGCTGCGCTTATCCGCCCTACTTTCAAACCGCCGTCTTTTATGCGCTGGACCGCATCTGTCGTTATCGCCCCGGCCATGCGAAACTGTACTGATGCGCCTTCTTCCATTTCTTATTGCCGCCCTGCTCTATCTGTTGCTGACTGTGCCGTTGTGGCGCGGCACCGGGCTGGATGAGCGCGGGCGACGGCTGTTTCTGGCGGTGGGCGGGGTGGCCCTGGCTGCGCACCTATTGAGCCTGTACGCCGATGCCCGCGCCGCCGGCGGCGTACACCTGCAATTCTTTGCCGCGATCAATTGGGTCAGTGCCGGTATGGTCGGGGCGCTGCTGGTGGCGACCGCGATCAAACCGATCGAACGACTCTGCCTGGTGGTGTTTCCGATTGCCAGTGGCGCCCTGTTGCTGGAAGCCCTGTGGGGCGCGCCAACCGGCACCGGTTCGTCCCTGAGCGACTGGCATATCGCCCTGCATGCTACCCTCGCCCTGTCTGCCTTCGCCACCCTGGCGCTGTCCGCCCTGGTCGCGCTCATGCTCGGCATCCAGGATCGCGCGCTGCGCGCGCGCCGGTTTCAGCCCTGGTTGCGCGGCATTCCGCCGCTGACCCAGGTCGAGGCCCTGCTGTTCCAGTTGATCGCGATTGGCTTTGCCCTGCTCTGCTTCACCTTGTTGACCGGGGTGATGTTCGTACACGACCTGTTTGCCCAGCACCTGGTCCACAAGACCGTGCTGGCGATCGCCGCCTGGCTGGTGTTCGGCCTGCTGCTGATCGGGCGCTGGCGCTTCGGCTGGCGGGGACGTCGGGCGATCCGGCTGGTGTTGCTCGGTGTTGTGCTGCTGCTGTTCGCCTATCTGGGCAGCAAGTTCGTGCTGGAGCTGGTGCTGCACCGGCCGCTGTAACCCACCTGGCGCCGCGCATCGCAGTCGGTCCTTGCGACAACCGCGCCTCTTCGGTCAAGCTATTGGGATGAACACTTTCCGTCACGGCCTGCTTGCCCAGGCCATACTGGTGGCCCTGGCCATCCCTGCCCCGGTCGCTGCGCAGCGGATACCCGAACCCGCTCCCGAGCAGTGCAGCCTCAGCGCCGGCTGTTCGGCCTGTGCCGTGCCGTTGTTCAAGGCGGTCGTCGATCCGCAACCGCTGCCAGTGCGAGCTACCGCGGAAGGTTTGCTCGATGCCGACAGTTTCACCGTGGTCGACGAAAGCCGCTATCACGCCCAGGGCAGCGTCGAGTTCCGGCGCGCCGACCAGCGGGTCTGGACCGAGGCGCTCGATTACGACACCAGCAAGGGCGAGCTGGCGTTCCATGTGCCATTCCGGTTTCAGGACCGCGACATCCTCATCACCGGCGAAAACGGTCTGTGGAAAGAGGCCGGCGACAGCCGCTTCAACGCGGTCCGCTTCCAGATGCGCGATGGCAAGGGCAACGGGCGCGCCAATCATGTGACCGTGGATGAGCGCGACCTGATCTACCTGCACCGCACCACCTTCACCAGTTGCGCCCCCGACCACGCCGCCTGGGTGGTCAAGGCCGCGGAAATAAAGATCGACCGCGAGCGCGGCCGGGCGGTCGGCCGCCACGCTACGCTGCACTTGGGCGCGGTGCCGATATTGTATCTGCCGGTCATGAGTTTCCCGCTCGATGACCAGCGCCAGACCGGTGTGTTGCCACCCGGCATAAGCAATTCGGGCAACTCCGGGTTGGATCTATCGCTGCCGGTCTATCTGAACCTGGCACCGAACTACGACGCCACCCTCACCCCACGGTTGTTGACCGGTCGTGGGCCGGTGCTGGGCGGCGAGTTCCGCTACCTGGAAAGCCTGTTCAACGGCAGCTTTGACGGCGATATCCTGCCCAACGACAGCGACCGAGAGAACGACGTTCCGAACACCCGTTACCGGATCGATTTCCAGCACCGCCAGCGGTTCAGCGACCACTGGAGCATGAACGCCAGTCTGCGCGATGTGTCCGACGATCGCTACTTCGAAGACTTTGGCAATTCGCTGAGTTCAGTGTCGACCAGTTTGCTGCCCTCCTCGCTTTACCTGAACGGTCGCGGCAGCAACTGGTCGCTGAGTTTCGGCGCCGATCAGGTGCAGATCACCGACCCGCGCTTCGCGCCCGGTTCGCAGCCCTACGACCGGCTACCCCGCTTGTTCGGCTCCATTGCGAGCGGCAATCTGCGTGGCCCGGTGGCCGGACTGGATGGCGAATACGTCGAGTTCAGCAAGAATGGTTTCGTCGAGGGCCAGCGCGTCGACCTGCACCCCTGGCTGGGCTGGCCGATCGAAGGCGCGAGCTGGTTTCTGCGCCCTAGGCTGTCCTACCGCAGCACCTTTTATAACCTCGACACCGCGACCGACCAGAACCGCGACCGTAATCTGCCGATCGCCAGTTTCGACGCGGGTCTGTTGTTCGATCGTGATGTCGGAGCGAATGGTTGGACCCAGACCCTGGAACCGCGGGCGTTTTTTCTGTACGCGCCGTTTCGCAACCAGGACGATCTGCCGGTATTCGACACCCAGGATCTGACTTTCAGTTTTGCCCAGTTGTTCCGCGAAAACACCTTTTCCGGCGCCGACCGTCAGACCGATGCCAACCAGGTCGCGCTGACGGTTTCTTCGCGTATGCTGGACGATCTCGGCAAGGAGCGCATGCGCTTCGGGGTAGGTCAGATCCGTTATTTCGACGACCCCAGAATTACCCTGCCCGGCACGCCGCCGCGGTCGGGTAGCGGCTCGGCCTACGTCGGTGAATTCGGCCTGGCACTGAGCGATCATTGGAGCGCCACCGCGAGCCAACAGTACGATCCGGGCATCGATCAATTGACCCTGAGTTCGCTCGGCGCGCAATACCGTTTTGGCGAGGGTGGCGTGGTCAACGCCGCCTACCGCTACCGGCGCGGCCTGCTCGAACAGACCGATGTCACCGCCGCCGTGCCGCTCAACGACCGCTGGCGGCTGGTGTTCCGGCACAATCAGAGCCTACGCGACCACCAGTTGCTGGAAGCCTTCGGCGGCATCGAATACGACGGCTGCTGTTTCGCCGTGCGCTTCGTCGTGCGCCGGTTCGTGCGCAATCTTGAAGGCGACCTGACCAACGGCTTCACGCTGGAGTTGGACCTGAAGGGCCTGACCCGGATCGGCACCAATACCGGCGATTTCCTGCGTCGTGCTATTCTCGGTTACCGCTGATCCGCCCTGGTTATGGCCATGTTCACTGATGGCCTGCTTAGATTTGCCGATCGCCCCACATTCCGGATTTGCCCCCGCATGAATCACCCGCTCCGTCTGTCTGCTGGCTTGTTTTTCGCCCTGCTCGCCGCTTCCGCTGTGGACTGCCGGCTTGCCCACGCCCAGCCAGCGGGCCTGGACCCCTTGGACCGCGTGGTCGCGGTAGTCGACGAAGATGTGATCCTGCAGAGCGAACTGGATCGCTCGGTCGATGCCATCCTGGCCCAGTCGCAGGCTTCGGGCAGCCCGCCGCCGCGCCTGCTGGTCGAGCGGCAAGTGCTGGACCGTTTGATCCTGACCCGCATCCAGGTCGAGCGTGCATCGTCAACCGGCATCAGGGTCAGCGACGGTGAAGTCGACGCCTCGGTGGATCGTGTGGCTGCGCAGAACCAGCTCAGTCTGGAACAGCTTCGCGCATCGCTCGAACAGGATGGTTTCAGTCTGGAGGAGTTTCGCAAGACCATGCGCGACGAGATCACCGTGCAGCGTTTTCGCCAGCGCTTCGCCCAGTCGCGGGTGCAGATAACCGACTCCGAAATCGATATTCTGCTTGCCAGCGACAGCCTGAAATCGGGCGAGGTTCGGCTGTCGCATATCCTGATCGGCCTGTCCGACGGCGCATCTCCGGAAGAAGTTGAGAAGGCGCGCGCCAAATCCGAACAGGTGGTCGCCGAAATCCGCGACGGGCTGTCGTTCGCGCAGGCTGCGATCAAGTATTCCTCCGGCCAGCAGGCCTTGGAAGGCGGCGATCTGGGCTGGCGCCGCTATGAAGAAGTACCGACCGCATTTGCCGATCTGGTCGCCGGGATGAAGACCGGCGATGTCGCCCAGCCGCTGCGCGGACCGAACGGTTTCCATATCCTCAAGCTGGTCGACCAGCGCGCCGACACCGGCCCGAAAATGGTCACCGAATACCACGCCCGACACATCCTGATCCAGCCGAACGAACTGCAATCCGATTCGCAGTGTCGCGAGCGCATCACCAAACTGCGCGAAATCGCCAGCGAGGGCGCCGACTTCGGCGAGTTGGCCAAGATCAATTCAGAAGACATCAGCACCGCCAATCTCGGCGGCGACCTGGGCTGGTTCAGCCCAGGCCAATTCGGCCAAGTGGTCGACAAGGTGGTCGCCGGGCTCAAGGACGGCGAAATCTCCGAACCGTTCCGCACCGATCTGGGCTGGCACATCATGAAGCGCGAAGGCGAGCGCCAGACCGACCGCAGCGAGCAGTTCGTGCGCGACCAGGCCCGCGAGGCAATTTTCCGGCGCAAGGCGGAAGAAGAATACGACAACTTCCTGCGCCAGATGCGCGCTGAAGCCTACGTCGAAAATCACCTGCCAAAATCCTGACGGCCCGCGCGGCGCCGGCCGCAGTCGCCGCCCCGGCCCTATTTGAGTTGACGGCGCCGATACGATGAGCATTCCGCGTTTAGGGCTGACTGCCGGCGAGCCCGCCGGTATCGGACCCGAGTTGCTGGTACGCATTGCGCAGCAGCCTTTCGAGGCCGAGCTGATCGCAATCGCCGACCCGAAACTGCTGACCGATACCGCCGCACAGCTGCGCCTGCCGCTCACCCTGCATCGCTTTGTATCCGGCGAAAAACCCGCACTTCTGCCGGCCGGACAGATGCGGATCGAGCCGGTTGCACTGACCGCCGAAAACCATCCGGGAAGGCTTAACCCCGGTAACGCCGAATACGTGCTGGCCACCCTGCACCGGGCCGCCGCCCTGGCCGGCGCGGGAGAAGTCGCCGCCATCGTCACCGCGCCGGTGCACAAGGGCGTGATCAACGACGCCGGTTTTGCCTTCACTGGCCATACCGAGCTGTTCGCCGGTCTGGCCGACGCCGAGGTGGTGATGTTGTTGGTCGCTGGAGCATTGCGCGTGGCACTGGCCACCACCCATCTGCCGCTCGCCCAGGTACCGGCTGCGATCACCCGCCTGCGTCTGCAATCCACGCTGCGTGTGCTACACCGGGGACTGCAACAACGCTTCGATATCGCCACGCCGCGCATCGCCGTGCTCGGGCTCAACCCGCATGCCGGCGAGGGTGGCCACCTGGGAAGCGAGGAACAAGACACCATCGCGCCAGTGCTCGCCGCGTTGCGTGCCGAGGGCATGGACCTGCGCGGTCCATTGCCTGCCGACACGGCTTTTCTGCCGCCGGTGCTCGCTGATACCGACGCGGTACTGGCCATGTACCACGACCAGGGGCTGCCGGTGCTGAAGCACGTCGGTTTTGGCCAGGCGGTCAATGTCACCCTGGGCCTGCCCTATGTGCGCACCTCAGTCGACCACGGCACCGCGCTCGACCTGGCCGGCCGCGGCCGGGCCGACCCCGGCAGCTTGATCGCCGCCACCCACCTGGCGTTGCAAATGGTGGCACGCGCGCCGCAGCCGGTGGTCCGGCCATGAGTACCGGCGGCCACGTCGCGCGCAAGCGCTTCGGCCAGAACTTTCTGCACGACCGCAATGTGATCGCACGGATTCTGCGCAGCATCGCCGCTGCGCCGGGCCAGCGCCTGGTCGAAATCGGCCCCGGCCAGGGTGCCCTGACCTATCCCCTGCTCGACGCGATCGGCGATCTGACTGCGATCGAAATCGACCGCGACCTGATCGCGCTGCTCAGGCGTGATGCCCCGCGCCACGGCCGCCTGCACTTGATCGAAGCCGACGCGCTGGATTTCGATTTCACCGCGCTGGCGGCCGGCGGGCGCCTACGCCTGGTCGGCAACCTGCCGTACAACATCTCCTCGCCGATCCTGTTCCATGCGCTGACCCACGCTGGCGTCATCGAGGACATGCACTTCATGTTGCAAAAGGAAGTGGTCGAACGCATGGCGGCCAGTCACGGCAACAAGGACTACGGCCGGCTGAGCGTGATGCTGCAAGCGCGCTGCCAGGTCGAGCCGCTGTTTTTGGTTCCGCCCGGCGCCTTCACACCCGCGCCGAAAGTCGAATCGGCGATCGTGCGGCTCACCCCATTGCCAGCCGAACAGATCGCCGATCGGCCATTCGCCGCACTCGACCGCATCGTCCGCGCCGCCTTCGGCCAACGCCGCAAGACCCTGCGCAATGCCCTGGCCGGTGTGCTCGAAGCCGAGCAGTTGAGCACCCTCGGCATCGACCCCGGACTGCGTGCCGAGCAGGTTTCAGTTATCGACTTCCTGCGGCTGGCTTCCAGAGGACTGAGGACAGAAGACTGAAGACAGAAGAACCGTCGCCCCGGCGGAAGCCGGGGCTCAGTCCCGACCTTGCCGGACTCTCCCAGCACTGGGTCCCGGCGTTCGCCGGGACGACGAGGTAGGGTGGATAAGCGCAGCGCATCCACCGTGCCGAGGACAGAGCCGTAGGATGGGTAGAGCAGAGCAGTATTTGGCGACCGCGCCGGTGCGCGTGACGATGGTGGGCAGACGCAGATCCGCGATGTTGCGCTGACCGGCTCCGCCGTTAAACACCGCTGCGCTCAGCACAACCTATGTTCTTCGGCAATGCCTGTTGCGCTTCGCTGCGCTCAGCACAACCTATGCGCTATTGTCGACTCCCGCGGGAATCAGGGCGCGGCCTCGGGCTGGAGCGCTGCTTGTTTCATCAGCAGCGCCAGGATCGCGGCGATGCGGTCGCGCAGTTCGCGCCGATCAACGATCATGTCGATGGCGCCGTGTTCGAGCAGAAATTCGCTGCGCTGGAAGCCTTCGGGCAAGGTTTCGCGCACGGTCTGTTCGATCACCCGCGGCCCGGCGAAGCCGATCAGCGCCTGCGGCTCGGCGATATTCAAGTCGCCGAGCATGCCCAGGCTGGCCGATACGCCGCCGGTGGTCGGATGGGTGAGCACGCTGATATAGGGCAACCCGGCATCGCGTAGCCGCGCCAACACCGCCGAGGTCTTGGCCATCTGCATCAGCGAAAACAGCCCTTCCTGCATACGCGCGCCACCGGTCGCCGCAAAACACACCAGCGGCATGCGCCGTTCCAGCGCGAGTTCGGCGGCCAGGGTGAAGCGTTCGCCAACTACCGAGCCCATCGAGCCGCCCATGAACGAAAACTCGAACGCACAGGCGGCGATCGCCATGCCCTTGAGCGTTCCGCTCATGGCGATCAACGCGTCGCTTTCGCCGGTCTGCTTCTGCGCCGCCAGCAGGCGATCGACATAACGCTTGGAGTCCTTGAAGTGGAGCATGTCGACCGGCGCCAGCTCGTCGCCGATCTCGACCCCGGAATCGGGATCGAGGAACAGACGCAGACGCTCGCGCGCCAGCATCGGGCGGTGCTGGCCACACTTGGGACACACCTGCAGATTGGCCTCGACCTCCGGCTGGTACAGGACCGCCCCACACCCGTCGCACTTGGCCCACAGGCCTTCCGGCACCTTGCGGCGATCGCCGCCCTGGGTGCGGATGCGTTTGGGCATCAATTTGCTGAGCCAAGTCATCGATTCACTGCTTACCATGCCAGGGGGACCTCAAGATGCCACAGCATAAACCGCCAACGCCCATCTGCATCGTCGGCGCAGGCCGACCCGGGCGAGCAGGATGGCAGATCATCAGGCAACTTGGCTGACGCACTTGTCTATGCTCCGCCGTTGCCGGCCATGGTCCTGGGCAGCGCCACCGCAGCGTTGTCCAGCGCCGCCCGGATTGGCGCCAGAAAGGCCGTCGCCGCCGCCAGCGCCTGGGCCTGGTCGCTCGCTTCGGCCAGTTTTTCGACCAGGGCGCTGCCGATCACCACCGCGTCTGCATCCTGCGCCAAGGCCACCGCCTGCGCCGCGGTCTTGACGCCAAATCCTACCGCCAACGGCGTCTCAATCGAAGCGCGCAGTCCGGCGATTTCCCGATGCACCTGATCGAGCACCAGGTGATCGGCGCCGGTGATGCCGGCAAAACTCACGTAGTAGACATAACCCTGGGCCAATTCCGCGATCTGGGCGATGCGCCCGGCAGTCGTGGTCGGCGAGGCCAGGAATATCTGTGCCAGCCCGCAGCTATCAAACACAGACCGCACATGATCGGCCTCTTCCGGCGGACAATCGACCAGCAGCACCCCATCGACGCCGGCTGCCACCGCTGCCTGGGCAAAGCGCTCGATCCCGAAGAACTCGACCGGATTGAGATAGCCCATCAGTACCAGCGGGGTGTCCTGGTCATCGACGCGAAGGGCACGCACCATGTCCAGCACGCCGGCCAGGCGCACACCGCGGGCCAGGGCGCGCTCGCTGGCGCGCTGGATCACCGGGCCATCGGCCATCGGATCGGAAAATGGTACACCGAGCTCGATCAGATCGGCCCCTGCCGTGACCAGGGCATGCAGGATCGGCACCGTCCAGGCCGGATCCGGGTCGCCCGCGGTGACAAACGGGATCAGGCCGGTGCGGCCGTGCTGGCGAAGGCTTAGAAAACGCTGATCGATTCGGTTCATGCGCACTCGGAGCGGGGGTCGTGGCTGGGTCCGGGCGCGGCCACTCGGCCAGCATCCGGTATCGCCGGATTACAGGGTGATGCCTTCCAGCCGCGCGATGGTCTGCACGTCCTTGTCGCCGCGGCCGGACAGGTTGCACAGGATCAGTCGGTCCGACGGCAGGCTCGCGGCCAGCTTGATCGCCTGGGCGACGGCGTGGCTCGACTCCAGCGCGGCGAGGATGCCCTCGCTGCGCGCCAACTGGTGAAAAGCGGCCAGGGCCTCGGCATCGGTGACGCCGACATATTCGGCGCGACCGGTGTCCTTCAGCCAGGCGTGTTCAGGGCCGACCCCAGGGTAATCGAGTCCAGCCGATACCGAGTGGGTCTCGGTGACCTGGCCGTCCTCGTCGCACAGCAGGTAGGTGCGGTTGCCGTGCAGTACCCCGGGCCGGCCGGCGCTCAGCGATGCCGCGTGTTGGCCCGAGGCGATGCCGCGGCCAGCTGCTTCGGCGCCGACGATGCGGACTTCGCGATCATCCAGGAACGGATGGAACAGCCCGATCGCGTTCGAGCCGCCGCCGACGCAGGCAACCAGCACATCCGGCAGACGACCGAACTGTTGCTGCATCTGCACCCGCGCCTCGCGCCCGACCACGGCGTTGAAATCGCGTACCAGGGTCGGGTACGGGTGCGGACCGGCGACCGTGCCGATGATGTAGAAGGTATCGCGGACGTTGGTCACCCAATCCCGCAGCGCCTCGTTGAGCGCGTCCTTGAGCGTCTTCGAACCACTGTGCACCGGAACCACGGTGGCCCCGAGCAATTTCATGCGGAATACGTTGATCGACTGCCGCTCGATGTCGGTCGCACCCATGTAGACCACGCATTCGAGGCCGAGCCGGGCGGCCACGGTGGCGCTGGCCACGCCATGCTGGCCGGCCCCGGTCTCGGCGATGATGCGGGTCTTGCCCATGCGCCGGGCCAGCATGCCCTGGCCTATGGTGTTGTTGATCTTGTGCGCGCCGGTGTGGTTCAGGTCCTCGCGTTTGAGCAGGATCTGCGCACCGCCGACCTGTTCGCTCAGACGTCGGGCGTGGTAGATCGGGCTGGGCCGGCCGACGTAGTGTTTCAGATCATGATCGAGCTCGGCCAGAAAGGCCGGGTCGCGCCGCGCTTCCTGGTAGGCCGCGGTCAGCTCGGCCAGCGGCGCCATCAGCGTATCGGCGACGAATTGACCGCCATACGGCCCGAAATGGCCGCGGGCATCCGGTTGCGACGAATAATCGGCGGGCGGGTCAATCGCGTTCAGCACGGCGCACCTCTTCGACAAAGAGGCGCATTTTCGCATGATCCTTGATCCCGGGGGCGGATTCGATCCCGGAACTGACATCGACAGCGAATGGCCGCAGTTGCCGGATCGCCGCTGCAACATTGCCGGCGTTCAATCCACCGGCGAGGATCAACGGCCGATCCAGCAGCGCCGGCAGCCGCCGCCAGTCGAACGGCCGGCCGCTGCCGCCCTGCCCACTGCCACCATGACTGTCGAACACGTAACCAGCCGCGCCCGCGTGCGCGGCCAGATAGCCTTGCAGTTGATCCGGATCGGCCAAGGCGCCCATCGGCACGGCCTTCAGCCAGCGCTTGCCGAACTGGCCGCAGAAATCGCCCGATTCGTCGCCATGAAACTGCAACAGGTCGAGATCGACCGCGGCCAGCACTGTCCGCACCGTGGCGGCATCCTGGTTCTGAAACAGGCCGACCCGGCTGACCAGCGGCGGCAGCGCCGCAGCGATCCTCTGGGCGGCTACCGGATCCAGACAGCGCCGACTGGTAGCGACGAAGATCAGGCCGATCGCGTCCACCCCGAGCGCCGCCGCAGCCAGCGCATCGGCCACCGTGGTCAGCCCACAAAACTTGATGCGGGTACGCTTGGTTTGCCGGCTCATGGCAGGCAAACCTCGTCCGGCAGACCCCATTCGCGCGGATAGCGCGGGCCGACGAACAGCAGGCCGGCCGCGGCCGCGGTCACTCCGGCGCGGGCACGATCTCTGGCCGCCAGCACTTCGGCGATCCATTCCGGCGGCTGCTCACCCCGGCCAACCGTGAGCAGACTGCCCATGATATTGCGCACCATATGGTGCAGAAAGGCGTTCGCCTCGATTTCCATGCGGATCAAATCGCCGTCACGATGAAGGCACAACATGCGGATCGACCGCACCGGTGATCGTGCCTGGCAGGCAACGGTGCGAAACGAAGTGAAATCATGCTCGCCGAGCAGGTGTACCGCGCCCTGCTGCATCGCCGTCAGTTCCAGCGGCCGCGCCTCCCATGCGGCAAAGCGATGCAGGCGCGCCGGACGGCTGGGCCGATTGATCAGGGAATAAACGTAGCGCCGGGCCCGTGCGGAAAAGCGCGCATGGAAATCCTCGGCCACCGGCTGTGCCCAGCGCACCGCGATACTGCGTGGCAACTGCGTATTGGTGCCGAACAACCAGGCGCGCGGGCTGCGCTGTACCGGCGCGTCGAAATGCACGACTTGGCAATCGGCGTGTACCCCGGCGTCGGTACGGCCCGCACACTGCACCGCGACCGGCGCATCCGCCACATAGCTGAGCGCCGCTTCCAGCTCGGTCTGCTCCGCAGCGCCCTTGCTCTGCCGCTGCCAGCCATGGAAGTGGGTACCGTCGTATTCGAGGCCGAGAGCGATACGCATGGGTGTGGAGAGCCTAGGAGCTGGCCGGAAGTAGCCCGG
>JBFXKH010000008.1:0-47110 GCA_050173995.1 Lysobacterales bacterium | reverse complement strand
ACTACAACGCCGGCTCCAGTACGCAGGGCGAGCCGCAGCGCCGCGGCGCGCTCAACCAGTTGTTCAATCTTGCCTATCCGGAGTTGTGCTCGCTGGAGTACAGGGACATCTTCAACCGCTCGCTGCAGATGGCTGCGGTGGTCAATGCCGAAATGGCTGCCAATGGCACCATTAACACCACTTTTCCCGCCAACAACAGCCTGGCCGATCAGTTGCGGCAAGTTGCGCGCATGATCAAGATCAGCCGGCCGGCTTCGGTGGGCGGCCCCGGCGCCATCGCCGCCAATCGACAGGTCTATTACGTGAACCTGGGCGGCTTCGACACGCACGACAGCCAGATTACCTCGACCAGCCAGGCGCAGGGCCATCACTTGCTGCTGCAACGTTTGTCGCAGGCGGTCAATGCCTTCAACAGCGCCATGGTCGAAATCGGCGCGGCCAACGAAGTGACCTTGTTCACGATGAGCGACTTCGCTCGCACCCTCAACTCGAACGGCAATGGCACTGACCACGCCTGGGGCAGCGTCCAATTCGTCATGGGCGGCGGTGTGTCCGGCGGCCAGGTCAAGGGTCGCTATCCGCGCATCGTGCTCGATCTGCAAGGCGACAACAATGGCGAATCCTTCAGTCGCGGGCAGTTTCTGCCGACGACCGCATCGGATCAGTTGGCGGCCACGTTGGCGCGCTGGATGGGCGTCGACGATGCCAACCTGCCGGCGATCTTCCCGAACATCGACAATTTTGCCAGTGGGCCTTTTGCCAACGCTGCGGCAACGCCGACCTTTGCCCATTTCAATCGGGTGATCCCGGGCTTGTTGGCCGGCGTAAGCTAAGGCAGGCATGAAGCTCATTCGCCTGCCCGCCTTCGTCGGTTTTGCGCTGTCCGTGCTGGTCGCCGGCTTATACCCGGACCTGGCGCGAGCTGCGAGCGGTTGCGCCGATCTGTCCGGGACGGCGATTATTCCCAATGTCAGTTGGCAGCTCGACATCAAGCCGATGATCAACGAGGTCATCAGCATGGAGGGTCGATGCACCAGTTGCCATTCCGGCAGCGACCCGCCAGCCGGGCTGGATTTGAGCGACGAGAATATCGATGCCATCTACAAGATCGTCGGAGGTGTGGTGATGGCTGGCGATCCCGGCACCAGCATCCTGTTCAACAAGGTCAATTGCGAAACACCGGACGTTGGATCGCAGATGCCCTTGGGTGGCGCTCCCTACACCATCGCGCAGCGCGAGCTGATCTACGACTGGATCGAACAGGGCGCCCAGGGCGAGGACCCAAACGGCGTAGACGGCCCTATCTTTCGCGACTTCGTGTTTCGCGATGGCGGCGAATCGATCCGCTTTATGCGGCTGCCCTGAGCAAGCTTGGCGCAAGTCGGCAACTGGGCTTTGCATACGCAGCGGCTTCGGAGCAAGACGGCTCTTGAGCATCAGCAGGCACCTGCCACAGTCATCGTGGGCCGCTCTTTGCCAGTCTGGCGGCGGCCGTACGCTGGTCATGCTCGAACGCCGCGGCGAAGGCGTCGAGTTCGTGCGCGCTCATGCCCAAAGCGCGGCCGGTGGCGCGCCATGTCGATACCGCGCGCTCTACTTCGCCAACGATACGGCGCGCGGTGTCAGCTTTGAGACGGAAGTAGGCGGCAACCGACATCAATGCGTCGATCGATGCATCGGGGCCGCTGTCTTCGGCAATCCAGGTCTTGAGTTCGCGCGCGCGCTCGGGGAATGGATTAAGATCGAAAGCGGGCGCGAGTCGCCAGCGGCCGGACTGCACGTGCAGGAATCCGTGGTTGTGCAGATGGTCGTCGACATTGGTGATGAGGATGTTGAAGGCAATGCGCCGCCACAATGCTTCAATGTCGGCCTGCGGTTCGGCGCCGTGCTGGCGCAGGGCATCCACGAGTTCGGCGTAGGTGTGCGCGGTCGTGTCGTCGGCGTCCGCGCCGATCATCGTGGCGGCGGAAATGTAGAGCAGGCGTCCGCCCTCGGCCGGACGGTCGAAGCGGCGGATCAGCGCCACTGGCGTGCCGTCGCTGTCGAGCAGGCGCGCGGCGGCCGCATCGATGCCGGCGGCGTGAGCCAGCCGCAGCGCCAACACTTCGCCCTTGGTTACGGCGCGATCGTCGGCGACGCTGGGAAACTTGCCGATCGCGAGATGGCCTTGGTCATCGATGATCGAGCACTTGGGCCGCAAGCCGCCCAGCGAGGTGCCGCGGCCAAGCAGGAACGCAAGATCGGCGGCCGTTTCGGTGTGCATTTCCACGGCACGCGATGCACGCAGCAACTGGCCCAATTCGATCAATGGTGGCACCCCGCGCCGACCGGGCTGGTGCGCACGCTGGAACACGCCGTCCTCGTCCGCAAATCGGAGCGCACCCACGCGGCTTATGTCATCCACGGCCAGCAGATAGTCCAGCGGATCGAGGGCGCGCGTGCTGCTTTCGCCCGATGGCTGACGCGCGCTCTGTCGCCGCTTGGCGTGATCGCGCAACAGCACTTTGCGACCCCAGCCGTCGGGCTCGGTGTCGGCGATCGCACCGTGGAACAGCGAACCCTCGCGCGAGCGGCGATGAAATTGCATGCCGGCCACCAGCGGCAATCCAGGCTCGATCGCGAAGCGATCCGGTGCGGTCAGCCAATCCGGGTGGTACTCGAATCCAGCACTGTAGCGCGTGCCTTGCGCGTCGAAACGCAACGCACCCAACCGGCGCGCGCTGTCACCGAGCAGTATGTTGATGGTGCGTTTCATAGTGGCGGCGGCCTGCGCTTGACCCGCACGCGCTGCGGCAAACGCGCGGCATCGAGCAGCAGGCCGGTCTCATCGCGCTGGCTGTCGGCGACATCGGATAAGGCGTCAGGAAAGCCGAGCGCAAACAAGGTCATCGCATAAGCGCCCATCGAAACGCTGGGCTCGCCCTTTTCGATTTTGAGGTAAGTGGCCCGCGCGACACCGACGCGCTCGGTCATCATCGCGATCGTCAGGCCACGCCTGCGGCGCGCGTCGCGAATGTCCTGACCAAGCTTGGCAAGGCTGCGTCGCAGTTTGGGCGGAAGCATGTCTGGCATGGTCGAGCGCATGGATTTAAGTCTCATAAAATAGGCTTAAAACCTCATATCGCCTATATTACTATTCCTTATGCACCGTTTCGCTCTGGGTGTCAAATCGCCGCAGCGGTGCCGAAGCAGCGCTCTGCGCAAGCGCAAGCCAGACAACCCACCCGCAGCCTGCGCCACCGCATGCAACCGGGCGCGACCCTTGTGCCTGGTTTCGGCCCACTGCTTGCCGGAGTCGGAGTGGCAGACGATGCCGACGCCAGCCTGCACCTGCAGACGGCCATCCTCGATCACGGCGATGCGGATGGCGATAGCGGCGTCGGCATCGCAATGACGGCATGGGCGGCGACAGCACGGCGGCGGCACGGAACCAACGGGGCGCCGGCACGGGACGCCGGCACGGGACGCCGGCACGGGACACCCACTTTTCCGGTAACAACCGAGACCGGACGAATCCGGAGAGATGGCTGAAGCAAGTCCAGGACATTACTGAATTGTGGGTGTCCTGGGCTTCACTGGGCTTCACTCCTACCCGCGCCAGTCGGCTTGAACGCCGCGGGCGTTAAACCGCTGGCGCTCCGCTGTTCGCGTCCGATTCAGAGTCTTTCGGAGTCTGTCGGCAGCAACTGCGCGCAGTGCATCACCGTCAGCACATCGACATGATCGGTTTTGATGCGATAGATCAATCGGTAGCTGCCTTCGATCAACTCGCGCACATCATCGCGATCATAGTCACGCACCTTGCGGCCCGAGTGCGGGAACTTGCCGATCTGACGAGAGCGCAAAATAAGCCGCCGTTCCAGTGCCTTGGCGGCGCGTGGCGCATCACCGGCTATATACTCGTAGATCGCATCCAGTCGTGCCTCGGCACGGTCTGTCCAAGACACCCTCATTCGACAATGCCGCGCCGCTTCATCATTTCCTCAACCGGCGTTGTGCGTCCAGCGTCGCTATCGGCAAGACCTGCCTCGATCTCGCGCCGCAACACCACGTGATACAGCGCCTCGTCGATCGTCGCGCCATCGGGCAGTCGATCAGCGAGCGTAAGCAGATACTGTTTTACGTATTGCAAATTAGCGGCCATGACAGCACTCCTCGCGGCAGTTGAACGCATTCTATCCTTCCGTCGAACCAGAGTCGCTACTCGTGCCCGGATCGTTCGGCCGTCGTTGCAACCTCGCCTCTGGATGCGTCGCCGCATGGATGGCGATCCGTTTGCCGATCGCGACGTGGGTGTAGACCTGGGTCGTGTCGACGGTACAGGAAGCCCACTTGTCCGGAAGACGCCGAGGCACGGACAGTTGGCTAACGTAAGATCAGGAAAGTCCGAAATTGTGGGGGTTGTCACCTTCTGCGCAGCGCGATTCACAAACACCGATTGGGCACCGCCTTCGCATAACAACTGACACCCATACCACTCCAAGTGCCGCACCAGATCGCGGCGCTTCATCGGGCGTTTGCGAGAAGCTTTTCCTTGATGCCATTGCGCCCTTGGATCGATTCTTCGGCAAGGATGCGGTTCGCCTCCAGCACTTGTCCGATGGCCTCGCGAACATTGGCCCTGGCCTCTTCCAGGTTGGCGCCTTGGGTATTGGCGCCAGGGAGCTCTTCAACGAAATCGATGTGGCCCTCGGGGACTTTCTCGAATACAGCGGTCAGGTCCATGGTAAGTCTCAGCTCTTGTCAGCGGACCGCGGCGCTACGCCACTCACCGCCCGCATGCTGGCGGCGACGCGGGCAGCGGCGCTCTCCCATCCGAGGCAGTCGGCGCTGTTTAGCCTGCGCCAACTGGTGTAGTTCGCAGGATTATCCTGCGGCACAGGTTGCGGCACGGGACACCCACTGGCACCGTAGCAGGCCAAGTGCGATGCGCTGGACCGCTGGCGAGTTGATGGAAGTGGTGCAGCAGCAGCTCTTTGGAGGGCGACTCAGGAACCGGCAAAGCCCAATCGCAGGTGGGCCTGTATCTGCTCTTGCCACTGCGCATCCACCTTGGCGGCCTGCGCGAACTCGGGCCAGCGCTTTACCGCGGCGATTACTTCCGCCACGATCCGTTCGCTGCGGCCGCGTTTCATGCTGGCGGTGTTCGCGCACTGTTTGAAATCATCCAGGGTGAAGTCGTCGCGTTTGCCGTTCAAGCTCATCTGGTGGCGCGCGGTCCATTCGCCTGACGGGTTGTAGCTGTAGGTGAGATCGTACGCGGGCGACAGTGACCAGCGCCCCTGCTTGTCCATCAGGAAGGCGATGTTCTTGACGTGATCGTCCTGATTGCGGGCGACGATGTTGAACACCATGCGGCGGAATTGCTGCTCGATATCGGCCATCGGCAACTGCAATTGGCGGATCACCAGCAGCGCCTGCTCATAGCCATAGGCTCCGGCCTGGTTGTAATCGAAATGCGCCAGTGCGCCTAGCGATTGCATGTGCAGCTTGCCGCCGCCGGGCAGGCGATCGAAACGCCGCGCCATGAAATGCCGACGACCTTTTTCTTCCAGTAGCCGGCACTCGGCCATGGTGATGCCAGCCGCCTTCGCCATCAGGTGATAGGCGTATTCGATGGCGCCGTAGCCCTTGGGGTCGTCGAGTTCTTTGTCCTTGTTGCCGGATACGCCGTCGAACTTGAGCAACCAGTATTCGAAGCCTTCGCCGGCCGCTACCTGCCCCGAGCGCACTTCGCCGGTTTGCGGGTGCCAGGCGATCACCGCCTTGGCGCGCGCGCCGCCGGCGGAGGTGCCGACGCGCAGGATGTCGTTCAGCGCTTTCTCCCGATCGCCGTTGGTGAGACTGCCGTGCAGTGCGTTGCGCTGGGTCAGCACGTCCGAGGCCAGCCGCACCAGTGCATCGATTTCGACGATGGTGGCGCGCTGCGGACCCGGCCCCAGGGTCGGCACGAACTCCAGCGCGCCCATGCCGCGCGCACCGGTGTAGCACAGTCGCTCGACCGCGTTGAAACTCTCCGCAGTGCGGCCTTGCGTGGCCAACCAGGCATCGATCAGGGCATTGCCGAAGCGATCAGGCAGGGAATCGGCCAACAGCCCGGGCAGGCCATGAAAAGTCGCTCGGGGCAGCTCGGGAAACTGGTACACGTGATCGCTCAGCGGCAGCATCAGCGGTGCGACCTGGATGCCGCTGCGGGCGAACGCCGGGTCGTACTGGAACGCCGCCACCTCGCTGTCGTCGGCAATCGACACCGCGCCGATGGTGCGCCCCCACAACACCACGCGAGCGATGGTCATGACTCATCCTCGGCCCACGCCCACGGCTTGGCATCGGGCGACGCGGCCTTCTCGCCCGAAGCGCGCCGACGTGGTTTGCCCTGCCGCTTGAGCTGCGCTATCGGGCTCGGTGCCGGCTCCGGCACCAACAGATCGAAGCGATCGAGCAAACCCAGCGCTCGGCACACCCGAAGCAGACTCGACAACTGGCTCGCCACCGCGCCCGACTCCAACCGCTCCAGCGTGCGCTTGGACACCCCGGCCTGCTCGGCCAGTTCGGCCTGGGTGAGATTGCGCGCCAGGCGGATAGCGAGCAGACGCTCGCCGAGCAGGGTCAGTACGCGCTCATCGGTGGCAGTGGGGTCTATCTTCATAACTCGCCATGTATGCCGAGAAAAGGCAATAATACGCCATAACTCGCCATGAATGGCTGATTTATGTAAATCGGCATTTACGGCGGATTAATCAACGTTTGGGCTGTAAATCGTCCTTTATGCCGACGTATTCTATCAACTACGTTGATCCTCAGACATCGCGCTTGGCTGCGCCGTTCGGTGGGCCTGGGTAGCCGCCGGCCATGGTATTCAACCCTTCGTCATTTTGTTCGCCGCGGTAGGCAAGGCATCGCGCAAGGTATGCCCACTTACCACGGAGATAGGCCATGACGACACCCACCATTCGCTCCCGTTTTTTCCACCTGACCGGCGACCGGATTGCCGCCTGGATGCCTTATGCCGCAGCGGCAGTGCTGGCCCTGGGCAGCATCACCGCATCCGCCGCATCGTCGGATTCGCAGCTGAGCACCTATCGCGGCATTTCCGTTGAGGTTGTCGGCAGCGGTCGCCCGTTGCTGATGATCCCGGGCCTGAACAGCGCCGCCGATACCTGGCGCGAGACCTGCGTTGCCCTGCAACCCGAGGTGCAATGCCACCTGTTGCAACTGCCGGGCTTTGCCGGGCAGACAGCGATCAAGAGTGAAGCCTTTCTCGACGCCATGCGTGATCGCGTGCTGGCCTATGTCGATGCGCAGAAATTGGCCTCGCCGGTGGTGATCGGACACAGCCTTGGCGGCCTGCTGGCGCTGAAGATGGCCTTGCAATCGCCGCAGACGTTTTCGCGCTTGATCATCGTCGATTCGCTGCCATTCTTCCCCGCTGCGCAAAACCCGGCGGCAACGGTGGCGTCGGTGACGCCGATGGCCGAAGGCATGCGCAAGGGCATGCTCGCCGCCGACGACGAGAGCTTCTTCCGCAATGGGCAGGCGGCGCTGGCCGGCATGAGCCGTTCGCCAGAACGCGTGAAAACTTTGGCCGAATGGGGGCGCAGCAGCGATCGCGCCACCACCACCCAGGCCATGTACGAGCTGATGACCACCGACCTGCGCGCCCAGCTCAACAACATCCACACACCCACGCTGGTGCTTGGCGCATGGGCGGCTTACGCGCCCTACGGCAGCACCCGCGAATCGACGGAGGCGATTTTCCGCAGCCAGTATGCGAGTCTCGACGACGTTCGCATCGCGATGAGCGAGAGCGGCTACCATTTTCTGATGTGGGACGATCCGCAGTGGCTGCAGGCGCAGGTGCGGGCGTTTTTACAGGCGGGCCCCGTAGCCGGAGAATGATCGTTATGCGCGCGCACTGCTGGCTGACCGATCCACCCTGCGCAGCGGTGCGCGCATGATTCCGCAAACGCCGGCGCGGCGGTTCTGGCTGTTCAATGCCTTGGTTTGGGCGCTGTACTTCGCACTCAATACCTTTCTGTTCACCAGCTTCGCCGGCTGGTCTTCGGGCATCGTGCTGATCAGCCTCGTGCTGAGTGTCGGCATGTACCTGGTCAGCGGCGGGCTGCGCTGGCAGGCCCTGCGCCGGGACTGGTTTTCGCTACGCCCCACCACGATTTTGCTGCGTCTGTTGTTCACGGTGATGTTTGG
Organism: Lysobacterales bacterium; assembly: GCA_050173995.1. Classification (GTDB taxonomy): domain Bacteria; phylum Pseudomonadota; class Gammaproteobacteria; order Xanthomonadales; family Ahniellaceae; genus 0-14-3-00-62-12. The sequence continues at coordinate 38,902 of JBFXKH010000008.1, read as the reverse complement.
TGCCGCGCTGGTGCAGACGCTGATCCAGATCGTGCTTCGGCTGGCCCTGTATTGGCATTGGGTCAGTCTGCCGGAGGGCGGCAACTTTCAGCCGGTTGCGATCTTCAGCTACTGGATCAACACCGCCATCGTGCTGGCCTTGTGGACCGCGGCTTGGGTCGGGGTGCATGCCTTTCGTCGCTACCGCCATGGCGAAGTCGCCCGACTCAAGGCCGAGGCCGCACGGCACGCACTGGAGCTCGACGCCCTGCGCGCACGCCTCAATCCGCACTTCGTGTTCAATGCATTGAACAATCTGCGTGCGCTGATCAACGAAGACACCGAACGTGCGCGCGAGCTGGTGACGCGATTGTCCAACACCCTGCGCCACGCGCTGGAACATCGTCAGAGCGAACGCGTGACCCTGGCCGATGAACTGGCGGTGGTACGCGATTATCTGGCGGTCGAACAGGTGCACTACGAGCAGCGCTTGCGCATCCGCGAGGAAATCGCCGAGGCGGCGCTCGCCGCCACGCTGCCGCCCATGCTGCTGCAATTGCTGGTGGAGAACGCAATCAAACACGGCATCGCGCGCACCGCTGGCGGCGGTGAACTAGGCATCGGCGCGAGCTTGCAGGCGCAGCGCCTGCTTCTGACTGTGAGCAACCCCGGCGTGTTGCACAACCAAGGAACGCCGGAGGCCACCGGCACCGGCGTGGGCTTGGTGTACCTGCGCAGCGAACTGGCGCGTTTGCCGGGCACCGCTTCGCTTGAGCTGCGTCAGGACGGCAACACCGTACTTGCCACACTGGAGATTCCGCAATGACCGCCGTGCGCGCGCTGATCGTCGATGACGCGCGGCTCGCCCGCCAGGAGCTTCGCACCTTGCTGGCCGCGATCCCGGACGTGGAACTGATTGGCGAAGCCGACGACGTGGCCAGCGCCCAGACGGCCATCGCCGCCTTGCGGCCCGATGTGTTGTTTCTCGACATCCAGCTGCCGTCTGGCACCGGATTTGACGTGCTCGCCACACTCGAATCCGCGCCGTGCGTGGTGTTCACCACCGCCTACGACCAATACGCAGTGCGCGCATTCGAAGCCAACGCGCTCGATTATCTGGTCAAACCGGTGGAACCCGCGCGCCTTGCCCAGGCCCTACAGCGCGTGCGCGAGCGACTCGACGACACCCGCACCGTTCTGCAAACCGAGCGCGCACTGCTTGGCCCGGACCAGCAGGTATTTTTGCGCGACGGCGAACGCTGCTGGTTCGTCGCGCTTGCCGACATCCACCGCATCGTGGTGGACGGCAACTATTCCCGCGTCTGGTTTCGCAACGAACAGGCGTTGTTGCCGCGCAGCCTGTCCGCGCTTGAAGCGCGGCTCGACCCGAATCAGTTCTTCCGCGCCAACCGCAATACCCTGGTCAACATGCGCCAAGTGCGCTCGATCGAGTTATCGGTCAGTGACGGCTACGTGCTCACCCTCAAGGATGGCAGCAGCGTTGAAGTCTCGCGCCGACAGGCGCGGGAACTGCGCGAGCGGTTGACGCTGTGATTTGGTTGGCATCGGTTTCGATCCTGGTAAGCGGGCAGCCCAAGTATCTGCAAGCATCAGCCAAACCGTCTTGTGCGCCGCTTTGTGCCAGTGTGGTGGCCGCCTTCACGTCAGGGCTCCGTTCAAGAATCAGGCCCAAGTCTCCGACCATTTCTAACCTGCTGTTACACTTCCCATTCAACAACCAACACACAGTTGTCACCATGTTCGAGAGTAAGGCGCTTTCCGGCAGCAAGGCGGAGGTCTATCGGGCCCTGGCCGAACAGGCCCAGGCGCTGTTGGCCGGCGAGAGCGACCGCATCGCCAACGCGGCCAACTTCGCCGCCTTGGTCTACCACGCCCTGCCGGATTTGAACTGGGCCGGGTTTTACTTCTTCGACGGGGTCGAATTGGTGGTCGGACCGTTCCAGGGCAAACCCGCCTGTGTGCGAATTGCGCTGGGTCGCGGCGTCTGCGGCACCGCCGCGGTCAGCCGAAGCACACAGGTGGTCGCCGATGTCGATGCCTTCCCTGGGCACATTCCCTGCGATTCGGCGTCGCGTTCCGAGATCGTGGTCCCGCTGCTGGCCGGCGATCGACTGCTCGGCGTGTTCGATGTCGATTCGCCAAAGCTGGAGCGCTTCGACCAGGACGACCGGGTCGGCATGGAAGCGTTGTGCCGGGTGTTCATGCAGGCGCTGTACCCGCAACTCGGCGAGATCGCGGCATGAGCCCTTCGGCGAAGATTCGCAACATCGGGCCCAAGTCGGCGGCGTGGGGGCGTCGGGAATTATCGAAGCGCCCCCCGGCGCTTCGATCCGAGGCGCGCCCGGCAGGGATGCCGGGCCGGACGATCGCACCAGGGAGGGTTGCTTGATGAGCCCTTCGGCGAAGATTCGCAACATCGGGCCCAAGTCGGCGGCGTGGTTGCGCCAGGTCGGCATCCGCAGCGAGGCGGATATCAAGCAGGCCGGTGCGCTGGCGGTTTTCATGAAGGTGCGGAAGGCCGGTTTCCGGCCCAGTCTGAATCTGCTGTACGCGCTCGAAGGCGCGGTGCAGGGCTGTCATTGGACCGCGCTCGGCGAACAACGCAAAAGCGAGCTGGTGCTGGAAGTCAACGCCATCGAAGACGGCAAGGCGCCGAAGTCCTGGAACTGGTGGCGGCCCGGCGACGGGGCCGCCGCGGTGCACACCGAAACGGTAGACGCGGCTGAGGAAACCTCGGTGCGCGCCGAACCGGACGATGACCAAGACGACCCGGCCGATGCCGATGAGGAGCTGCCCGATCGCGATTGAGTCCGCCCGATCCAATCCAGCCACCGTTTCACCCCGGACGCCGGTCCTGGCGCCGGCAACACCGTTGCGGAGGAAACACCCATGTACCGAATCCTGACCATCACCGGCCTTGGCCTGCTGCTGGGCGCCTGCCAGGCCTCACCCGAACGACCCGTTTCGGCATCGGCCGAGGTCGAAACCGTGGCGGCCAGCGCCAGCCCAGCGACCGCTGCAGGCCTGGATCGAATCCTCAACGACCGCCGCCGCAGCGAAGCCAACCGGGCGCGCGACCGCTATCGGCACCCGGCCGAGACCCTGCAATTTTTCGGCATCGCGCCCGATCAGAGTGTCCTGGAAATCACCCCTGGTGGCGGCTGGTACGCCGAGTTGCTGGCGCCCTACCTGGCTGGCTCGGGTCAATACACGGCGGCGATCTGGGACGACTCGGCGCCCAACTTTCCGCCGTTTTTTGCCGGCTTGAATCGGCAACTGCGCGAGCAGTTGGCTTCCGATCCGGACTACTACGGCGCCGCCCGCCTGCTGCCGTTCAATACCAAGGCGCCGGCGTTTGGCGCGGATGGCAGCTTTGACGCCGTGCTCACCTTCCGCAATGTGCACAACTGGGCAATGGCCGGCAATGCCGATGCCTGGTTCAAGGCATTCTTCGCGGCGCTTAAGCCGGGCGGCGTGCTCGGCGTCGTCGATCACCGCGCCAAGCCCGGCACCACACTCGAAGCCACCCTCAAGTCCGGCTACCTGACCGAGGACTACGTGATCGGACTGGCCACCGCCGCCGGTTTCGTACTGGAGGCAAAAAGCGAGATCAACGCCAATCCGGCCGATACCAGCCAGCACCCGGCCGGCGTGTGGACCCTGCCGCCGACCCTGCGACTGAAGGAGCAGGACCAGGAAAAGTACCTGGCGATCGGCGAATCCGACCGCATGACCCTGCGCTTCCGCAAACCGGACAACGACATTCTGCACGCGGCCGAAGATTGAGCCGTCGAAGCGACGGCCGGGGACCGGTCTCACCTTGGGCGGTAATTTTTGGCACTGGGCCCCGGCGTTCGCCGGGGCGACGGTTTTGGTTCGCCCTCGAAGCGGGCCTCGATCGCCTCAATCGACGATTTCACCGATTGGCCGCGGTGCCGAAAACAGGAAGCCCTGGCCGCGCACACAGCCGAGTTCGAGCAACACGTCGCGCTGTTCGGTGCTCTCGATGCCCTCGGCGATCACTTCGACCGCGAGCGAGCGGGCCAGCGCGATGATGGCGCGCACCACCGCGGCATTGCCGCCGGTCTGGCCGGGCTTGAGATCGGCAACAAAGCTGCGGTCGATCTTCAGCGAATGCATCGGAAACTGGTGCAGGTAACTGAGCGAGGAATAGCCGGTGCCGAAATCGTCGAGCACGGTCAGCACGCCGTTGCTGTGCAGGTGATTGAGCGCGCGGCGGATCTGCTCGGGGTTCTCCAGCAGCGCGCCCTCGGTCACTTCGATCCGCACGCTGTGCGGATCGACCCGGTAGGTATCGATCAGCGCCAACAATTGTTCGCTCATGTCCGGATCGCGGAAGTGCCGTGCCGATACATTGACGGTCACGTAGCGGCCGCTGCGACAGACTACTGGCACCAGTTTCATGACCTGGTGGAACAACTGCCAGTCGATCATTTCCGAACTGCCGTTCTCTTCGGCGACCGGCAGGAACTGCCCGGGCAGCAGCAGGCCGCGCTCGGGATGGTGCCAGCGCATCAGCGCCTCGTAACCGAGGATGCTGCCGTTGCGTAGGTCGTAGATCGCCTGAAAGTAAGGTTCGAACTCCTCGCGGGTGGTGGCGCGGCGCAAGTCGCCTTCCAGTTCCAACAAGGCCAAGGCTTCGCGGTGCAGGCCCTCGTCGAAGATCGCGTAGCGCTGCCGGCCCATCGCCTTGGCCCGATACATGGCGACATCGGCGTCGCGCAGCAACTGCTCGGCCGCGGTGTAGCGCGGGTCGCTGTAGGCGATGCCGATACTGGTCGAAGTAAATAGTTCCTTGCCGCCGACTCGGATCGGTTCGGTCAGCACCGCGATCACCCGCCGCGCCACGATCAGCGCATCTTCGTGGCTTTCGATGCGCTCCAGCAGCAGGGCAAACTCGTCGCCGCCCAGGCGCGCGATCAGATCCTGCTCGCGCAGGCAGCCGCGCACCAACTGGCCGACTTGCTTCAACAATTCGTCGCCGACCAGATGGCCGACCGAATCGTTGATGACCTTGAACCGGTCCAGGTCCAGAAACAGCACCGCAAAGATCTGTCCGGGTTGCTGCGCGGCGGCGGTCAAGGCGTGTTGCAATCGGTCGAGCAGCAGCGATCGGTTGGGTAGACCGGTCAGCGCGTCGTGCAGGGTCTCGTGCTTGAGCTGGCGCTCGATGCGTTCGCGGCCAAGGATCTGCTCGCGCAGTTCCTGGTTGGCCGCGTTCAATTGCTCGGTGCGCGCGAGCACCCGCTCTTCCAGCTCGGCGTAGGCTTGCTTGAGCGATTCCTGGGCGCGCTTGCGCTCCAGCGCCAGCGCGATGTGGTGCGAGACGAAAGTCAGCACCTCCTGGTCACGTTCGGAATACAGTACTGATGGCGTGTAGCTTTGTACTGCCATCACCCCGAGCAGGCCAGACTCGCCGCGCAGCGGCACCCCCAGCCAGCACACCGAGCGGGTACCGATCGAACGCGCCTCGCCGGTCTGGTACAGGCGGTCGAGTTCGGCGCGGTCGGCGCACAAGGGCTTGCCGGTACGGACCACATATTCGGTGATGCCATTGGTCATGCGCCGGCGCTCGAAGCGTGGCAGCGGGTCGCGTTCGTCGACCGCGTAGGGAAATACCAGGGTGTCGCCCTGTTCGATCAGCGCCACGAAAAAATTCCGCGCGTCGAGCAACTCGCCGACGATGCGGTGCGCGGCTGCGTAAAACGCTTCCATGGTCTCGGTTGCGCTGGCCAGTTCGGCGATCCGGTAGTAGGCCGATTGCAGGTGTTCTCCGCGCTTGCGTTCGGCCACCTCGATGGTCAGCTCCAGCGTGCGCTCTTGCACCCGTCGCTCCAGTTCGGCCTGGGCGCGCTTGCGCTGGAACGCGGTCAGAATGTGCTGGGCGACGTAGCCAAGCAGTGCGGCATCGTCCTCCGAATAGCCGACATCGTGGTGGTAGCTCTGCACCACCAGCGCGCCGATCGGCTCGCCGCTTTGCACCAGCGGCACGCCGAGCCAGTCCTCGGCGTCCGGGCCGTGGCGCAGATCCTTGGTCACACCGAGTTGCCCACGCAGCCAGTCCGAAGGCCCGCGCAGGGTGCGACCCTTGCGGATGAAGGCCAGGGTCAGGCTGTTTTCCAGCTCGGAGAATGCGATCACTTCGTCCGGCGACACCGCGGACTGGTCGACGCTGTCGGCAAAATAGATGAACCGCAGGCCGCCCTGTTCGGGATCGAGCAGGGCGATGTAGAAGTTCTCGGCGTACATCAGCTCGCCGACGATCTCGTGGATGTGCCGCAGCATCTCCGACATTTCGAGTTCAGCGCCGGCCAGATCGGCGATCGCATACAGCGCCCGCTGCAAGCGTTCGGCCTGCTCCAGGCGTTGCACCGAGCGGGTCAGATACTCGTGATCCAGAAGCTCGGCGCTGCGCCAACGCAGCGCGGCGACGAAATCACCGAGCGCGGCCGAGTCGGCCATCTCCGGGCCCAGGCCCTCCAACAACAACGCGGCGTTGACATTGGGACGCGGGCCCGGCAGCAGCAACAGCCGGGTGCCAGCGAGTCCGTGCAGGGTCGTTGCGGACACGTCTTCGTGTCCGGTCAATATGCCCAGAATGTGCGGATCGCCCAGTCGCTCGCGGGCCGCTTCGGGCGCGGCCAACACCCGCAAACCAGTGGCAACCAGACTGCCGTCGGTCCACAACAGGCCGAGCCGCGCCGAGGGCGAAATCTGCGTCAACTGCGCGCCGGCGGCGTCGGCCAGCCCAGCCATGCTGGTGACCGCGGTCAACGCCTGCAAAAAACCCGGCGACGCCGCCACACCAGTGTCGGCTGCGGCCTTCGGCAAGCAAGCATTGGACGGCGGTCTGACCATGCCGCAGTGTAGCAAGCCGCGCCCCCGACGCCGGGTCGGCGGGGCACGCCCCGAGCCTGACTTTCGACCCAGTTCAACCAGCGCCGGCCGGATGCGAATGGCGGGCGGACCGGATCGAAGTCGTCGCCGATCCTGCGCAGACAAGCGCTCGATCAGCGCATGGCGCGTTGCGCCGCCTGGGTCAAAAAGGCACTGCGACTGAGGTGACGGGACTTGGCGTAGCGGTCGATGCGCTCGAGCATGCCCCTGGGCACGGTAATGTTGGCGCGAACGATCGGGTCGTCGAACGCGACCTCGACCACGAAAAAAGCCTTGGCATCCGCCGCGAATTCATGCCGCATGGCTTCATCCAGGCCAATCGGCTCGGGGATCTCCAGGCCATCGGCCTGCATGCCCTGGATATGGAAGGGCAGCACCTCCTGCGCCATTTCCTTGGCTTCATCCAGGCTGCTGCCCGCGGTGATGCAGCCAGGGAAGTCAGGAAAACTGACCCCGAAGTCGGAATGTCGGTCCTTGTGCAGGATGGCAATGTAGTTACGCATGCTTCAACTCCTCGGCAGGGCCGCCTGGGCGCGGATCGTCAGCCTGCGCAGACCTGCGCGGCTGCGGCCAGCAGCGCGTCGACATCGGCGGCGCCCACATCCAGGTGGGTGACCGCGCGCACGCGGCGGGCGTCGAAGGCGCCGACGTGGAAGCCGAGCGCGTCCAGGCGCCTGCTGAACTCCGGCGCATCGAAGCCGAGCCGGGCGGCATCGACTTCGAACCAGACCAGGTTGGTTTCGACCGCAGCCAAATCGACGCCGAGTCCGGGCAGCAAGGCGAGCCCGCGGGCCAGGCGCTGGGCATTGGCGTGGTCCTCGGCCAGGCGATCGACATGGTGATCGAGCGCGTACAGTGCGCCGGCGGCGAGGATTCCGGCCTGGCGCATGCCGCCGCCCAGCCGCTGCTTGACCCGCCAGGCACGCTCGATGAACACGCTGGAACCGGCCAGTACCGCGCCGACCGGCGCGCCCAGGCCCTTGCTGAAATCCACCCAGACCGAATCGAACGGTGCCGCGAAGCGATCGATCGCCACCCCGGTCGCGACCACGGCATTGAACAATCGCGCGCCGTCCATATGCGTGTGCATGCCCCGGTCATGGGCGAAATCGGCTACCGCCTGCAACTGCGCCAGCGGCCACACCGCGCCGCCGCCCATATTGCAGGTCTGCTCGACCGCGAGCAGGGTCGGCTGTGGGCAATGCCGCCAGCTTGGCCGCAGCGCGGCTTGCACCTGTTGCAGGTTGAAACGGCCGTGCTCGCCGTCGATCGCGTTCAACATCACCCCGGCATTGGCCGCCGGTCCGCCGCTCTCGAACCAGGCGATATGCGCCGAGCGATCGCAGATCACCTCCTCGCCCGGCCGGCACCAGGTCGCGATCGCGATCTGATTGCACATGCAGCCCGAAGGCGCAAACAGGGCGGCCTCCTTGCCGAGCAGATCCGCGACGCGCGCGCACAGGGCATTGACGGTCGGATCTTCGAACGCCTGCTCGTCGCCGACCTCGGCCGAGGCCATCGCCGCGCGCATCGCGGCGACCGGACGGGTCTTGGTATCGCTGGAAAAATCGATCATGGAGAACCCCGGAGTGCGGTCGGATGCGATCCGCCATGGTCGTGCAGTGCGCGCCGCCGGGCAAGGGCCAGCACGCCGCGGGGCGGCAAAAACCCGCATGGTATAGTTTCAGAACTCCGCTACCGGCCGCCCCAGGCGCAGGCAAAACCATGTCCAGTCAAGACGATCTGAAGGCCCAGGCGCTCGAATACCACCGCTGCCATCCGCCCGGCAAGATCAAGGTCCAGGCGACCAAGTCGATGGTCACCCAGAAGGACCTGGCACTGGCCTATTCGCCCGGCGTGGCCGCCGCCTGCGAGGAAATCGAACGCGATCCGGCCCTGGTTTCGGCCTATACCGCGCGCGGCAATCTGGTCGCGGTTATCACCAACGGCACCGCCGTGCTCGGCCTCGGCGCGATCGGGCCGCTGGCGGCCAAGCCGGTGATGGAAGGCAAGGGCGTGCTGTTCCAGAAGTTCGCCGGCATCGACGTGTTCGACATCGAACTCGATGAGCGCGATCCGGACAAACTGGTCGACATCATCGCCGCGCTCGAACCGACCTTCGGCGGCATCAATCTGGAAGATATCAAGGCGCCGGAGTGTTTCTACATTGAAAAGCGCCTGCGCGAACGCCTGAAGATTCCGGTCTTCCACGACGACCAGCACGGCACCGCGATCATCGTCGGCGCGGCGGTGCTGAATGCCCTGCACGTGGTCGGTAAATCGATCGCCGAGGTCAAGGTCGCCGCCTGCGGCGCCGGTGCCGCCGGTATCGCCTGCCTGGACATGCTGGTCGCGCTCGGGGTCAAGCCCGAAAATATCCTGGTCAATGACCGCTGTGGCGTGGTCTATCAGGGCCGGGTCGAGGACATGGACGACGACAAGCGCCGCTACGCGCGGGTCACCGAACTGCGCACCCTGGCCGATATCGTCACCGGCGCCGATGTCTTTCTCGGGGTCTCGGCGGCCGGCGTGCTCAAGCCGGATATGGTCGCGACCATGGCCGCGCGGCCGATCATTCTGGCGCTGGCCAACCCGGTGCCGGAAATCCTTCCGGAGCTGGCCCGCCAGGTACGTCCGGATTGCATCATCGCCACCGGACGCTCGGATTACCCGAACCAGGTCAACAACGTGCTGTGTTTCCCGTACATGTTCCGGGGCGCACTGGATGTCGGCGCCAGCCGCATCAACGAGGCGATGAAACTGGCCTGCGTACACGCCATCGCCGGGCTGGCCCGGCGCGAGGCTTCGGACATTTCGGCCCAGGCCTACGGCGGCCAGACCCTGGCGTTCGGCCCGGAATACCTGATCCCGCAGCCGTTCGATCCGCGCTTGATCGTCGAGCTGGCACCGGCGGTGGCCCGCGCGGCGATGGAATCCGGCGTCGCCAGCCGCCCGATCGAAGACTTCGGTGTGTACCGCGAAAAACTCATGCAGTTCGTGTTCCGCACCGGGCTGATCATGAAGCCGGTGTTCGAGCGCGCGCGTCGCGACCTGAAGCGCGTGGTGTTTGCCGAGGGCGAAGAGGAATTCGTATTGCGCGCGGTGCAGACCATCGTCGACGACGGCCTGGCCCGGCCGATCCTGGTCGGACGACCGGCGGTGATCGACATGCGCATCGAGCGCATGGGCCTGCGCATCCGCCCCGGCGCCGATTTCGACATCACCAATCTCGACAACGACCCGCGCTTCAACGATTACTGGCAGCACTACCACCGCATGCTCGAACGCCGCGGCGTGACCCCGGCCGGGGCCAAGGCGGTGGTGCGTTCGCGGCCGACCGTGGTCGGCGCGCTGATGGTCGAGCGCGGCGAGGCCGATGGCCTGATCTGCGGCATCGTCGGCCGCTACGAAAAGAAGTTGCAGCACGTGCTCGACATCATCGCGCTCGACCAGGGGGTGAGCTCGCCCTCGGCGATGACCGCGGTGGCGAACGACAAGGGCGTGTTCTTTTTCCTGGACACCCACGTACAGATCGAGCCTTCCGCCGAACAACTGGCCGAGGCCACCCTGCAGGCGACCTACCGGCTGAAACTGTTCGGCATCGCCCCCAAGGTCGCGCTGTTGTCGCATTCCAACTTCGGTTCGCGCAGCTCCGATTCGGCGCGCAAGATGCATGCGGTGCGCGAACTGGTGCTGGCGCGCGCGCCCGGCCTGGAGATCGACGGCGAAATGCAGGCCGACGCCGCGCTCAATGCCGAGATCCGCGAAAAGCTGTTCCCGAATTCGGTGCTGACCGGCCGCGCCAACCTGTTCGTCTGCCCGAACATGGACGCCGCCAATATCGCCTACAACCTGTCCCGGCAATTGACCGAGGGCGTGGCGATCGGCCCGATCCTGATGGGCGTGGCCAAGCCGGTGATGATCCTGACCCCGGCCGCGACCGTGCGCCGGATCGTCAATATGACCGCCCTGGTCGCGGTCGAAGCGCAGATTCGCGCGGCCCAGCAGGCCTGAGCAGCTGCGGCCACAGAACACCGCCAATCAAGCGAACGCCGTCATGCCGCGCCCGATCGAACACGACCCCGACCGCCAGCAGTTCTTCGCCATCGTCGAAGGCCGGCGCTGCCGGCTCGATTACCAGCGCCAGGGCGATCGCGTGCTGATCACCCACACCCTGGTCCCGGCCGAACTCGGCGGCCGCGGCATCGCCGCCGACCTGACCCAGAGCGCGCTCGCCTGGATCCGCGGCCAGGGCCTGAGCGTGGTGCCGGTATGCAGCTATGCCGCGCGTTACCTGGAACGCGAAGCCGGCGGCTGATCAGCGCAGAAAATCCGCGGCGGTCGGGGCGAAATCGCGTGGCGCATGGCCGAGCAGGCGGGCGGCGGCCTCGGGTTCGGCGGTCTGGTCCTGTGGCCAGCGCGACAGGGCATTGACCAGTGCGCTGGATCCGATCACCGGCAGGGTGGCCAGCCGTCGGTAGGCGGCCAGCGGAATGGGCAGGGGCATGGCGCCCGCGGCCGCGATCACCCGCCGCCACATTTCCCGCACCGAAAGACACTCGCCACCGCCGAGTTCGATCGCACGCTGCGCGCTGCCGGAATGATCGAGTGCGTATAGGCAGGCCGCGGCGACATCGTCGGCGTGCACCGGTTGCCGCAGGCCGCCGGGCTCGCGCGGCAGCGGCAGCAGGCGCAGCCGACGGGCGCGGCGGAACAGCGGGGTCAGGCTGCGGTCGCGGCCGCCGCCCCAGATCAGGGTCGGACGCAACACGGTGGCGGCAAAGCCGCGCTGATCGGCGAGCGCGAACAGGCGTTGTTCGGCCTCGGCGAGTTGTTGGGCGAGTGCGCGTTCGCCGGGGTCTTCGGCGGCCTGCTTGCTCTCGATGCTCATCGAACCGAGCGCGACCACGCGGGTCAGGACCGGAGTTTCGATGCGCTCCAGCCAATCGACCAGGCCGCTCAACGGGCCGGCCGAGACGATCCGGCGGGCGCCGCTATGGCCGCGGTCCTGCCATAGGTCGGCTCGCCGCCAGTGGATGCCGGGGCCGTGCACAAGATCGCTGGCTTCCGGCGCACGCGAGCAGGCCAGCACTTCCTCTTCGCGATCGAGGATGCGGGTCAGCAGGCAACGCCCCACCGCGCCGCTCGCCCCGAATACCTGTAGCGGCGGCACACGCCGGCCTAGCCGCCGAAGCGCACGATCTCGACGATGCGCTGGGGCAGGTTGCGGATGCGCGCGAGCAGGTTTTCGTTGACCGCCGGCCCGCTGGTCACAAAGCTCGGCAGTTTGGCCACGGCAAAGCGCTGCACCGCGCGCGGATTGCGTTTCAGTCGCCAGTAGCGTCCGATCGCGGAGTCCACACTCAGTCGGCACGAGCCCATGCGCACCGGCTTGATCAGCATGCGGTAGACCTGACCCTGGTTAATCAGCTCCATCGCGGTCTGGGCGTTGGCGCGCTCGGTGATGACCACGGTGGCGATATGCGGGTGGTGCAGCTTGAGCGCCTTGAGCAGGGCGGTCAGATCGCCCTGACGGGTCTCGGTTTCGGAAATCACCACGCCGGTTTCGTGCTGTTCGAGAATCTGCAAGGCGCGTTCGGCGGTGTTGGCGAAGCGTACTTGGTAGTGCGGCGCCAGAATCTCGCGCAGTCGCGCCTGGGCGTTGGCGTCGTCTTCCAGTACCAGGATGCCGACCTCGGCGCGGGCCTCGGCGGATTCGCGTTCGCTGATCGGCTCATTGGCGATCAGTGGGACATCGCGAGCAATGCGGCCGGCTTCGGCGACCAGGGCGCGCAGCTCGGCGTTGTCCCAGGGCTTGTTGACGTAACGGTAGACCTCGCCCTCGTTGACCGAGCCGAGCACCGCCTTCAGGTCGGCATAGCCGGTAAGCAGGATGCGCATCGCGCGCGGCGCGGTCAGCTTGATCTCGCGCAGCACTTCCACGCCCTGCATCTGCGGCATGCGCTGGTCGCAGATCACCACGTCGATGTCGAACTGGCTGGCCATCGCCACCGCCTGGCGCGGGTCGTTGCAGATCTGCACTTCGCAATCGCGCAGCAGGGCTTTCAGCGCGCGCAGGATGCGCAGCTCGTCGTCGATGCACAGGATGCGCAGCTTGCCGGCGGGCGGGTTCGGCGTGGCCATGGATTCAGCCTCCGGTCGCGAAACTGGCCACGCGCGTCTCGGTCGGCAGCTCGACCACGAAGCGGGTGCCGCGGCCGACATCCGAGGTGACCCGGATGCTGCCGCCGTGGCCCTGGATGATCTTGTGTACGATCGACAGGCCGAGGCCTGTGCCCTCGCCGACCTTTTTGGTGGTGAAGAACGGATCGAAGATTTTCGGCAGCACCGCGGCCGGAATGCCGGCGCCGTTGTCCTCGAATATGCATTCGACGCTGTCTGGCTTGGCCACGGTGGTAATGCTTAGCCGACCTTGTTCGCCCATCGCCTGGGCGGCATTGGTGATCAGGTTCAGAAACACCTGGTTGATCTGCGAGGGCATGCACTTGACTGGCGGCAGCTCGGCCAGCCGGGTTTCGACGCTGATGCGGTCGCGCAACTGGTGGCCGGCGATGGTCAGCGCGCTACGGATCGAATCGTTCAGATCGACCGAGTCCATGCCGTCGCGATCGACCCGGGCGAAGCCTTTCAGGTTCAGCACCAGGGCGCTCATCTGCTTGAGCCCATCGACCGAATCGATCAGCAGATCGCGCGCCTCGTTCAAGGTGGTGGCCTGGGCCAGTTGGACGCGCGCCTTCAACACCAGTTGTTTGGCCTGGGCGGTGCTCGCGGCGTCGGCGTTGAGCAGGAAGTCGACCCCGGTCATGACATTGGTCACCGCCTGCTCGTATTCGCTGAGCAGGTCGCTGACCACTTCGACATTGCTCTTGACGAAGCCGAGCGGGGTGTTGATCTCGTGCGCCACGCCGGCCACCATCTGGCCGAGCGAGGCGAGCTTGGTGGTATGGATGACCTGGGCCTGCGAGGCATCGCGTTTGCGCACTTCCTCTTCCAGCTCGATCAGGCGCGCGCCGCCCTTGCGCGCGCGCAGCGTCGCCAGCACCGCCACGATCACAGCGATGGCTGTGAGCAACCAGCTAGCCAGCGACAGAATATCCATGCGTGTATCAGCCTCGAGCGCGACAGCAGCCCGAAGTATACGGCAAGCATCGCGCCGTCCCGCCGCCCGCGCGCCCGGCCAGCCGGTCAAACCATGATGGAGTCGGCGGTTTGCGGGCTGGGGAATGGGGGATTCGGGGGATGGGGGATGGGGAACGGGGAGCGGAGAGCGGAGAGCGAGAAGCGAGAAGCGGAGAGTAGGCTCGCGGATGGGTGGCGGCGACGCGAGGCCGCCCTTGTCGGCGGGCAGGCCTGGTTTCCGGCGCCGGCCCGGCGCGCCGGGTTCCGGCGTCAGAAGAACGCACGCACCCCGATGCTGGCGCCGATGCCCGGCAGTTGCACGCGATCCTTGAGGAACGAGGTGTGGACCCGTGCGGCGCGATCGCCGAGATTGCGTGCATTGACAAACAGCTCCCAACCGATGTCCTGGCGATCGAAGTGCCAGGCCAGATCGGCGTCGATCAGGGTGTAGCCGGCGGTCTCGGTTTCGTTGTCGGCGACATGATTCTGCCGGGCAACATAGGTGGAGCGCAGCGCAGCTCGCCAACCGCCTGCCTCGACGGCCAGTTCCGCGCCCGCCCGGCTCGGGGCGATCCGTGGCACATTGCCGCCGCCGTCGGACAGGGTGGCGCGAACCCGATCGCCGAATCCACGCAGCGACCAGCGTGCGCGCGCGCCATCGGCGAGAACCACGGTGGCCTCCGCCTCCCAGCCGCGGAAGTGCGCATCGCTTTGGCGCCAGTTGCGAACCGGCAGTTCATCCTCGATCAGCCCGGTGTCGGCCAGGAACACGAAATCGTGGAAATAGTTGCTGTAGGCGGCCAGTTTGGCCTGCACGCGCGGACCGTGGTAGTGCGCGCCGATCTCGACCTGATTGGATGCCTCGGTGCGCAGTTGCGGATCGCCGATTTCAAACGAGCTGGTGGCGACATGCGGGCCGTTGGCGAACAACTCCTCTTCGGCCGGGGCGCGCTCGGCGTGATCCAGATTGAACGACAGATCCCAGTGCTCGCTGGGTTCAAAACGCCCGCCGAGCGAGACACTGACCGGGGTAAAGTTGCGGCTACGGTCGTTGCTCGGGTTGGACTCGACGCTGTCCACGCGCGCGCCCAGGTCCAGGGTGAAGCGCTCCCAGGATCGTTTTTCGACCAGGAATACGCCATACGCCTCGGTCGACGTAGGTGGTACGAAGGCTTCTTCGCCCAGTGCCGAAAAGGCGCTATCCACCACTTGTAGACCGAGCGCGCCGGTCCATCCGGACCAACTCGGGTGGCTTATTTCCAGGCGGCCCTCGTCGGCGTCCTTGATGAAACGCGTGCCGATCTCATTGCCTTCAAACTCGGTGTGCTGGTAGTCGGTGTGGGCGAAGCTGGCGCGGATCATGTCCACGCCGCTGAACGGCGCGGTCCAACCGCCCTTGACCTCGTAGCGATTCTGCTCGATGGCGATGCGCACGCCGGGCTCGCCGAGCAGTGGATCGCCGGGTTCGCCGGGGTTGCCGTAGCTGTCCAGAAAGCGCGAAGCCGAGGCGCCGAGGAATCCCCATTCGCCGAGCACCGAGCCACCGGCCGCGCCGGTCTTGGTTTCCAGGGCGCTATTGGCCTGTTTACCGTCCGGAATGTCGTAGCTGCGGTTGTTGCGATACACGCCATCGGCATGCAGGGCGAAGCCGGCACCGCCGCCATCGACACGGAACATTTCGGTATTGCCGTCGTTCACCGTGTCCAGGCGAACCTCGGCGCGGCCGCCAAAGCCCGCGGCGACCGCCTGCTCCGGAATGCGGCCATCGACCACGTTGACCACGCCGCCGATGGCGCCCGAGCCGAACAACAGCGTGGCCGGACCCTTCAATACTTCGATCTGGTCGGCCAGAAACGGCTCGATCGCCACGGCGTGATCCTGGCTGACGGTAGACACGTCCTGACTGGCGAGCCCGCCGGAAAGGATCGCCACCCGGGAGCCATCCAGCCCGCGAATGATCGGGCGGCCGACACCTGGACCGAAGTTCGAAGACTGCACGCCGGGCAAGCGTTCCAGGGTCTCGCCCAGTGTGGCACCGCGGGCGTCGTCAAGGTCGCTGCCGGCCAATATTTCCACCGGTGTCGACAGGGCTTCGCCGTCGCCGCGCAACGGATCGGCGGTGACGGTAATGTCGTCCAGCACGGTCGGCGCGCCCTGGTGCGCGTGCCCGGGCTTGTGTACCGGCTCGGCCCCGGACAGCGAGGCGAAACCGAACAAGGCCGGCAAGGTAAGCGCGGCAATGGAACGCGAGAAACCCGACTTCAGCAGCATGCGTATGATCGCTCTCGATGGGCAGAAACGATAGGTTATAATATAACAGTTAGGGTTCGCAACCCGAAGCCGTCGCCAATGCCATGCGCATCGATAGGGCGCGCCCAGTAAGGACCGATGCAAGCTTCGAGTCCTGGCTGCCAGCCAACCGGGAAACGTCCGAGGGAAAGCCGCTGCCGCGGTCTGGCAGCGGCTAGGCCATGCCGGTCGGCGATCATTGGCGCCAAGCCGGCGCAGAACCGGCACGAGATAAACGCCAAGCGGCCAGCGCGGGAATGGTGCCGGTACCCGGATTCGAACTGGGGACCTACCGCTTACAAGGCGGTTGCTCTACCGACTGAGCTATACCGGCATCAGCCGCGAAGTTTACCAGAGCCGGCGGGCGGCCCGCGCCGGCCACGGCGAGCGCCAACCTCAACCGCAGAGTGTCGGTTCGGCGCGCAGATCGCCGACATCGGGAACCCGGTCGCGCCAGTCGAACGATTGCTCAGGACGGATTGCATATTCAAGCCAGTACTCCGGCGCGTCGTCGCGGCGCTCGCGCATCTGTGCCTGAAAGCCCAGCAAGACCAGTTCGCTGCGACGGCTGTCGGCGTTGCTGCGGTCGCGGAACAGGCCGAGCGAAATGGTGTTTTGCTGGTCGCCCGCGGTGACCACGTAGTAGTCGCGGATGCCCTTGGCCGACAGTTCACGGGCCTTGCTCAGGGCCTGGTCGCGGGTGCCGAAGGCGGGCAGGTACACCCAAAATCCGCGCGATTTGCTGGTGCGCGTCTCGCGAAACTGGATGCGTTCGGTGAGCGGGGTCAGCACGGTCAGCGCCCGGCGCAGGTCGGCCTGGCTGGGAAACGGCCCGAGGCGGGTGCAACTGAGCTGGCGCAGATCGCTGGGCGACAGCGGCGGCGTGGCCAGCTCGGCGGTATTGGCCAAAGTATCGCCCAGTTCGCTGAGCAGGATCAGGCGCGCCACACCCGCATCACTTACCGGCGCAGCGGCGGCCAACGGTCGCGGCGCCAACCACAGCCAGACCGCCACCCCCAGGTTGGCGGCGAGCAGCAGCAGGAACAGGAGGCGCGAAAACATCGGCGGGCGGCATCGCGTGTATGGGTTGGAAAGCGCATTCTACTTGGGGGCTAGGGACTAGGGGCTAGGGACTAGGGACTAGGGACTAGGGACTAGGGACTAGGGACTAGGGGCTAGGGGCTAGGGGCTAGGGGCTGGGGACTGGGGGCTAGGGATTAGGGGCTGGGGACTAGCGGTAGGTCGGGTCAAGCGCCGCAGGCGCGGACCCGACAGCCTTCCGCCGACCTATCGCCTGGGCGCGCCGAGCACCAGCTCGGCAGGGTCTGGCACGGTGGATGCGCTGCGCTTATCCACCCTACTTCCGCCCCTAGCCCCTAGCGTCTAGCCTCTAGCCCCTGCCCCCTCATCCAGCCACAAGCACATCCCCTCGAACACCAGGTTCGGACGTCGCTGGATCCGCGCCGTGGGCAGGTCAAGATGGCGGATCAAGGTCGCGGCATCGCCGCCGTGTACGATCAATTGCAGGTCGGCTGCGGACCGCTGTTGGGCGCGCGCGAAGCTGCGTTCGACCGCACCACAGGCGCCCGCCCAGACGCCGCTGATGAGAGCGTCCTCGCTGTTGACGGCGAAGTCCACGTAGGTCCCCTCGCGCCGCCAACCGATGCGCGCGGTCTCGGCGAGCAAGGCGCTTCGCATCAGTTCCGGTGCGGGCAGGATCAATCCGCCTCGATGCACGCCGCTTGCGGCCACCCAGTCGATGGTGAGCGCGGTGCCGACCGCGACGACCAGCCGATCGGCGGCATCGGCCGCCGCTGCGGCGCAGGCCAGAAAACGATCGACGCCGAGTCGCTCGGGCTCGACATAGGCGCTGTGCAGGCGGCCGAGTTGGCGGCGGCTTTGCACGATCTGCACACGAAGATCGGGCCATTGCCGTTCCAACAGAGCCACCAGACTGCGCAGCTTTGCGTCTGCGGCAACCGCAGCGATAGCGATCTCGCGCGGTGGTTGGTACTGGCTCAAAGCCCGGCTCACCTGCTCGATCCAATCCGTTGTCGTTACCACCACAGCCTGGCTTGGGCCGATGCCCTCGGTCCCGGTGCTGGCCCACTTCAGGCGGCTGTTGCCAAAGTCGAAGAGTAGCCGGCTCATCCGACCGCCCCGCGCACACGCACCTCGCCAACCACGAAGTGACGCAGAGTGCCATCGTCCAGGCGCACCGCCAGGCGGCCACTGGCATCGATGCCTTGACCGCGACCGCTGTGCGGTTCGCGCCCGGCTTGTATCGTCAGCCTCCGGTCGCGCAAGGCGTCGAACGGCTCGAAGCGCGCGGCAAAGGCGGCCAGGCCATGGCGGCCGAACTCGGCGAGTGCAGCGAGCAGGGCGTCGATCAAGGCCGCAGCCAGGACGTTGCGTGAAGGCAATTCGGTGGCGCCCAGCTGCTCCAAGGCCAGTGCCGGCTGGTCGATTCGCCGTCGGCTGGAATCGGGCAGGCGCAGATTGAGACCGAGGCCAAGCACCACCTGGCAGGGGCCCTGCACCTCGCCCGCAGCGTCGATCAGGATGCCGCCGAGTTTGCCGCGGCTACCGACCAGATCGTTCGGCCACTTCAATCGGGCGTCGAAGCCGAAGCCGGCCAGCGTCTCGGCCACCGCCACGCCGACCGCCAGGCTGAGTCCGGACAACGCCGCCAGACCCTGCGGATAGCGCCACAGCACCGAGCCGAGGAAACCGCTGGCGAACGGCGACTCCCAGCGCCGCCCGCGCTGACCGCGGCCGGCGGTCTGCGCCTCGGCCAGCAAAACGCTGCCGGAAGCGCGCAGGCTCGCCCGCGCCAGCAGATCGGCGCTGGTTGAACCGGTCTGTTCGACGATGTCCAGTGCGGCCAGCCGCCGTCGCGCGGCCGCGCTCAGTTGCGCGCGAATGGCTTGCGCATCGAGCAGTTCGAGCGGCGCCTGCAGTCGATAACCGGCCCCGGGCTTTGCCTCGATGCCCAGACCGAGCGCACGCAGTTGCTCGATCTGCTTCCACACCGCGGCGCGCGAAACACCGAGCGCGTCGGCCAGAGCCGGACCGGGGACGGCGTGCCCGGCGCCGAGTCTGGACAAAAGCGCGGCGAAGCTCATGACCGCGGCCGCGCTTTCGCCCACCAACGATGCAGCAAGCGCGCGCCGTCGAAGCGATGTTCACTGCCTTCGCTCAGCCGGCGCATGTTCTCGCGGTGGGTGAACAGCAGAAACACCGCGATCACGATACTGGCAGCGATCCAGGTCGGGCGGCTCGCAGCATCGGACAGGAACCAGCTGCTCGGCAGAAAACAAAGCCCGGTCAGGACCGTGGCCAGACCGACATAGCCGGTCAACATCAGGGTCAACAGCCAAACAGCAATCGGCAGCAGCAACAGTGAGGGTGCGAGCGTGAGCAGCCCACCGACCAAGGTGGCCGCGCCCTTGCCACCGCGAAAGCCAAAGAACAGCGGCCAGACATGTCCGGCGATCGCCGCGGCCAGAGCAAGCAGGCCCGATTGCAGGGCAGCCGTTTCGTCGGCGATGCCGAAGCGGCCGATCGGTACGGCAAGCGCGCCCTTGCCTATGTCGATCAGCACCACCCACAAAGCGAAGGCAAAGCCCTGGGTACGGAAAGCATTGGTGCCGCCGGCATTGCCGCTGCCCAGCTGGCGCAGATCGACCCCGCGCAGGCGCCCGAGCAGCAGGCTGCCGGATAGCGAGCCGAGCAGGTAGCAGGCGCCTAGTTTGCCGATTAGGAGCACGATGGCCATCACGGCGTCGGCGCCTGGTAGTCTTGCACACCGATCACCAGCGAGCCGGGCCCGGCGTGGGCACCGATACCGGCGCCGGCTTCGACCGTCCACAGCGCGTCGATCGCCGCGACCCGCTGGCGCAGCACCGCCTGCGCCCGCTCGGCGTCTTCGGCGCAGTCGCAGTGGCCGACGATAAAGCGGTAGCGGCGCGCCGGGTCGAGACTGCGGACCACGGTCTCGGCAAAGCGTTCGGCGAAGCGCTGTCGTCCCCACAGACCGCCGACGAGGCGCAGGCGGCCGGTCTTGCCGGTGCAGGCGATCGGTGCGAAGCGCAGCAGCCGCGACAGTGGCAAGGCCAGCTTCGGCGCGCGACCGCCGCGCACGCCGTAGCGCAGATCACGCACCGCCGCCCACAGTCGGGTGCGCGGACGCAACGCCTGCAACCCAGCCAGGATCGCTGGCACCGGGAGTCCGGCTGCCGCCGCCTCGGCCGCCCAGATCGCGAGCAGGCCCTGGCCGGCCGAACCATTGCAGGAGTCGAACACCTGGATGCGCTGCCGGTCCACCCGCGCGGCAGCGGACTCGGCCGACTGCAGGGTGCCGCTCAAGGCGCCGGCCAGGGACACATCGATCAGCGCATCATGGTGCGACAACAGAAATTCAAACAGGCGCCGGAAGTCGCCGGGCGGCGGCTGCGAGGTACGCGGCGGCACCGGGCTTTCGCGAATCTCGCGATAGAACTCTTGTGACGAGAGCGACACCCGGTCCAGATAATCGCGCCCACCGATCGAGATGCGCACCGGCACCAGGTGGATGTTGAGGCGCTCCATCGCTTCCGCCGGCAGGTCGCCACCGCTGTCGGTGACGATAGCGACTTGCGCCCGGCGACTATGCGCCGAGCGGGTCTGGGCGCGCATGTCGTCGGCCTTCTGGCTGCTGACCAGGCCGAAGCGCGCGGCCACCGCGAAAATCTCGGCCGGTTGGTCGGCATGCACGTGCACGCGCACCTTCTCGCGCGTCCCGGCGATCACCAGGCTGGACACCGGCAGCCCGAGCAGGGCAGCCTTGAGCGCGCCACGGTCGACCCCGCTGCCAGCGAGCGCGCCACTGACCATGCACTCGGTGCAGTAGCGATGCTGGTCGTCGAAGTCCGGGGTGGCATCGACCTCGACCCCGGCTTCGCCCAGCTCGTGTCGCGCAACGCTGCCCAGCGCGGGCCGTCCGCGGGCGATGAAATCGGCGATGCCCTCGAGCAGATCGAGGAAACCACGGCCGCCGGCATCGACCACACCGGCACTGCGCAATACCGCGAGTTGCTCGGGGGTGCGGCGCAGTGCTTCGCGAGCGGCAGCAATGGCCACAGCAAAACTTGCGCCAAAATTTGCATTGCCCTGATCGGTGGCAGCTTTCCAGGCATTGGCAAAGGCCTGGATCACGCTCAGCATGGTGCCCTCACGCGGCTCGGCCATCGCCCCGCGCGCCTGCTCGGCGCCGACCCCGGTCGCGCTGGCAAACATCGCCGCACTGACCCGCTGGCTGCTGCCCAGCGCCTCGCTCACGCCCTGGAAAAACTGCGCGAGAATCGCGCCGGAATTGCCGCGGGCGCCATCGATCGCCTCGGTCGCGACCCGGCGCAGCACTTCGCCGGCGCTGGCCAAGCGCGGTGCCTGCATGCCACCCAGCACCGAACTCAGCGTAAATGCGAGATTGGTGCCGGTGTCGCCGTCCGGCACCGGAAACACATTGATGCGGTTGATTTCATCGCGCTCGGCGATCACCCGCTCGATCCCGGCCAGCAGGGCGCGGCGCAGGGCATAGCCCGATAGTCGTTGTCCGGCCACAGTTGCCGCCACCAATCACCCCCGTCAAAACCGAGCGCCGAGTGTAGGCGAAGCGCGCTGCGGAGGACAGAAGGTGGGGGATGGGGGGGGGGGGTGGGGAACGGGGAACGGGGGGCACGGGGAATGGGGGGGGGGGACGGGGCATGGGGAACGGAGAAGCCGTCGTCCCGGCGCAAGCCGGGACCCAGTGCTGGGCGATTTCTGCAGGGTCGGGACTGGGCCCCGGCTTGCGCCGGGGCGACGGAAGTTTCCGTCCTCTGAACCCCGATTCCCGCGCACTCACAGCAAGCCACGCTCGGCGAGCGAGGTTGGGCGGCCGTGGCCGACGATCAGGTGATCGACCACGCGCACGCCGATCAGGCCGAGGGCGTCCTTGATGCGGCTGGTGATCGAGCGGTCGGCCTGGCTGGGTTCGGCCACCCCGGACGGATGATTGTGCGCAAGGATTACCGCCGCGGCGTTCAATGCCAACGCACGTCGGACCAGTTCGCGCGGGTGGACCTCGGTGCTGTCGATCGAGCCGCGAAACATTTCCTCGAAGGCGAGCAGGCGCAGTTGCGTGTCCAGAAACGCCACCGCGAATACTTCATTCGGATGGTGGCGCAGTTTCATCGCGATGAAATCGCCGGCCCGGGCCGGGTCGTTCAGCACCGACTCGCTACGCAGCCCGCCTTCGAGGGAACGCCGCCCGAGTTCGAGCGCGGCCAGCAGTTGGGCGGCCTTGGCCGGGCCCAGGCCAGGCGTGGCCAGCAGCGTCGCGGCCGGCAAGCCTAGCAATCCGGCCAGGCCGCCGTGTGCACCGAGCAGGCGCTGGGCCAGTTCGACCACCGAGCAACCGGGCAGACCGGTGCGCAGGAACAGCGCCAGCAATTCGGCATCGGCCAAGGCCGCGGCGCCGGCCTGCATCAGGCGCTCGCGGGGGCGTTGGCTGGGTTCCAGTTCGGTCAGGCGCATGGTCGCTCCGGTTCGGCAAGGTGGCCAGACTACGCCTGGCCGGTGGCGCCGGTCGCCGGCAAAAAGCTGGTAAACAGCTAAGATAGTTCGCAACCGGTATCAGGAAAGGCCATGCAGGCTCCGCCCGTTTCCAACAAACATTTGCTGCTCGGCGTGACCGGCGGTATCGCCGCCTACAAGGCCTGCGAGCTGACTCGGCAGCTGATCGCCGCCGGTTTTGAAGTGCAGGTGGTGATGACCGCCGGCGCCGAGGCCTTTGTCACGCCACAGACCTTTCAGGCACTGTCCGGGCGCAGCGTGCGCCGCGAGCTGTTCGATCCGGCAGCGGAAGCGGCGATGGGTCACATCGAACTGGCGCGGTGGGCGGACCGAATCCTGATTGCGCCGGCCACCGCCCATTGCATCGCGCAACTCGCCCATGGGCTGGCGCCAGACCTGCTCGGTACGCTCTGCCTGGCGAGCAGTGCACCGCTGTACCTGGCGCCAGCGATGAACCAGCAAATGTGGGCGCACCCGGCGACGCAGGCCAACATCGCCTTGCTCAGACGGCGCGGCGTGCATTTTTTCGGGCCGGCCGAAGGCGAGCAGGCCTGCGGCGAGTTCGGACCGGGGCGCATGCTGGAGCCCGACGCAATCCTTGCCGCTCTGCTTGCCGACCGCGCCCGCAGCGGACTGCTGAGCGGCCGGCGCGTGCTGGTCAACGCCGGCCCGACCTACGAAGACCTCGACCCGGCGCGTTTCATCGGCAATCGCAGTTCCGGGCGGATGGGCTTCGCGATCGCCGCCGAAGCGGTCGCGATGGGTGCCGAGGTGGTGCTGGTGGCCGGACCGGTGGCTCTGCCGACACCGGCCGGGGTACGCCGGATCGACGTGCGCAGCGCCGCCGAGATGCGCAAAGCGGTGCTCGCCGCAGTTCCGGGCCATGACCTGTTCGTTGCCGCGGCGGCGGTGGCCGATTACCGGCCGGCGGCGGTCAGCGTCTGTAAACTCAAGCGCTCGGCGGCGTCGTTGCACCTGGAGCTGTTGCCGAACCCGGACATCGTGGCCGAAGTCGCGGCGCTGGAGACGCGGCCATTCGTGGTCGGCTTCGCCGCCGAGACCGACGACCCGCTGGTCCACGCCCGCGCCAAACGGATCGCCAAACGCCTGGATCTGATCGCCGCCAACCGCATCGCCTGCGGCGCGGTCGGTTTCGAGTCCGAAGAAAACCAACTCACCCTGATCTGGGCGGACGGCGAACTGGCCCTGCCGCGCAGTAGCAAAAGCGTGCAGGCACGCGCCTTGCTCGCGCATGTCGCAGCGCTATTGGGCCCGGCCGCTGCCAGCGAATGAATATCGACATCGACCTTAAAGTGCTGGATGCGCGCCTGGGCGGCGAGTTTCCCTTGCCCAGCTACGCCACCGCAGACGCCGCTGGCCTCGATCTGCGGGCGATGCTCGACGCGGCTTTGACCCTCGCGCCTGGCGCGTGTGAGTTACTCCCTACTGGTATCGCAGTGCATATTGCCGACCCGGGGGTATGCGCGGTGATCCTGCCGCGTTCCGGGTTGGGCCACCGGCACGGTATCGTGCTCGGCAACGGGGTCGGTTTGATCGATGCCGATTATCAGGGACAATTGCTGGTCAGCTGCTGGAACCGCTCCGACACCGCCTTCACCATCACCCCCGGCGAGCGCATCGCGCAGCTGGTGCTGCTGCCGGTGCTGCGGGCGCGGTTTCGGCCGGTGACCGAATTCACCGCCAGCGCCCGCGGTGAAGGCGGTTTTGGACATAGTGGACGCGCCTGATGGCCGGGAAAGGGTAATGCTCAAGATGCGCAAGCCAAAGACCGCACTGGAAGCCGCGATGCGCGGCAAGACGGTCGGTATCAACGTCGAGCGTGCTGCCATGAGCGCGGGTTTTACCGTGCTGGTCGGCACCGCCGTGCTGTGCGTCTATCAGGCACTGATGGTGTTTGCCGAGGACCGCGCCGAGGCCGCACTGTTCGAACTGCGCGACCAGACGGTGGTAAAGATCAATACCTGGGTCGGCCAGCAGCAAGCCGGCCTGACTGCGGCACTCGCCGACCCGGACCTGGTTAGCGCGTTGGCCAGCCCCGACCCGGAGACGCGCAAGGGCGCCCGTGCGGTGTTGGTCAGGCATTTGCCGTTGCTCAACGAGGCCGAGTTCTTCGCCCCCGACCTGCTGGTACTGCTCGATTCCGACCTCGGCGGTTTTGGCTACGCCAAGGCCGGCATCCTGGCCGAGGCCCGGCAAGTGCGCGGCAATGCGCGCGCCCAGATGCACCGCTGCGTCAATACCGAAGGCGACTGCCTGGCGCTGGCGCAGCCGGTGCGCGAAGGCGAAAGTGAGCTCGCCTTCGCCTACGTGCTGCTGCCGATTCAGGGCCTGTATGCGGAGCTTGGCGATGCCGCGCCCGGCGGCGTGCTGAGCCTGCTGCAGGGCTCGACCACCGGCAGCGATCGCGCCCTGTTGAGGGTCGGCGATGCCAGCGCCGACGACAGCAGCGCCAACGTCGAGCGCAAGCCGATCGCACAGAGCCATTTCATGGTCAGCGCGCAACGCAGCACCCTGTTCAAACCGGGTCTGATTTTTCCGGTCCTGGATTCACGCAATGTGTTTGGCCTGTTTGGCATTGCCCTGCTCAGTACCCTGGCGGCTCTGGCGCTGGTCTACAAGCGCCTGTTCCCCAAGGGCCTGATGCGCAAGCCAGTGGCTGAACCCGAGGAGCAATTGATGCCGGCGCTGGCGGCCAGCAAGAGCACGCGAACGGTGGTCGTGGACAAGGGCGCCGGGACCGGCATCGAAGTGAGCGAGGGCGCGCCCGCGCCGGCCATGGCCACCGCGATCGACCGCAGTATTTTCCGTGCCTATGACATCCGCGGCGTGGTCGGCAAGACCCTGACCCCGGCGGTGGCGATGCTGATCGGCCAGGCGCTCGGCACGATGGCGCGCGAGCGCGGCCTGAACCAGCTCTGCGTCGGCCGCGATGGCCGCAAATCCGGCCCGAAGTTGGCCGAGGCGCTGATTGCCGGGCTGCGCGCCGCCGGCTGCGACGTAATCGATCTCGGCATGGTGCCGACGCCGGTGCTGTACTTCGCCACCCACGAACTGAATACCGGCTCCGGGGTGATGGTCACCGGCAGCCACAACCCGCCCGACTACAACGGCTTCAAGATCATGCTCGGCGGCGAGACCCTGGCCGAAGAAAGCATCCAGGAGATCTTCGCACGCATTGTCGAAGGCAACCTGGCGCATGGCCTGGGCGGCCAGCAGCGGGTCGATCTGCTCGACCAGTACTACGAGCGCATCATTTCCGACGTGCAGACCGAGCGTCGCCTCAAGGTTGTGGTCGACTGCGGCAATGGCGTCGCTGGGGTGATCGCCGAGCGTCTGCTCGAAGGCATCGGCTGCGAGGTCAACCCCTTGTTCTGCGAAGTCGACGGCGAGTTCCCCAACCACCATCCGGACCCCAGCGATCCGGCCAACTTGACCGATCTGCAATTCGCGGTGAAGCAACTCAATGCCGATATCGGCATCGCCTTCGACGGCGATGGCGATCGCCTCGGCGTGGTTACTCCGGACGGTACGGTGATCTACCCGGACCGGCTGTTGATGCTGTTCGCCGAGGATGTGCTGACCCGCAATCCAGGCGCGGCGGTGATCTACGACGTTAAGTGCACCGGTCAACTGTCGGAGGCCATCGTGCGCGCTGGCGGCAGCCCGATCATGTGGAAGACCGGGCACTCGCTGATCAAGGCCAAGATGCGCGAGGAAAACGCCGCGCTGGCCGGCGAGATGAGCGGGCATTTCTTCTTCGCCGAGCGCTGGTACGGTTTCGACGATGCACTGTATGCGGCGGCCCGGCTGCTGGAGATCCTGGCCCTACGCGACGAGAGCCCGCAGCAGGTATTCGCCGAACTGCCCAATCCGATCAGCACGCCGGAACTCAAGATCGTGATGACCGAGGGCGAGCACTACCAGTTCATCGAACGCTTCCGCGAGCGCGCCCGCTTCCCGGGCGCGCGCATCACCGGCATCGATGGAGTGCGCGCCGACTACAAGGACGGCTGGGGGCTGGTCCGCTGCTCGAACACCACGCCCTGCCTGGTGCTGCGTTTCGAAGGCGCCAGCCCAGAGGCGATCGCGCGCATCCAGCAGGAGTTCCGCGAACAGCTGCTGGCCATCGACGCCAATCTCAAGCTGCCGTTCTGAACGCTTCGTTCGGGCGACCCGGCGGGTCGCAAGGGCGACCCAGCGGGTCGCCCCTACGTCGCAACGTTCGGGCGACCCGGCGTTCCGGTCTACGGCGTGACCAGGTCGAGCCGCGCCTCGATGCGTTCGATGCGGCCGCTCAGGCGGTCGATGCGCACCGACTGTTCGGCCAATACGCTGTGGACATGGCCGAGTTCGGTCTCGACATGGCCGATCCGGGTGCGCAGTTCGGCGAAGCCCTCGCGCATTTCGCCGCGCAGGGTCTGCACGTCGTTGCGCAGGCCGCGCAGCAGCTCCAGGGTCAGGTTTTCGATGCCTTCGGTCATGCGGCGAGTATAGCGCTGCGGGTCGATGACGGTCGGATCGTGAGGGCGACCCGGCGGGTCGCCCCTACATCGCAACGGTCGGGCGACCCACCGGGTCGCCCCTACGTTGATTCAATTGCCTTGATGCTGCTTGTCGGTGCGCGCCTTGAGTTCGCGGTAGCGGGCCAATTTCGCTTCATAGTTGGCCTGCAATTGGACCTTTTCGGCCTCGTGCTCGGCGATCTGACGGTTGGCGGTTTCGATCAGGGCGCGCACCTGGGCCAGCTTGTCTGTGGTCGCCTTCGGCACCGGTTGCTTGGCGAGCTCGAAGCTGGCGGCGTGCTGGAGCAGCTCGGACAGGGATTTCTCCTGGCTCTTGAGGGTCAGCCGGCCGGTGGCGATCCTGGCGTCGGCGACCTGGATCTCCTGGTCGCGCGCGCGCAGCAGGTCGTCTTCGGAGTTGTACGACAGGCTGAGCGCGCGGTCCTGCTGAGCCTTGGCCTCGGCAATTTTGGCCGCTTCGGCGGCGCGCTCGGCTTCGAGCTTGTCGGCCGCCAGTTCTTCAGCGGATTTCTGTCTTTCCAGAGTCTTGACCTCCAGGCCCTGCGCGTTCAACTGCGCGCCACCACCGGAGCAGGTCTTCGGGTCGAAACTCTGGCTGTAATAGACCTTGCCGGCGGCGTCCTTGCACTTGTAGATCTTGGCCGACGCGGTCGGCGCGAACAGCATCGAAGCGAACGCAAGCATCGGCAGTATCAGATAGCGCATGGCGGTACTCCAGAAAAAACGAAATCGGGTGGCTGCCGCAGCCAACACGGATCGATGGGTTCAGCGGGTGCGGGGTGCGGCGTAGCGTTCACCATAGTCGATCAGCGCTTGATGGTGCTGAATTAATGCAGAATCCCCGGCCACCAGGCTCAACAGCTCGGCCAGTCCGGCAATGGCCAACACTGGCAAGCCGAGCGCTTCGCGCACCTCGTCGGCGGCCGAGCGCGGGCCGTCGCCGCGCTCCTCGCGGTCGAGCGCGATCAGCACACCGGCGGCCTCGGCGCCGTGGCTGCGGATCAGCGCCAGCGACTCGCGTACCGAGGTGCCGGCGGTGATCACGTCATCGACAATCAAAACCCGGCCGCGCAAGGGCGCGCCGATCAACACGCCGGCCTCGCCGTGGTCCTTGGCTTCCTTGCGGTTGAAGGCAACTGGCAGGTCGCGACCGTGATCGCGGGCCAACGCGATCGCGGTTGCGGTGGCCAGGGCGATGCCCTTGTAGGCCGGCCCGAACAGCATGTCCACGTTCAGATCCGAGCGCACCAGGGTTTCGGCAAGAAACCCGCCAAGCCGCTCCAGCGCCGAGCCGCTATCGAACAGACCGGCGTTGAAGAAATACGGGCTGACCCGCCCGGACTTGAGTTTGAACTCGCCGAAGCGAAGCACCTGCTTGGCCAAGGCCAGCTTCAGGAATTGCTGTTGATAGGGCAGCATCGTGGCAGTACCGGCCAGGGCGGCAGCGAAGTTTGCCGATCCGTTATTCTCCCACAGCAGCCGGTGCTGGCTGCGACGTTTGGCCAGGGAGCCGCATGCGCATCATCAGTTTCAACGCCAACGGCATCCGCTCGGCGGCCGACAAGGGGTTCTTCCCGTGGTTTGCCGGTCAGGACGCCGACCTGTTGTGCCTGCAGGAAACCAAGGCACAGCCCGAACAACTGGCGGCACCGGTATTCGCCCCGGCCGGTTACCAACGCTGGTTCCGCTCCGCAAAGGCCAAGGGTTATAGCGGCGTCGCGATCTATTCGCGGCAGGCGCCGGACCAGGTAATCGAGGGTCTCGACTGGCCCGAGCTGGACGACGAGGGCCGCTATCTGGAGCTGCGTTTCGGCAAGCTCAGCGTGGTCTCGCTGTACCTGCCCTCGGGCTCGTCCGGCGAGGCGCGCCAGCAGTTCAAGTTCCGCATGATGGAACGCTTCACCGGCATCTTCGCCGGGTGGCTGGCGAGCGACCGCGATTACGTGATCTGCGGCGACTGGAACATCGTGCACGGCGAACGCGACATCAAGAACTGGAAGTCGAACCAGAAGAACTCCGGCTGCCTGCCGGCCGAACGCGCCTGGCTCGACCAGTTGTTCGCCGGCCAGGGTTGGGTCGATAGCTACCGGTACCTGTATCCCGAAGGCGAGGACTACACCTGGTGGTCGCAACGCGGCCAGGCGCGGGCCAAGGACATCGGCTGGCGGATCGATTACCAGGTGGTCTCGCCGCGGCTGGCCGAACGCCTGCTCGGCGCCACCATCCATCCCGAGCCGAAGTTTTCCGACCACGCGCCGTACCGGGTGGACTACCGATGAGTGTGGTCGTAACGGTCGCGGCCGAGAGCCGCTGGCAGCAACTGCGCCGAACCCTGGCGACGCCTTCGGCTGCGGTCATGTTGGTGTTCGGCTTCGGTTCCGGCCTACCGTTTCTGCCGCTCGGTTGGGTGTTGTCGACCTGGTTGCGCGAAGTCGGCTTCGACCTGGCGACGATCGGCCTGATCAGTTTCGTAAGCTGGTTCTACGTGGTGAAGTTCCTGTGGGCACCGCTGCTCGACCGGGTCGCGGCTCCCGGCCTCGGCCGGCTCGGTCGGCGTCGCGGCTGGCTGGCGTTCGCCCAGATCGGTCTGATCGTCGGCTTCGGACTGCTTGCGCTGGTCGGCGCCGACGGGCCGCTGCCGACCTTCCTGCTGCTGCTGGCGCTGACCACCTGGGCTGGCGCCAGTCAGGACATCGTGGTCGATGCCTATCGCATCGAGATCGCGCCAGTCGAGGCGCAGGGCGCACTGATCGCCAGTTACCAGCTCGGCTACCGGCTCGGCCTGATCCTCGGCGGTGCCGGTGTGCTGTTGGTGGCCGACCGGTATGGCTGGCCGGCCGCCTACGCCATGCTCGCCGGCTCGATGCTGCTGCCGCTGCTGACCAGCCTGCGCGCCGCCGAACCGGCATTGCCGGAATTCGCCGAAGTGCACAGCGCCGCCGACCCGCAGCAAACGCCATGGTTGGAGCGCACGCAGGCTGCCTTCATCGAACCATTCCAGGACTTCCTCACCCGCCACGGCCACAAACTGGCGCTGCTGCTGCTGGTGTTCGTTGGCCTGTACAAGATGCCCGACCAGATGCTCGGGGTACTGGCCGGGCCGTTCTATATCGACAGCGGCTTCAGCAAAAGCCAGATAGCGACCGTCTCCAAACTCTATGGGGTATGGATTGGACTGGCCGGAGCATTTGTCGGTGGCGTGGCGCTGGCGCTGATCGGCCAGCGTCTGGCGCTGTTCGGCGCGGCGCTGGCGGTGGCCCTGTCCAACCTGCTGTACCTACTGATGGCGCAGCATCCAGGCGCGACCTGGGCGTTCGTCGCGACCATTTCCGGCGACAACTTCGCGCAAGGATTTGCCGGCGTGGTGCTGGTCGCGTTCATGTCTGGGCTGACCAGCCCGCGCCACACCGCCACGCAGTTCGCGCTGCTCACCTCGTTTGCCAACTTGAGCGGCAAATTGGTCGGCGGCCTGTCCGGTTTTATCGTGCAGGCCAGCAGCTACACGGTGTTTTTTCTGATCAGCGCGGTATCGATCGTGCCGACCTTGGCACTGCTCGCCCTGCTGTGGCGACGGATCGGACCGCACGCACAGAAATCCTGAGGCAATTCGGTACAATGCCCGCGGTTCTCGACGAAGCGTTGCGCCCATGCCTGATTTCACCGTCCGCGGCATCGACAACGATATGGCCGAGCGCATCAAGGAGATCGCGCGCGGACGCAATTGGTCGATCAACGACACCGTGATCGAATTGCTGCGCCAGGCGCTGTCCTCCACGCCAACCGGTGTGGTGGTCGGCGCCCCGAGCACCAACGCCGACCGCGACGACGTGGCGCGGCTGTCCGGTACCTGGGCCAGCGACGAAGCCGAAGCCCTGCGCGCCGCGATCGCGGCCTTCGAAAACCTCCCGCCCGACGACACCCCGTTTGCCCCGAAGGCCTGATTTGCCTGGGGTTGGGGGGAGTGGGGAACGGGGATCGGGGAACTGTGGGAGGGACGGCACGTCGCTTCCAGATGACGGAGGACAGAAGACGGAGGACAGCAGAGCCAAAGCGAACGCGGGCTGCTTTATCTGTCTTCTGTTCTCCGTCTTCTGTTCTCCGTCTTCTGTTCTCCGTCTTCTGTTCTCCGTCTTCTGTTCTCCGTCTTCTGTTCTCCGTCTTCTGTTCTCTGGAAGCGACGTGCCGTCGCTCCCACAACCGCGGTGTCGTTCCGGCGAAGGCCGGGGCTCAGAAGCATAGGTTGTGCTGAGCGCAGCGGTGTTTAACGGCGGAGCCGGTCAGCGCAACATTCCGGGGCGTGACGTTGGAAGATTCGTAGCGCTGACCGGGACCGCACAGCAAGGCCGCTGCACCCAGCGCATGCTCCGAACACGGAACACCTAAAACCTAAAACCTAAAACCTAAAACCGCCCCATCCAACCATCAAGCCCGATAAATCCCGCCCAAGGGCCGCGGACCGCGGGCGCCGGTGACTGCGGGCAGGTTGCCGGGGCGGCCTTCGATGCGTTCGCGGGCGAGCCAGGCGAAGGCCATGGCTTCCAGGAAGTCCGCATCCACACCGAAGCTGGCGGTGCTGGCCACGGTGGCGGGGGCCAATTGCCGTGCCAGCGCCGCCATCAATACCGGGTTGCGCACGCCGCCGCCGCAGGCGAGTACCCGCGTGGTTTCCGGCGCCTCGCGGTGCAGGGCTTGGGCGATGCTCGCCGCGCTCAAGGCGACCAGGGTCGCCTGCACGTCGGCCGGGGCCAGTGTCAGCCCGTGCAGGCGCAGCGCAAGCCAGTCGAGATTGAACAGGTCGCGGCCGGTGCTCTTGGGCGCCGGGCGCGCGAAATAGGGTTCGTCCAGGCAGCGCGCCAGCAGTTCGGCATCGACCCGGCCGCTGGCCGCGAAAGCACCCTCCCGATCGTGACTGTGGCCAACATGGCGAAGGACCCAGGCGTCGAGCAGACTGTTGGCCGGGCCGGTATCGAAGCCAAGCACCGGTTGGCCAGGGCGCAACAGGGTGAGATTGGCGATGCCGCCGAGATTCAACACCGCGCGCGCCTCCCTGGGGTCGGCGAGGAAGGCGGCATGAAACGCCGGCGCGAGCGGCGCGCCCTCGCCGCCGGCGGCGAGATCGCGGCGCCGGAAATCGGCCACGGTGTCGATGCCGGTCAACTCAGCGATCACATTCGGGTCGCCGATCTGCAGGGTGCAGGGATGCGCGGCGCGCGGCGCGTGCCACAGGGTCTGGCCGTGCGAACCGATCGCGCGCACCGCGGCCGGCTTGCGCCGGCTGGCGGCGAGCAAGGCCAGCGCGGCGGCGGCGAACTGTTCGCCGACCTGCACATCCAGCGCACCGAGTTCGGCCAGATGCAGCTGCCCGTCGCCAAGGCCGACCGCGAGCAGGCTTCGGCGCAGCGCCTCCGGATAGGGAAAGCTCAGGCGGGCGAGCAGCTTCGGAGTGGCGGCAAAGCGCACCAGCGCAGCGTCGATGGCATCGACACTGGTGCCGGAAATCAGCCCCAGATAGAGCGCGTCCGCCGCCACATCAACCTAGCGCGCGGCCAGATGGGCAAAGCGCGATTCGGCCAGACTGAGCTGGTCGGAATAGCTCTGGGTCGCCTGACGAAACGCCGGCATCAGCCGCGCCAGCAAGGGTTGCGGCGGCGGCATGGTCACCTTCAGCGGGTCGCGGTGCACGCCGTTCAGGCGGAACTCGTAATGCAGGTGCGGGCCAGTCGCAAGCCCGGTCATGCCGACATAACCGATCACCGTGCCCTGGCTAACGCGGGCGCCGCGGCGGCTGGCTTTGGCAAAACGCGACAGGTGGCCATACAGGGTGCTCTGGCCGCGGCCATGGTCGATCACCACGGCATTGCCGTAACCGCCCTGGCGACCGGCCGAAGCGATGCGACCATCGGCGGCGGCGATCACCGGGGTGCCGCTGGGTGCGGCGTAATCCACGCCCTGGTGGGCGCGGATGCGGCCCAGGATCGGGTGCTTGCGACCGCCGGAAAAACGCGAACTGATCCGGGTAAAGGCCACTGGCGTGCGAATGAACGCCTTGCGCAGGATGCGGCCCTGGCTGTCGTAATACTCGGCGCGATCGCTGCCGGGCACGGTAAAGCGCAGCGCATCGTAACGCTTGCCGCGGTTGACGAAACTGGCCGCGAGAATGTCGCCGCCGCTGATGCGTTCGCCATCGCGGTAGCGCTCCTCATAAACCAGCGAAAAGCGATCGCCGACGCGCAGATCCTGGGCAAAGTCGATGTCGTAGGCGAAAACCTTGGCCATCGCCAGCACCGTCGCATCGTTGATGCCGGCGGCGTCGGCAGCGCCGAACAGCGAGCCCTCGATGCTGCCGGCGGCCATCCGTATCCGGGTCTCCACCGGCCCGCCAATCGCCCGTTCGTTCAGGCTGCCATCGGCGGAAACATCGATCTGCTGACGCCCGCCCTGGTCGTCGTCGAACTGCACCCCGGCGAGCCGGCCATTCGCGGCCCGGCGCAGGCCGATGCGTTCGCCCGGCAGCAATCGAACCAGGCTGTCGCGGTGGCGGGTCTTGCCGAGCAGGGCCAGGCACTGCGCGGTGGAGAATCCATGGCGGGCGAACACCTGGGTCAGGGTCTCGCCATCTGCGACCCGGGCCGATACCCACTGGCTGGCCTCACCGAGCGCGACGTAGCTGCCGTCGATCAGGGCCAAACGCGAGTCCGGCAGGTCCGCGATCGGGGTACGGGCGCTGTCCGGCAATTGCAGGCGAACCACTCGGTGACTGCCATCGCCGCCAAACACCGAGGCCGAGCTCGGCAGCATCGCCTGCGCAATCACCGCCAGCGCCGCCACCGCCGCAACCAACAGCCAATGGCGGTGGTCGAGACGCACACCGTCGGCCGCCCCGACGCTCGGCGCCAACCGCCGTTTGACATTCTGTCCGGCCGATCTCATCAGGCGACCGAGACCGCGGAACCGTGCTTTCCAAGCCATGTGTGAGCTACCGAACCGACCGGACGGCACCATAGCCCCAGCGCCCGACCAGGTCAAACCGGGTGACGGCTCCGCTGTCTTCTGTCCCCTGGATGGTGGATGCGCTGCGCATATTCACCCAACGCCGAGCAATGGAAGTAGGGTGGATAAGCGCAGCGCATCCACCGTGCATCCGACCGCCGCCAGCAAGGACAAGGGCGAAAGCGCCGGGACTTCCACCGTGCTTCCAGTTGTCATGCGCTGCGGTTGAAGTCAGGGATGGTGGATGCGCTGCGCTTATCCACGCTACTTCCCGTCGTCCCGGCGAACGCCGGGACCCAGTGCTGGGGGTGTTCGGCAAGGTTGGGACTGGGCCCCGGCGTTCGCCGGGGCGACGGCCGCTGCTGTCCTCTGTCCTCGGTCCTCTGTCCCCTGAACACGCTAAAGTGCGCCAGTCATGGCTCCCGGTCTTTGCATTCACCACCACGCGCATCTGGAAGTGCTGGCCGAGCGGCTGGCGACGGCGCTGGATGGCGAGCGGCCGCCGAGCGTTCTCAGTCCGCAGCGGGTGCTGGTCGCGCATCCGGGTATGGGCCAGTGGCTGCGGCGGTTTCTGTCGCGGCGGCGGGCCGCGGGGCGGCCCGGGATCGTGGCCAATCTCGAAACCATCCTGCTCGGCGAGGCCTTGCAGGCTGCCTTCGCGAGCGAGCTCGGCATCGCGCCCAATCCGCTGTTCGATGGCCAGCCGCTGGCGCTCGCCGTGTTCGCCGAGCTGGCCGATCCGGATGAGCTGGGCGAGGCCGCGCGTTATCTGGGCAAGGCCGCAGACAGCAGCCGACGTTGGCAGCTCGCTGCGTCGCTGGCCGCGGTCTATTCGCGCTATCTGAGTTATCGCCCGGAATGGATCGCGGACTGGGAAGACGGCCAGAGCACGCACTGGCAGGCGCGGTTGTGGCGGCGGCTGGTGGCGCGTCACGGCCGCGATCATCGTGCCCGGCTTTTGTCGGCCCTGCTGGCAAAGCCGGCGCAGCCGCAGTCCGAGACCCTGCATTGTTTCGGTTTCAGCCACCTGCCGCCGTTGGCCCTGCAATGGCTGGCGCGGCGCGCCGAAGCGCAGCCGGTGGCGCTGTACTTTCCCAACCCCTGCCACGAATACTGGGGGCTGATCGAGTCGCGGCGTCGCATCGCTGCCCGCGCCGACGGCGCCGACGGTAGCGACCCGGCGCATCGCGAAATCGGCCATCCGCTGCTGGCCTCGCTGGGTGCGCAGGGGCAGGCGTTTTTCAATCGTCTGGTCGAGCTTGGGCTGGAACAGCAGGAGCCGGACCGGTCCGAAGCATCGCCCGGCAGCCAGCGCGAACGCGGCACCCTGGCCCTGCTGCAGTCGGAGATCCGCAGTCTGTCGATGCCGGCGGATCCGCCGCCGGTAGCGATCGACGATTCCCTGACCATCGTCGCTGCGGCCAGCCGTCTGCGCGAACTCGAACTATTGCGCGAGCGGCTGCTCGCCTTGCTGGCGCGCGACCCGAGCCTGAAGCCGGGCGAGATCGTGGTGATGGCGCCGAACCTCAGCGCCTATGCCGCATTGCTGCCGGCGGTGTTTGCCACCCCCGAGATCGCGCCGATCCTGCCCTATCGGCTGAGCGACTACGCCCTGGCCGGGCAGCACCCGGTGTTCGGCGTCTGTCAGCGCCTGCTCGCCCTGAGCGAGAGCCGCTTCGGGGTGAACTCGGTGCTGGCCTGGCTGGATTGCCCGGCGCTGGCGCAGCGCTTCGGGCTGGATCAGGCCGCCATCGCCGCGATTCGCGGCTGGCTCAAGGATGCCGGCGTCGCCTGGGGTCTGGATGCGGCTTTCCGCCAGGCCGAGCAGGCCGGCAGCGAGGATCGCAATACCTGGTCGGCGGGGCTCGCCCGGCTCTGGCTCGGCTACGCCAGTGGCGACGACCAGAGCCTGCTCAACGGCCGGACGTCGCTGGCCGCGGCCGAGGGCCAGCGCGCGCTGTGGCTGGCCGGTCTGGATGGCCTGATCACCCTGCTCGCCGCCGCCCGCCGCGACCTGGTCCGGGCGCGGCCATTGAGCGACTGGGCGCGCTGGTGGCAGCGTCTGCTCGCCGCCCTGTTCAGTGCCGACCCAGATGATTCAGGCGCCACCCAGGCGCTGGCCCGGGCCGCGGCGCTGGCGGTCGAACTGGCCGAGGCCGCGGAACTGGCCGGGGTCCATGCGCCGGTCGACTGGGCGATGTGGCGCGAGTGGATGCGCGCCGCCCTCACGCAGCACCGCGAATCGGCGGCCCTGCCGCAGGGCGGGGTATTGTTCGCCGGCATGGTGCCGTTTCGTGCCCTGCCGTTCCGGGTGGTCGCCCTGATCGGCCTGAACGACGGCGAGTATCCGCGCGCCGATGCGGCTTCGCCGATCGATCTCAGCCTGGCCGAGCCGCGCGCCGACGACCGCCGCCTGCGCGATGAGGATCGCTATCTGTTTCTCGAATCGCTGCTCAGTGCCCGCGATGCCCTGCATCTCAGCTATCTCGGCGAGGACGCGCAGAAGGGCACGCCACGGCCGCCGGCCGGCCCGCTCGCCGAGCTGATCGAACATCTGCAGGAACGTCTGGCGCCGGCACCGGGCCAGCCCGGGCCGGTCGAGCGCAGCGCGATCTGGTGGCAGCGCGCGCCCTTGCATCCGTTCGCCGCGCGCCACGCCGAGGCCAGCGAACCGGTCATGCGCAGCCATGGCAGCGGCTGGCATGCCCGACCGCGGCAGCCACCGGCGCCGGCAGCGCCAGCGACGACGACCAGCGCCGCGCCGTCGATCACCCGCCTCAAGGACTTGCTTGCGTTCTACCGGCACCCGGGGCAGTTTTATTTCCAGCTCTGCCTGGGTGCGCAGTTGCGCCGTTACGACGAACGCCTGGCCGACGACGAGGTGCTGTCGGCCGGCGAACTCCGCTCGCGGGCGCTGGCGCAGCAATTGCTTGAAGAGGCCTTGGTCGAAGGCGCGATCCCGACGCGGGCGCCGCCGCTTTGGCGCGGCCGTGGCGGCCTGCCCGGCGGCTTCGCCGAGCAGCCGGCCTGGGATCGGCTGGTCGAGGAAGTCGGTGCCACGTTTGCCACCTTGCAGTCCGATTACGCCGGATTGATCGCGCTTCCGCCGCAGTCGCTGGACATCGACCTGGAGCTGGGCGCGGGCCGTCGCCTCGAAGGGCGCATCGCCGGCCTGCGCGGCAATACCCTGCTGCGCTATCAGCCGGGCAGCTGCTATCCGGAACAGATCATCGCCCTGTTCATCGAATGGGCGGCCGCCTCGCTGACCCGGGGCCGCGTGCTGGCGGCGGTGCAGGTGCCCGCCCTGCGGCGCAGTCTGGTTTTCGGCAGGCCGCAGACTCTGGGTCCGGCGCTGTACTGGCCGGCCGCGCCGGAGCGGCTGGCCGCGGCTCTGATCCGCCTGATCGACATCGCCGAGCAGGGCAGCCGTCGCTGCCTGCCGCTGCCGCTCGCCACCGCCTGGGCCTGGTGCGAGCGCGATCCGGCCACGACCGACCAGCGGCGCGACTACGCGCACAAGCAGTTCGGCGACATCGACCTGATCGTCGATGACCCGCACGCCGGCCGGCGCGACTGCCTGGACCCGTACTGGCAGGCGCGCTTCAACGATACGCCGCTGTTCGCCGAAGGCAGTGCCGAGTTCACCGAGTTCGTCGCCCTGGCCGAGGCAATTTTCGCCCTGGTCACCCCGCAGGCGGCGCCGGCATGAACGCCATCGCCGATAACAACTGGCAGCAATTACCGCTGAGCGGGCCGCTGCTGATCGAGGCCAGCGCCGGCACCGGCAAGACCTATACCCTGGCCTTGCTGTATCTGCGTCTGCTGCTCGGCCGGGAGGATCTGGACCCGGCCGGCATCCTGGTGGTCAGTTTCACCGAGGCCGCTACCGCCGAACTGCGCGAGCGTCTGCGCGCCCGCCTGATCGAGACCGAACGGCTGCTGCGCGCGCTCGCCGGATCAGGCCGGCCGGATAGCGCCGATGCGGCCCTGCTGGTCTGGCTGCGGCAGCTCTGCACAACGCCCGCCCAGGCGGCGGTATTGCTGGCGCGGGTCGAGCGGGCGCGGCTCGGTTTCGATCAGGCGGCGATCCATACCATCCACGGCTTCTGCGCGCGGGTACTGTCCGATTTTGCTTTCGCCACCGGCGGCGCCCTGGACCGCGGTCAGGCGCTCGATGCCGACGCGCTGTTGCGCGAATTGGTCTACGACCTGTGGCGCGACTTGCTGGCGAGCGAAGACGCGCTGCGCTGGCAGTTGCTGGCCGGCTTCGGCGGGCCGCTCGCGCTATGGAAAGCCCTGCGGCCGGCCTTCAACCTGCCCGACGCGCGGGTGCTGGCGGTGGCCGACAGCGCGCCGCTCTGCGCCGAATACGCCGCGGCCTTTGCGGCCCTGACCAGCGCCGGCTCGCGCGCCGAACTGGGCGCGGT
>JBFXKH010000007.1:0-50900 GCA_050173995.1 Lysobacterales bacterium | reverse complement strand
GCCCGCAGGGCGCCTTCGGCAATGACTGGCATTACCGCTGGAACCCGCAAACCTACAGCGGCCAGGGCTTCGCCGTGGTCGCGATCAATTTCCACGGTTCGACCGGCTACGGCCAGGCGTTCACCGACTCGATATCCGGCGACTGGGGCGGCAAACCGCTTGAAGACCTGCAAAAAGGCCTGGCCGCGGCCCTGCAGCAGTTCACCTGGCTGGACGGCGATCATGCCTGCGCGCTGGGCGGCAGTTATGGCGGCTACATGGTCAACTGGATCGCCGGCAACTGGAACGAGCGCTTCAAGTGCATCGTCAGCCACGACGGCATTTTCGATAATCGTTTCATGGGCTACAGCACCGAAGAGCTATGGTTCAACGAATGGGAAATGGGCGGAACCCCTTTCGAGCAGCCAGCCAACTACGAGCGCCACAATCCGGTCAAGCACGTCGCCGACTGGAAACTGCCGGTGCTGGTGATCCACGGCGCCGCGGATTTCCGGGTGCCGCTGGAGCAGGGCATCGCCTTGTTTACCGCCCTGCAGCGGCGCGGCATCGAATCGCGCTTTTTGTATTTCCCGGATGAGAACCACTGGGTGCTGAAGCCGCACAACTCGATCCAGTGGCACCACGAGGTCAACGCCTGGCTGAAGCGCTGGACCGCAGAATAGCCCAGCGCCGGTCCGCCTCGGCGTAGCTGGCCGCGGGTCGCGGGCGCGTGCTAGCTTGTTGCGCAATCCGGGGCGGCGCTGGCTGGCCGCCACCAGCGGGGTGAGCGATGAGCAGAACACGACAACTTTGCGCCATGGCGGTACTGCAGGCCGGCCTGATCGGTATGGCCGGATCGCCGGCCATGGCCTTCGATCCTGGCCAAGCGACGGCGGCAGCCTATGCCATGCCCAACAGCGATCGCCGCCAGGTCGCTATTGAACTTCAAGGCGGCGAAAGTCAGCGCCTGGCCCAGGCACTGGAACGCGTCCGGCGCGAACGTCCGGCCGAACTGTTGCCGGCGCTGATCGCTTTGTC
Organism: Lysobacterales bacterium; assembly: GCA_050173995.1. Classification (GTDB taxonomy): domain Bacteria; phylum Pseudomonadota; class Gammaproteobacteria; order Xanthomonadales; family Ahniellaceae; genus 0-14-3-00-62-12. The sequence continues at coordinate 49,883 of JBFXKH010000007.1, read as the reverse complement.
TGAACGCGACGAACTGCCCTGGTCGCTGCGCGAAGCGGCGATTGCACAATTCCTCGCCCAGCTCGCCACGCTCGAACCGGGCGCTGTGCCGCCGGAGGCGCTTGCCTATCTGCGCGGCTGGCAGAGCCGCACCCTGGTGGCGCATGAAGAAGACGCGGCGGTGGGCGCTCCCTTGTTCAACATCGCGGCACAGACCCAGGGGCTGGAAAACCGCTGGCGTCGTAAACAGGCGGAAGCCAACGCGCGGTTCAGCCTCCAGCACGACCTGGCAGCACTGCAACAGCAGTGGTCGGCCGATCCCGACCCGGCTGCGCGTGCTGGCATGGTCGATGCGCTCAACGGCGCGGCACCCGAACGATTGCGGGCCTTGGCCACAACCGCGACGGCAACCAAGTCCGCGGCCGGCGACAAAGGATCGACGGCACTGGCGGTGGCTGCGGCGATTGCCCTGGGCGATCAGCGGCCCATGCTGGATGCGCTCGAGCACGCCAGCGAAACCGAACTGCCGGCGCTGTTGCGCGCACTCGCGCGGCTCGATGCAGGGCGTCCGAGCTTCGTCATGCTGCGGCAACAATCCGGCGTCTGGCCGAAGTCCAGCACGGCGCTGGCGATCAGCCTGTGGTCGCCGCAATGGCTGGGGGATCGCGATGCCGAATCCTGGCTGATCGGACAATTGTCCGATCCCGAGTTGGGTGCCGCAGCCGCGCTGGCATTGGCGCGGATCGCCAGTCGTTTCGGCCGCGCGCAACTGCAATCCTTGGCCACGATGTCAGGCGACGCCCGGCTGGCCGCGCGGGCGCGGCTGGCACTCAGCCTGAAACCCGACGAGGTCGCGCCATGAGCCCGCGGCCGTGCTGGCGGCTGCTGCTGTGCCTGCCCCTGCTGGCTGGCGCCGGATCGGCCTTGGCCCAGGCGCGCATCGTCGAATGGTCGGCGACCACCAATACCAACCCGAACGACAACCAGCTCGCGCTTGGCTACCCGGTACCGATCCCGGTCGACACGCCCTTGCCGTTTGCCGGATTCCGCAGTTACGCCGGGTTGTTGTTCCGCCACCAGGACCTGGCCGCCAACAGCGGCCTGGTCGCCGCCAGCGTGATCGGCACAACCCAGGCCGGACGCGATATCTGGGCCTACCGGATCGGCGATGCCGACGACCGCACCCGCAGCGGCGCGGCGGAACCTGCGGTGCTGATCAATGGCGGCATCCACGCCCGCGAGTGGCAATCGCCCGAGGTGGTGACCGGGCTGATGGAGTTGTTGGTCGGCAAGGCCGGCGACAATGGCTACTACCGGTTCCTGCTCGACAACGTCAACTTCGTGCTGATCCCGGTGCTGAACGTCGATGGCTTCCTGCAGACCCAGCGTTTCCCGCGCAGCAATTGGATCGGCAGCGACCCCGACGATCCGCCCAATAGCAGCCAGCCCAGCCCGCGCGACGGCCGCATGCGGCGCAAAAACATGCTGGGTGCGGACGAGGTGCTGAGCAGCTTCGGCGACCACCTCGGCGGCGTCGATCTGAACCGCAATAATCCGCCGTTCTGGGCCTCGGCCACCGGCTCGTCGGCGGATGGCCGCTCGCTGGTGTTTCGTGGCAGTGCGCCACAATCGGAACCGGAAACTGCGGCCCTGGTCCAGGCCGCCGCGCTCGGCCCGGCCACGGCGCTGCGGCTGTATATGGACGCCCATTCGTTTGGTCGCGAGTTACTCTGGACCCGCACCGCCAATCCCCGTCTGACCGCCCAGTCCGAAGCGCTGGTGGCGCTGTTTTCCAACCATCACCGCGCTTTTCCGGGCGCACGGCGCTATGCCTTCCCGCTGTCCAACCAGTTGTCGGTCAACGTGGGCATCGGCACCACCTCCGAATTTTTCAACCAGGCCTTTTCGGTACCCTCCTGGACGCTGGAGATCGAACCGCCAGGGAGTTCGCTTTCTCACCCAGGCGAATTGCTGTGCGGGGCCGGCTATGGCGGCGTGGTCGAAAATTGCCACGACGGCTTCATTCTGCCGGAGTCCGAAATCACCCGCGTGCGCGAACAGCTCGCCGAGACCATGTCCGCGCTGGCCTATCGCCAATCCGGACCGCCGAGCGTGGTCGAGGTCCGCATCACCGACCGGGCCAGTGGCGCCATGATCTTTCAATCGGTGTGGGAAGCCGACGCCGCCGGTGGCCGTCGCCAGATCGTTCACCAGACCCAGCACCTGCAACTGGAGCGCGATTACACGCTGACGATCGTCTACGACAAGCCGATGCGCTGGCGCAATGGCGAAGGCGTGGTGGTGCCGTTCCCGGGCATGTCACTGGCCAACCTGATCACCAGCCAGCGCTTGGCCGGCGAGCAAGGGCTGCTCTCGATGATCACCAGCAATCCGCGCTGGATCGATCAATCTGCTGCCGTCGGCGAGCGCTTTTGGCAGTATCGCGACGATACCCAGGCGATCGACTTCCGCCTGCCGGCCAACCCGACCAATCACTCTGCGCTCGCCACCGACGCCGTGCTCAGCCTGCAACACAGCGCCCAGGACATGACCGGACTCAGCCTGGATGCCGATCCGTCCACGGTCGCGCATTGGCAGGACGGCGCCTGGGCGGGCTATGAAAACAACGCCGGACTCGACAACGACCGTGGCGGCGAAGACCGGACGGTGCGGATCGCGGCCAGCGGCCAGACGCTAGGCGATCCGCATCTGGTACAGCCCGGTCATAGCGGTGCCTGGTTCGACCCGACCCGCAACGGCGAGGGCTTCGTGATTGAGGTGCTGTCGTCCAGCCAGGCGCTGGCCTACTTCTTCACCTTCGATCGCGATGGCGAGCAGGACTGGTACACCATGCTCGGGCAGATTCAGGGCAATCGCATCCTGTTTCCGCAGGTGGCCCGGACCAGCGGCGGGGTATTCGGCCCCGGCTTCGACCCGACGCGGATCGAGCGCACCGAGATCGGTTCGGCGAGCTTTACCTTCGCCTCCTGCAACCATGGCTTCGTCGACTGGCAGATCGATGGCGTGGCGCTACGCACCGAACTGCAACGCATCACCGAACTGGCCGTGCCGGGCTGCGACCATGCCGACCTGGAATTGCCGGGACGAAACTGGTCCGGCAGTTGGTTCGACCCCAGCCACGACGGCGAGGGCTACGTGCTCCAGATACTGAACAACGGCACGGCACTGGTGTTCTGGTTCGGCTTCGACGCTGAAGGGCGGCGTCGCTGGTACCTCGGCGTGGGCAGCATCGACGCTGGAACGATCCGCTTCGACCAGTTGAACACCGGCCGCGGTCCGCGCTTCGGCCCGGGCTTTGATCCGGCCGATTTTGTCCCTGCAGACTGGGGATCGCTGCGCCTGGACATCGGCTGCCAGGGCAGTCGGGCCAGCTACCAGAGCGCCGCACCCGGCTTCGCCAACGGTGAGCTGTCTATCGTCCAGCTCACCCATCCGTCCGGCGACGACTGCCTCTGATGGCTTTGCGCCGGACGCAGCCGGCCGCCGGTTGCGCGCCGTCTACAACCACTTCACCCGTTTCAGCAGCACGAAGGCAGCGAGCACGGTGACCGCGGTGATGCCGCCGAACACCGCGTAACTGTAGCGCCCGGCCAGCTCCGGCATGTGTTCGAAGTTCATGCCGTACCAACTGGTCATCAGGGTCGGGATCGCGACCAGGCCGGCCCAGCCGGCCAGGCGTTTGACCACTTCGCCCTGGCCGACGGTGACCATCGCCAGGTTCACGCTCATCGCCGCCGACAGCATTTCGCTCAAGGTGTCCGAGGCTTCCTTGACCCGCACCGCATGATCGAAGATGTCGCGGAAATACGGCCGTACTTCCTCGATCACGAAGGTCGGATGGAAGCGCACCAGTTGATTGAGAATATCCTGCATCGGCGCCACCGCCAGGCGTAGTTTGACCAGCTCGCGCTTGAGGTTGTACAGGCGCTTGATGGTGTCGCGCTCGTAATCCGGATCGAAAATCTCGGCTTCGAGCTCGGTCAGATCGGACTGGAATTCGCTGACGATCGGGAAGAAGTTATCGACGATGAAATCGACCACGGCATACAACGCATAGCTTGGCCCCATCGCCAGCAGTTCCGGCTCCTTTTCGCAGCGCTGGCGGGCCGGCGTGTAGGACAGCGAGGCGCCGTGGCGCACGGTCAACAGGAAGCGATGCCCGAGAAAAATGTGGGTCTCACCAAATTGCACCTGGCCGGCGACGAACTGCGCGGTGTGCAAGACGATGAACAGGGTGTCGCCATAGACTTCGATCTTCGGCCGCTGGTGCGCGTGCTGGGCGTCCTCGATCGCCAGGTCGTGCAAGCCGAACTCCTCCTGGAAACGTTCCAGCAACACCTCGCTCGGCTCGTGCAGCCCGACCCAAACGAAGCCGTCGGCATCGCCAAGCACATCACTGATCTGATCGATGGTGATTTCGGGCAGGCGCGTGCCGTCGCTGCGATACGCGACGCAGTTGACCACCATCGACGTTGAAGGCGTGTACTCGACATCCACTTTCATACGACGCGATCCATCTGGCAAGACGATGCGCCATGATGCGCCGCGCCGGGAAAGCCGGCAAGTTTTTGATGGCGGGAAGCACAACCGAACGCCGTCGTCCCGGCCCTTCGACAGGCTCAGGACAGGCCGGACTTCGCCCGCGCCGGGACCCAGTGCCCGACGCCGCGAAACGCCCTAACGCTGGGCCCCGGCGTTCGCCGGGGCGACGGATTGTTGGTATTTTCCGCTCTGAGCCGACCGCCGCTGATCGCCCGCGGATAAGGGCGACCCACCGGGTCGCCCCTACAGCGGATGGCGAATCTGGCCGCTGCCGTGCAGGATCCATTTGCGCGTGGTCAGCGATTCGAGTCCCATCGGGCCGTAGGCGTGGAGCTTGCTGGTCGAGATGCCGATCTCGGCGCCAAGTCCGAGTTCGCCGCCATCGTTGAAGCGCGACGAGGCATTCCACAGTACCGCCGATGCATCGACCTCGCGCAGAAAGCATTGCGCGGTCGCGGCGTTGGCGGTCGCGATCACCTCGGTGTGCAGACTGCCGTGCGCGGCGATGTGTGCCATCGCCGGCGCCAGACCATCGACGATCTTGAGCGCGATGATCCGGTCGAGATATTCGGCATCCCAATCGGCCGCACTCGCCGCCGCCAGCGCGGGCAGGATCTTCCGCGCCCGCTCGCAGGCACGAATCTCGACCTGGCGGGTGCCGAGCTCGGCGGCCACCAGCGGCAGAAAGCGTTCGGCAATCGGCGCATCGACCAGCAAGGTTTCCAGCGCGTTGCACACTGCCGGACGGCTGGTCTTGCCGTCGATCAGCAGCCGCAGCGCCAGATCGATGTCGGCGTCCCGATCGACGTACAGGTGGCAGACGCCCTTGTAATGGCGGATCACCGGAATGCGGCTGTGTTCCGCAACGAAGCGGATCAGCCCCTCGCCACCGCGCGGAATCACCAGATCGACCAGATGATCGAGTTGCAGCAGATCCAGCATGTCGGCGCGATCGGTGCCCGGCATCAGCGTGACCGCGGCTGCTGGCAATCCGGCGGCCAGCAGTCCGCGGCCGATCGCGTCGGCCAACGCGCGATTGCTGTGGATCGCCTCGCTGCCGCCGCGCAGGATGCTGGCGTTGCCACTCTTCAAACACAGGACCGCGGCGTCCACGGTCACATTCGGGCGCGCCTCGTAGATCATCGCGATCACCCCAAGCGGCACACGCATGCGGCCGATCCGCAGGCCGTCGGCACGCGGCGACTGCCAATCGATTCCGCCAAGCGGGTCGGCCAGCGCCGCGACCGCGCGCACGCTCCCGGCCAGGTCGGCGAGCCGCTGTGGATTCAATTGCAGACGGTCGCGCAGCGCGGCGCTTTGGCCGGCGACGCTGGCGGCGGCCAGATCGCGGGCGTTGGCGGCCAGTATCGCAGCGGCTGCGCTGTCAATTTCCGCGGCGATGGCAAACAGTGCCCGGTTGCGCACCTCGCCATCGCTTGCCGCCAATATCCGCGCCGCGCCGCGCGCCGCGTGGGCCAGATTTTCGATCACTGTATTCATAGCAACACCAGATCGTCGCGGTGGATCGCTTCGTCGCTGCCGACATAGCCGAGCAGCGTCTCGATTTCTCGACTGCTGCGGCCCTTGATCCGGCGCAGCTCGGTGGCATCGTACTGGCTCATGCCGCGGGCGATCGGGCTTTCGCAACCGACATCGCCATCGGCGCAAATCACCTCGACCGCGTCACCAGCGCGGAAATTGCCACGCACATCGAGCACCCCGGGCGGCAACAGCGAGGCGCCGCGTTCGCGCAACGCGCGTGCGGCTCCAGCATCGACCAGCAGCGCCCCCTGCACTGCCAACGCGTGTTGCAACCAGTGCGCACGCGCAGTCTGCGCGGTGAGTCCAGGGTGCAGCAGGGTGCCAGGGTTGTGGTTGCGCCGCAGTGACGCAAATACTTCGGGTTTGCCGCCGTGGGCAATCAACGTGGTGATGCCGCGACGCCCGGCCTTCCCGGCGGCCTCGATCTTGGTGCGCATACCGCCGGTGCCAACCGCCGAGCCAGCGGCACCAGCCAGCGCATGAATGCTGGCATCGATCAGCGGCACTTCGGGAATCAACCTTGCGCCTGGGTGTTTGCGTGGATCGGCCTCGAACAAGCCGTCCACATCGGACAGGATCACCAGCAGGTCGGCGTCGATCAGCGCTGCCACATGGGCGGCCAGATTGTCGTTGTCGCCGACCCGGAGCTCGTCGACCGCGACCGAATCGTTCTCATTGACCACCGGCAGCACGCCGAGGCGCAGCAGTTCGCGCAGGGTGTTCTTGGCATTGACGAAACGTCGCCGGTTGTTCAGATCGTCGTAGCTGAGCAGCACTTGCGCGGTCTGACCATCGATCAAGCGCGCCCAGGTTTCCATCATGCGCACCTGTCCGATCGCCGCCAGAGCCTGCTTGGCGACCAGGCTGGCCCGCGCTGGTTCGCGTTGACTGAGCAGGGCGCGCCCGGCCGCCACCGCGCCCGAAGACACCAGCACCACTTCCTTTCCCGCCGCCCGACAGTCCCCGATAAATCCGGCGATATCGAGCAGATAGCGGGTGGCGAGACCACTTCCTTCCGGGGCGATCAGGTTGCTGCCGACCTTGACCACAGCGCGCTTCCAGGCTGGCAATTGCGACGGCGGCTGGGTCATGGTGGCAGGCTTTGGGGTTCGGCCTTCGAGGGTAACCGCAGCCTGATCGAGCTGTCACTTCCAGAGGACAGAGGACAGAGGACGGAGGACAGAGGACTGAACCAGGTGACTGAGGACAGAAGACAGAGGCACAAGAGCCGGCGCAGCCGCAAGCCCGGCCGATCTTCTCTGTCCTCTGCTTCAGTCCTCTGTCTTCTGTCCTCTGTCTTCTGATAAGGGCGTTACAATCCGATGTCACGGCTCCGTACCGCTGTCGATGCTGCCATGCCGATCAGTCCCCACCTGTTCGCCCGACTTCGCTGGATCATGATTCCGGCGCTGCTGCTGCTGGTCGCTGCGGTCGCCTGGCTGGGTACCGAAGTACTCGGTTGGGAAACGCCGTTCGAACTCGGCCTGCTGTCCTTGTTGGCGGTGTTGGCCGCGGTTCTCGCACTGCTGGTGTACCGGCGCATCGAACGGCAGGGCAGCAGCCATGCCCAGGTCGCCGCGCGCGAGCGCGGGCTCGCCGAACACGAGCGCGGCCTCGACCGGCTGCATCAGGGCCTCGGCAAGTTGCGCCAGCAGCCCGGGCACGGCCGCTGGTTGGCCCTGGCCGAACGCCTGCGGATCGCCGATCCGGCGGTGATCGGTCTTTGGGAGCGTCGCTATCAACAACTGCGCGCCGATCCTCGACGCCGGGCTTGGGCCGAGCAGGCGCTGCTGGGCCACTTCCCTGGAGACCTGCAGATCGACTACCAGAGCGATCCGCAGATGCGTCTCACCTGCGAGCATCTGCAAGCGCTTGAGACGGTGCTGCGCGAATCCGGCATTCCGTGCCAGGCGCTAAGCGCTGGCGTGATCGCCGCCGATGCCAGTCTGCAAGCCGCGGCTATCCGCAAACACTTCCTGCTCGCGGATTGCGTCGAGTGGGTGGTCGACCAACCCTCGCCGCACCGCAACGAGGCGGTTAGAGCATTGGTCTGCCAGCACTGTCATTCGCGCATCGAATCCGGGTCGGGTCGCGCGTTTCCCGAGTAGTCGGCGGCAGAACATGTTGCGCTGGCCGGCTCTGCCGTTAAAAACCGCTGCGCTCAGCACAAGATGTGCGCTTCCCAAGGGAATCGCCGTGCGGTTTCAGCCGAGGCAATAGACGTTGAGCTTGTTGCCGTCCAGGTCACGGAAATAACCGGCGTAGAAGCCGTCGCCACGTGGCCCGGCCGGCCCTGCGTCCTGGCCACCCAGGGCGATCGCCCGCTGATAGACGCGATCGACCTTGTCGCGGCTGTCGACGACCAAGGCCACCATCACCCCGTTGCCGACCGTGGCCGGCTCGCCGTCGAACGGCTTGAGCAAACCGATGCCGGGCGAATGCGGCGCCACCTGCCAGGCGATGCCGCGCTCGAACTCCATGAACCGCTTGCCGCCGATTTCGGCCAGCAGGGCATCATAAAACGCTGCCGCGCGCGGCAGATCATTGGTACCCAGGGTCACGTAACCGATCACGGGGAAACTCCTGCTGTTTGGACGGGCGGCCAGCATAGGGCGTCGCCACGGCCGCGCCAAGCGTCCGGCAGTCGCCGCGATGCAGCGCGGGCGTAGCTTCAGTCGGGCGTACGCGGGTCGGCCGGCGCCGCCCCGTCAGGCGGCGGCGGTGCCGCGGCGGCCCGCTTCTTTTCGGCCTTGGCGGCCTGTTTCTTCTTCTTCTCCAGCTCGCGCTGGCGTTTGTCGAATTGGTAATTGGGCTTCATTCCGGGTTCCTGGCGGGGTGGTGGTGCCGACCATAGCAAAGCCGGGCGAAGTTTGCCGTTGTTGCGGGCGGCGAGTTCGGAAAATCGCGGCGACCGGAACATCTCCGAGTGTAGTCCTAGGTCGGCTCAAAGCCCGAAGGGCTGGAGCCGACACACTCGAAGTACGCACCACCGCGATGGGCAGTGCCGGATCCGCGCCTGCGGCGCTTGATCCGACCTACATTTGGCACGCCGTATCACACGATGACGACTCGCACACTCACACCATCGGCAACTGCAGGCCCTGCTCGCGGGCGCAGTCGATGGCGCTCGGGTAGCCGGCGTCGGCGTGGCGCATGACGCCGGTGCCGGGGTCGTTCCACAACACCCGCGCGATGCGCCGGTCGGCGGCCTCGCTGCCGTCGCAGACAATGACCACGCCGCTGTGCTGGCTGAAGCCCATGCCGACGCCGCCGCCGTGATGGATGCTGACCCAGGTTGCGCCGCTAGCGGTGTTGAGCAGCGCGTTCAACAACGGCCAATCGGAGACCGCGTCGCTGCCGTCCTGCATGGCTTCGGTCTCGCGGTTCGGGCTCGCCACCGAGCCGGAATCCAGATGATCGCGGCCGATGACGATCGGCGCTTTCAGTTCGCCGCTTCGCACCATGGCGTTGAACGCCAGGCCGAGCCGATGGCGTTCGCCGAGGCCAACCCAGCAGATGCGCGCCGGCAGCCCCTGAAAGGCGATGCGCTGGCGGGCCATGTCGAGCCAGCGGTGCAGTTGCGGGTTGTCGGGAATCAGTTCCTTGACCTTTGCATCGGTCTTGGCGATGTCGTCGGGATCGCCGCTGAGCGCGACCCAGCGGAACGGGCCGATGCCGCGACAGAACAAGGGCCGCACATAGGCCGGCACGAAGCCGGGGAAGTCGAAGGCATCGGCACAACCGACATCGAACGCCATCTGGCGGATGTTGTTGCCGTAGTCGAAGGTCGGCACGCCCTGGCGCTGGAAGGCGAGCATGGCCTCAACGTGAACGCGCATCGATTGTTTGGCGGCATCGCGCAGCCGATCAGGCTCGGCGCGCTGCGCGGCCAGCCATTGCTCGACGCTCCAGCCGATCGGCAGATAGCCATGCACCGGGTCGTGCGCCGAGGTCTGGTCGGTGACCGCATCCGGGCGCACGCCGCGGCGCACCAGTTCCGGCAGCAGCTCGGCTGCGTTGCCGAGCAGCGCAATGGAGCGCGCTTCGCCGGCCGCCGTGTAGCGCGCGATGCGGGCGAGCGCGTCGTCGAGATCGTCGGCCTGCTCATCGACGTAACGGGTGCGCAGACGCATGTCGATGCGGCTTTGCTGGCATTCGATGTTGAGCGAGCAGGCACCGGCCAATGACGCCGCCAGCGGCTGCGCGCCGCCCATGCCGCCAAGTCCGGCGGTGAGGATCCACTTGCCGGTGAGGTCGCCGCGGTAATGCTGCCGGCCCATTTCCACGAAGGTCTCGTAGGTGCCCTGCACGATGCCCTGCGAGCCGATGTAGATCCACGAACCGGCGGTCATCTGGCCGTACATCATCAGGCCCTTGCGATCGAGTTCGTTGAACTGCTCCCAGGTCGCCCAGTGCGGCACCAGATTGGAATTGGCGATCAACACGCGCGGCGCGTCGGCGTGGGTCTTGAACACGCCGACTGGTTTGCCGGACTGCACCAGCAGGGTCTGATCGTCGTCCAGCTCGCGCAGCGTGGCGAGGATCGCATCAAAGCAGGCCCAGTCACGCGCAGCACGGCCGATGCCGCCGTAAACGACCAGCTCAGCCGGGTTCTCGGCCACGTCCGGATCGAGGTTGTTCTGGATCATCCGGTACACCGCTTCGGTCAGCCAGCTTTTGCAGCTCAAGGCGCTGCCGCGCGGGGCGCGGATCAGGCGGGAGGGGTCGCGGCGGCAGGCATCGGACATGAGCGGCTCCAGAGAATGCCGCGATTATAAGGTAGCGCCGCCAGCCGGGCCGGCCCGCAGGGGAACCCGAAAGTAGCCCGGATGAAGCGCAGCGGAATCCGGGATGTCCGGTCGATAGCGCGGTGCACCGCGCGTCCGCCGACGAGTCCGGGCCGCAAGCGTCCGGGACGCCCAGCACCACTGATGAAAGCCCGCTGCACCCGATCCAGGCGACGCCGCATCGGGCCGAAACAACCAGGTCCGAAACCGGCCAGTGGCAGGCCATGATCGAGGCTAGGATAGCCCCATGTCCACAAGCACCCTGCCCTCCGTCGAGATCTGCGACCGTGCCCGCGCCGCACGCGATGCGCGTTTCGACGGCTTGTTTTTCACCGCCGTGACCAGCACCGGCATTTATTGCCGGCCGGTGTGTCCGGCGCCGGCGCCGAAGCGGCGCAACATCCGTTATTTTGGCAGCGCGGCGGCGGCCGCTGCGGCGGGCTTTCGGCCCTGCCTGCGCTGCCGACCGGAATTGGCGCCGGGTGCGATGGCGCACCGGCTCGGCGAAGCGCTGATCGACCGGGCGCTGGCAATGATCGCCGAGGATGCCTTGCAACACGGTTCGGTCGATGATTTGGCGGCGCGCCTCGGTGTCAGCGCACGACATTTGCGGCGGCTGTTCGTCGAACGCATGGGCGTGACGCCGCTGGTGCTGCACACCACGCGGCGCTTGTTGCTGGCGAAACAACTGCTGAGCGAGACCGATCTGCCGGCGACCGAGATCGCGCTGGCTGCCGGCTTCGGCAGCGTGCGTCGCTTTAATGCCGCGTTTCAACAGGGCTGCGGGCTGGCACCGACGCAGATTCGCCGCGCTCGCCGGCCCACGTCCGGCAGCGGCCTGACCTTGCGCCTGTGTTACCGGCCGCCGTTCGACTTCGCGGCGATGTTGGCTTTCCTCGGCAAGCGCGCGATGCCGGGGCTTGAGCGCGTCGATGCCGGCAGCTACCAACGCCTCGCCGGTACAGTGGACGCACCCGTGCGGCTGTGCGTGACCGCCGATCCGCACCAACCGGCATTGCGCCTGCAACTCGACGGCGCCGACCCGCGGACGATCCCCGACCTGGTGCGCCGCGTGCGCCGATTGTTCGATCTGGATGCCGATCTGTCGCCAGTGCAGCGGCTGTTTGCCACGGACCCGATGCTGGCGCGCGGCCTCGCCGCGCGGCCCGGCCTGCGCGTGCCCGGCGGCTGGGACGGCTTCGAGATCGCAGTGCGCGCGATCCTCGGGCAACAGGTCAGCGTCGCCGGCGCCAGCACGCTGGCCGGGCGTCTTGTCCGCACCTTCGGTATCCCCTGCGACGGGCCGGGCGACGGCTTCGACCGCCTGTTCCCCGCACCAGAAGCACTGCGCCATGCGCCGTTGGAATCCATCGGCCTGCCGCGGGCACGCGCCGCCAGTCTGCGCGCGTTGGCGGCGGCCGTGGCCGATGGCGCGGTCGATTTTTCCGCCGGCCAGCGCCTAGATGATTTCGTTGCGCGCCTGTGCGCGCTGCCCGGCATCGGCGCATGGACGGCGCATTACGTGGCGATGCGCGCGCTCAGCCATCCCGACGCGTTCCCGTCCGGCGATCTGATCCTGCGTCAGGTGCTCGGCAACGGCAGCGCAATCAGCGAACGCGATTGCGAAGCGCGCTCGCAGCCGTGGCGGCCATGGCGCGCCTACGCGGTATTGCATCTGTGGCATCTATCCAGTGAACTTACGAAGGAGCGATCGGCATGATGATCTACCAAACCCTGGACAGCCCGGTCGGCGTGCTCACCTTGGCTGCCGACGATGCGGCGCTCTGCCATATCGAATTCCCGAGCAACCGCCACCCAGCCGCGCGCGCCGGCTGGTCGCCCGGCAGCAACGCCGTGTTGCACCGGGCCGGCCAGCAATTGCGCGAATACTTCGCCGGCACGCGCAGCGCCTTCGACCTGCCGCTGCGGCCGCGCGGCACCGCCTTCCAGATGCGCGTCTGGCAGATGCTCGCCAGCATCCCGTTCGGCCAGACCCGGAGCTACCGGCAGCTCGCCGAAGCCTGCGGCAACGCCCGCGCCATGCGCGCGGTCGGCGCGGCGAATGGCCGCAATCCGCTGCCGATCGTGATTCCCTGCCACCGCGTGATCGGCGCCGACGGCAGCCTGACCGGCTTCGGTGGCGGCATCGACTGCAAACGCTGGTTGCTGCATCACGAACGTGAACCGGAACGGATGGATTAGAGGCTAGAGGCTAGGAGCTAAGAGCGGGGGTGGCGCATAGGTTGTGCTGAGCGCAGCGCAGCGCAACAAGCCGGAGCCAAAACATAGGTTGTGCTGAGCGAAGCAAAGCGGAGCGAAGCGCAACAGGCCGGAGCCCAAAACATGGGTTGTGCTGAGCGAAGCAAAGCGGAGCGAAGCGCAACAGGCCGAAGTGTAATGGCGAGATCGTTGCGCTTCGCTGCGCTCAGCACAACCTATGCACCGCAACAAGCCGGAGCCCAAAACATGGGTTGTGCTGAGCGCAGCGCAACGGTCGTGCTGAGCGCCACGACCGGCGGAGTGTCGGCGCCGCGTGGGACTCCCATGTCCCCACAAGCGATCCAGTGCAATGCACCGTCCTACGGCCGGGAGCTTCACCGTGTCGACGGCGCCGACCGGGCCAGTGTAGCGAGCGGCCCGCCCGCAGCCCAGCCACCGCCGCCGCTCTCAAGCAGGCCGCAGGCATCGACTGCGGCGGCAAGCCGCGGCGGCGCGGGCCAACTTGCGTCGTTCAAACCGGCACCACGGTCAGGCGGACGCCCAGCGCCTTGCCGACTTTCAGCAGGATGGCGAGAGTGGGATTGCCGTCTTCGGACAGCGCCCGATACAGCGCCTCGCGCGACAGCCCGGTATCGCGGGCCCGTTGCGCCATGCCGCGATCCCCATGCGCCGCTGTGCGCACCCGCCGATCAATCGCCACTGCCCGCGATCCAGCCGATGCCGAAGGCGGCGGCCAGCCAGGCCAGGCCGGCGCTGGGCGCGGGCCGATCTTGGTGCCGGTCGGCAACCAGGGTGATGTCGCAATCGACCTCGAACTCGAACTCAAGGTCCGGCCCGGGCGGGTAGGCATCGCGCAGGTAGGGCAGCAACTGTTCCAGCTCGGGCGGTGCGCTCAGTTCCAGTGCGACGACGATTTCGATCGGGTCCGCTGGCACCTGCCGCAACCCATCCGGATCGACCCCGGCCAAAGGGTCGTCGAACGCAGCGATCAGGCATTCCAAGCTGGCCCGGGTTTCGTACAGGGAATAGCGATACATGCCGCTCAACAGTTTGCGCAGCGGTTCCTGTTCCGGCGTCAACGCCAGCGCACGCACCTCGCTCAAGCCCCGCAGCCAGCGTTCGAGCGCGCCTTCGAATCGCCCGACCGCGCGCTCGATGGCGGCGCTATCGGCCGCCGTCGGCTGCCAGGCGTCGCGCTCCAGTTGGCGCAAGGCATCGACCACATGCTGGCCGGCCGACGACCACAGCGTGAGGTGGCGCTCGCACAGACGCAAGCTGTCGGGTTCGTTGACCGTGTCGGCGTCGCCCACGCCACCCTCCCAGGCGGCACCGAGGCGATCGACCAGGGGTCGCAAGGCCAGGCTCAAATGTGCCGCCTGTGCCGCGCGTTCGCCCCAGGGATGGCTGATCATGCGCTGTGCCTTGGTGATATTGGAGGCGATACTGAAACCGGGCCGTCGCAAGGATTGAGACTCCCCCGGATGACCAGCGCCGCTGTTGAGAGCGCGCTGCGCCTCATCCGGGCTGCGCTGCCGCGCCTTGGAGATGGGAGAGGCGCGGCAGTCACATTTCGGTTGTAAGGCGCTGCAGTGTCTGTTGGTAGCGCGCGGCGGTCGCGGCACGCGCGTGGTGCCGTCCGTCCTGCACCCGATGGACGCCGCCGACCCAGACATCGCGCACCAGATTGACGTTGCCGGAAAACATCCAGCTATCGAGCAGGTTGCGGTGGTCGCGGGCGGCGAGCAGCGGGTGTTGGTCGTCGAGCACGATCAGATCGCCGCTGCGCGCAGTCGGGTCGAAACCCGACGCTGTGCTGGCGCTGGTGGCTAGCGCGGCAAACAGCCGCTCGCCGACGCTGGGTTGGCCGGCGTCGGCGGCGATGGTGCGTTGCCGCTGGACCAGGCGCTGGCCGTATTCCAGCCAGCGCAGTTCCTCGACCGGCGAGACCGATACCTGGCTGTCCGAGCCGATCGCGATCCGTCCCTGGCGATCAAGGAATGGTTTCAACGGAAACAAACCATCGCCGAGGTTGGCTTCGGTGCTCGGGCACAGCACCACGCTGGCGCCGCTCGCGCTGATGCGGTCGAGCTCGCCGGCCTCGACCTGGGTAGCGTGCACCAATTGCCAGCGCGGACCGACCGGCACATGGTCGAACAGCCAGGCGATCGGGCGCGCATCGCGCAGCGCCAGGCAGTCCTGCACTTCGCCGATCTGCTCGGCGATATGCATGTGGATCGGCCGCTCGCCGCCGTCTTCGCTGGCCAGCACCTCGACGATCGCCGCCTCTGGCACCGCGCGCAGCGAATGCAGGGCGACGCCGACGCAGAGACCGGCGTGCTCGCCGGCACGCAACGTCCGCAGCAGTTGCAGATAGGCCTCGACACTGTGGCCGAAGCGCCGCTGCCGCGCATGCAGGGCGCGGCCGTCGAAACCGCCGGCCATGTACAGCACCGGCAGCAGGGTCAGGCGGATGCCGGTGTCGGCGGCGGCGGCGATCAATGCCTGCGACATCGCCGCCGGCTCCGCGTACGGCCGGCCATCGGGCTGGTGGTGCAGGTAATGGAATTCGCACACGCTGGTGTAGCCGGCTTCCAGCATCTCGACATAGAGTTGCGCGGCGATCGCGTGCAGGTCGTCCGGGGTGATCAAGCCCGCGAAGCGATACATGGTCTCGCGCCAGCCCCAGAAGCTGTCGTCGATCCGGGTCTGGCGCTCGGCGAGGCCGGCCATGGCGCGCTGGAAGGCGTGCGAATGCGCGTTCACTACCCCGGGCAGTACGAACCTGGCCCGCGCTTCGCTATCGGTCGCGGCGCCGGTAGCGTCGGCCGTGGCCAGCGTCAGGCGCTGATTCCGCTGCCAGCCGGAAGCGGTCCAGAAATTTTCGGCAAACAATGCGTTCATCGCGATCAGGCCCGGCTCGGGAATCCGATCATCGCACAGCAGCCGACGCCGACGCGGCGCACGGCTACAATCCGCGCACGCCACCGACCCTCGCCATGACCGAAGCCATCCTGCCCGCCGACCACCTGCTGAGCGATTGCCGGCTGGCCAATCCCGAGCCCACCGGCAGCGGCTACCGCATCTGCGACGACGCCGCGGTCGCCATCCACGGTTCGCGCATCGTCTATGCCGGGCCGCGCGCGCGGCTGCCGGCGCTGGCCGAGGGCGTGCGGGTCCACCGACTCGATGGCCGTCTGCTCACGCCGGGCCTGATCGATTGCCATACCCACTTGGTGTTTGCCGGCAACCGTGCCGGCGAATTCGAGCAACGCCAGAACGGCGCGAGTTATGCCGAGATCGCCGCCGCCGGTGGCGGCATCCGCGCCACCGTCGAGGCCACCCGCGCGGCCAGCGCCGATCAGTTGCTGGCTGGCGCGCTGGACCGCGCCGAGGCCCTGCTCGCCGACGGCGTGACCGCAATCGAGATCAAATCCGGCTATGGCCTGGATCTGGCTTCGGAGCGAAAACTATTGCAGGTCGCGCGCCGGGTCGGCCAGCTGCTCGGCATCGAGGTGCAGGTCACCTACCTCGCCCTGCACGCCCTGCCCGCCGAATACGCCGACCGCCGCGCGGCCTATCTGGATGCGGTGATCAACGAATGGCTGCCGACCTTGCACGGCGAGCGCCTGATCGACGCGGTCGATGGCTTCGGCGCGGACATCGCCTTTGGCCGCGAGGAAATCCGCCGCCTGTTCGCGGCCGCTACAGCCCTCGGCCTGCCGCTCAAACTGCACGCCGACCAGTTGTCGGACCAGGGCGGCGCCGCCCTGCTGGCCGAATTCGCCGGACGCTCGGCCGACCATATCGAATACACCGCGCCCGATGTCTGCGCGCAACTGGCCGCGGCTGGCAGCGTGGCGGTGCTGCTGCCGGGCGCGTTCTACTGCCTGCGCGAAAACACGCGGCCACCGATCGCCGCTCTGCGTGCGGCCGGCGTGGCCATGGCCATCGCCACCGACTGCAATCCCGGCACTTCGCCGCTGCTGTCGTTAAGGCTGGCGATGAACCAGGCCTGCACCCTGTTCGGCCTGACCCCGGCCGAGGCCTTCGCCGGCGTCACCCTGCACGCGGCGCGCGCACTCGGCTGGCAGGAGCGCAAGGGCCAGATCGTGGCCGGCTTCGATGCCGACCTCGCCATCTGGAATCTCAACAACCCGGCCGAACTCAGTTACTGGATCGGTGGCCGCGGCCCGGAATCGTTGTTCGTCGGCGGCCAGCCGCGGGTGTTTGCTTGAGCGGTTGGCTTGCGCTTAGACCAGCACCCGGGTGCCGAGCTCGACCACCTGGTTGGCCGGTAGATTGAACGTGGTCCCGGGGTCCTCGGCCTGGCGCGACATCCAGCCAAAGATACTGGCTCGCCATGGCGACAGGCGCCCAGGTCCATTGGCAATGCGGGCACGCGCGACGAAGTAGGTCGTGGACAGCGGCTCCAGATTCAGGCCCGCTTCGGCCAGCGCGGTCGGCAAGTCCGGATCCTCGCGGAAGCCAAAGCGAACGCGAACTTCGCACAGGTCCGCAGCCAACCAAAGCACCGATGCCCGCTCGGCGCTGCTTACCCGCGGTTGGTCGACGAATTCGATATGCGCGCACACGATGTCTTGATGCACCACCTTGAAGTGTTTCAGACAGTGCAGCAGGGCACTCGGCACCCGCCCCTGCTCGGAATTGAGGAACACCGCGGTGCCCGCCACCCGAGCGACTCCCCGTTCCAGCAGGCCGCCGAGCGCGTCGAGCGGCAGATCGAGTCGCTCGCGATCCGCAGCGAGCATGGCGCTGCCCGCGCGCCAGGTACCAAGCAACAGGAAGATGCCGGCGCCCAACACCACCGGGAACCAGCCGCCATGCAAAAATTTGCTGGCGTTGGAAGCGAAGAACACCAGCTCGAGCAGCAGCACCAGAGCAAGAAATGCCAGCAGTAAAGTACGCCCGCGGCCGGAGCGGGTGGTGGCGATGACCGCAGTCAACAGCGTGGTCGCGATCATCGTGCCCGAGACCGCGATGCCATAAGCCGCCGCCAGCGCTGAGGAAGAACCAAACGCAACCACGATCAACAGCACCGCGATCAGCATCAGCCAATTGACCATCGGCACATAGATCTGGCCGCGCTCGCTGTCCGAGGTATGCAACAGGCGCACCCGCGGCAAATAGCCGAGACGGGAAGCCTGCAGCGTGATCGAATAGGCGCCCGAAATGGTCGCCTGCGACGCGATCACCGTGGCTGCGGCGGCCAGGCCGATCAACGGCCACAGGGCCGCCGCCGGTGCCAGCGCGTAGAACGGATTGGCCGCCGCGGATGGATCGCGCAGCACCAGCGCCCCCTGGCCGAAATAGTTGAGCAGCAGGGCCGGCCAGACCAACCCATACCAGGCGAAACGTACCGGGCGCGCCCCGAAGTGCCCCATGTCGGCATACAACGCCTCGCCGCCGGTGAGCGCCAGAAACACCGCGCTCATCAATACGAATGCCGCGAGCGGAAATTGCACGGCAAATTCCAGCGCATAGCGTGGGTCGAGCGCGGCCAGCACCGACGGTGTTTTAACGATACTGGCGACGCCTAACCCGCCCAGTGTGAAGAACCAGATCAGGGTGATCGGTCCAAAGCTGCCGCCAACACGACCAGTGCCAAAGCGTTGCACCGCGAACAATGCCAGCAGAATTGCCAGCGTCAGCGGAATGATCCATTGCGAGAATCCCGGCGCGGCCACTGCCACCCCCTCGATCGCCGAGAGCACCGAGATCGCCGGGGTAATCACCGCGTCGCCATAAAACAGTGCGGCCGCGAAAATGCCTAACGCGATCACCACGGCGGCCAGCCACGGGCGATTCCTGACGGCGCGATGCGCCAGGGCGGTCAACGCCAACACGCCGCCTTCGCCATCATTGTCGTGGTGCAGTACCACCCAGACATATTTTACCGAAATCACCACCAGCAACGCCCAGAACAGGGCCGACAACACGACCAACACGTTCGCGTGGGTGGGAAGCAGACCATGCTCCGGCACGAATGCCTCCCGGAACGCATACAGAGGGCTGGTGCCGATGTCGCCGTAGACCACGCCCAATGCGGCGATGACCAACTTCTGCTGTCTATTCATGGTTGCTCGAAGACCTCGATGGATGTCGGTTCAACAGCTTGGCGTGGCTTTTTTGCGGGCGGCGCCGCCGACCAGGCGCGGCGCTGGTGGCGCCACCCTACCGGCCGGTTTCGTCCTTGCGATCGCTGCCGACGGCAGTTCAACATCGGAACCGATAGCCGATGCCGGTCTCGGTCAGCAGGTGGCGCGGCTGCGACGGATCAGCTTCCAGTTTGCGGCGCAAACGCGCGACCACGATGCGCACATAGTGGTGTTGATCGGAATTGCCGCTGCCCCACACTTCGGCAAGCAACACGCGGTAGGTAAATACCCGATCCGGGTGTGCGGCGAGGATCGTCAATGCGCGAAATTCATTGGGCGTCAGATGCACGATCTGGCCATCGCGCCAGACCTTTCGGCCGGCGAAATCGATGCGCAGGCTAGCGCAGTCCAACATGCTGCCGACTTCTGGGGCACGCGCCCTGCGGCTTACCGCGCGCAATCTCGCCAAAAGTTCCTGGGTCGCGAATGGCTTGACCACATAGTCGTCGGCGCCGGCATCAAGTGCCGCGATTTTGTGTTGTTCCTGACTGCGCGCGGACAGCACCAACACCGGCAGACCGCTCCACGCGCGCAGTTCCACAATGAACTCGACGCCATCGCCATCGGGCAGCGCGAGGTCCAGAATGATCGCGTCGAATGTCTGCGCCGCCAACGCCGCCCGGGCTTCCGCCAGATCCGCCGACAGGCTGACATTCACCCTGTGTTCGGCCAGGCGCTCGGCCAACAAACGGCGAATGCCGAAATCGTCTTCGACCAGCAACACGTGCATAGTCGCAGCCGAGCTCACGGTGATTCCTCGGTGCCGGTCTCGTCCGGCGGTTCCGGCATCGGCGATTGCGGTAGCGCCAGATCGATCCGTAATTCAGCGCCTAGCGCGCTGTTGCCAAGCACCATCGAGCCACCATGCGCGGCGATCACGGCGGCGCAAATGTCCAGACCAAGCCCGGAGTGCTTGCCCGACTGGCCCTCGCCCGGCTTCGACGGTGGTCGATAACGGCCGCACAGGTTTCCGGCAAACCGCGACCCACTGTTCGCCACGCGCAACACAATACTGGTGGCGCTGGCATCAGCCAGAATCTGGATGCGCTGTGCCGGACCACCATGCTTGATCGCATTCCCGATCAGGTTGACCAGCACCCGTTCGAACAGCAGTGCATCCAGCCGTAACCAGGGCAGGTTTGCGTCGATCTGCGTGCTTACCTGGGCGATGCCCGGAACCGCACGCATGCCATGCAAGGCCGCACCCACCAGTTCCTCCAGGCTGACCCATTCGCGACACAAACGGCCGGGGCTGGTGCGCAGGCGTGCCAAATCCAGCAGGCTGTCGCCCAGTTGGCTCATGCGCATGATTTCGTCGCACAGCGCCAGCGCCGTCTGATGCAGTGCCGGATCGCCATCCTGTACGCGCTCGCGCAGACTGTCGGCCAATCCATAAATCACCGTCAGCGGCGTGCGCAGATCGTGCGAGAGGGTCGTCAGCAGCAGGTTGCGAAGACGTTCGGCATCGATTTCCGCCTGGCTGCGCGCGGCGGCCTGCACATAATGCAGTCGCTCAAGTGCTGCCGCCACCAGATCGGCAACCAGTTCGATCACTTGTCGCCGGGCCAGCGTGTCGACATCGGTCAGTCCTGGCAGGCGTAATTCCAATACCCCGCGACTGCAGGTGGCGCCGCGCAATGGCTGCATATAGCGCCACGGGCGATCCGCTTCGCCATCACGCAGGCGTGAGGCCAAGCCCGATTCATGCACTGCCAGCAGGGCGGCATCCAGCGCATTGCCGTCCACATCCAGCAAGGCACGCAGCCCGCCACCGACGGCCGGAACATACACACGGGCGAGCCCGGAATAATGGCGAACGACGAACTGTTCGGCGTGCTCGGCGATCTGCTCACGCCGCAGACTGCCATTCAGTGCAGCGGCAAATTCGTACAGCGCCAGTTGGCGGCGCTCATTGCGCCGCGCATGCAAGGTCTGCGTACGAAGCCCGCCGCTGAAGTGCGATACCAGCAAAGTCACCGCCAGCATCACCGCAAACATGATCAGGTATTCGGCGTCGTCGACCGAAAGCCGTCCACGCGGCGGCACAAAGCCGAGATCGAAGATCAACACGCTGACCAGGCTGGCCAGGACCGCCGGTCCACGACCCAGTCGGGCAGCCGACCAGGCGACGACCAGAACCATCAACAGCGCGACGTTGGCGGGGGCAACCTGGCGATGGAAGGGAAGCAGCGCCAAGGCTGTGGCCAGACTTGCCGACACCGCCAACAGCCACTCGTGCAAGCGCGGGTGCGCCTGCGTCGTATCCGTCGATAAATCGGAGCGGCTACTGGCTTCGGAGCGAATTTTCATGCCGGCAGTGTCGATCCACCACCATAAAAAAGGTACAAAGATCGACCGCCATGGTGGACTGCCACACGGCGCCGGGGGCGGCAGCTTCACCGTCGATCGTTATCAGTCCGCCGCGCGTCTTGAGCCGAACTACGGGCTGCGGCGGTCGGCCGTAGGTCGGGTCAAACGCCACCGGCGTGGACCCGACAATCCCAAACATTGCCGCGCCGGTAAATCTGTCGGCTCCACCGCTGCGCGGCTTGAGCCGACCTACGGCCTGAGCCGATCTGCGGGCCGCGGCGGTCAGTGACGTAGGATGGGCAAAGGCCGCAGGCCGTGCCCATCAGAACCATCAACTGCCGCCTTGTTGGGCTGACCAACTCCGCTGTTGAGAGCCGCTGCGCTCAGCACAACCTTCTATGTCTCGGAACCCTACACGGCTTGCGCCGGGCTGCGGCGGTCAGTCTTTCTTCTTGGCCGGGGCTTTCTTGGCAGCGGCGGCCGGCTTGGCAGCAGCCGGTTTAACGGCGGGCTTGGCGGCGGCTGGTTTGGCGGCGGCTTTGGTCTTGACGGTCGCGGTAGCGGCGCCCGCGGCCTTCTCGGAATGCGAACGGGTATTGCCGTAACTGCGGATGGAAATCTTGCCCTTGCGGGTTCTGCGGTCGCCCTTGCCCATGGTGGGTTGTCTCCGAATCGAATTGGGGTTGCGAAGGCTAGCAGCAAACGCCCGCGCCGGGCGGGCTGCTTTGCTTCAATCGCCGACCGGTTGGCGGCGGAGCCGGCGCGACCACAGCGAAAAACCGTCCCGGCGGCTCAGTACCGCATAGCGGTTGAGCCCATGCGCGGCGCCCAGGCCGAGCCCGCCCAGGGTCATGGTCAGGGCGTGCGCGAGTGTGGTCTGTTCGCTAAAGGCCCCGGCCGCCAACAAGCCGATCGCCAGCCCGAACAGCGCGAACACCACGCGCATGCGGCTACGCGACAGGCCGCTGCCCAGCACCAGCGCGCCGAACAGGCCGGCAAAAACCACGAACACGCGCTCGATCCGATGGTCACCCAATACCTCGACGGTGGCCAGCGGCATCGCCACCGCGGCCAGCGGCAGGGCCGCGCAATGCACCGCACAGACCAGCGCGGCCCACGAGCCGAACGCATCCAGGCGCGGCAGCCAACGGGCCTGCCGACTATCGGACGGTGGGGCTGAGGGTGGGGTCATGCTTGCGATCGATCGTTGGACAGGGCTGGGATCGGGTCTGGCTCGGCATCGACACCGCGCCACTTATTGGTACTTTATAACATTCCGGTTCCCGAAACAATCGACTGCAACCCGGTCGATCCCCTGCCAGGGCCCGGATGTCCGTTGCGGCGTGGCGCCGCTATTTGCCAATGGCTTCGAGTAGCGGCGCTGGGGTTCGCTGCGCTCACCACCAGCCTACGTGCTCACCACCGGCCTACGTGCTCGCCACCAGCCTACGCGCAACCGGGCCAATGGCTAGCGGCGGCGGATGCGCAGATCGTCGAACCAGATCGCGCCGGCGATGCGTTGTTCGGCAGGGATGCGGGCCGGCAGACGCAGGCGTAGCCACTGCGCCTGACAATCGGTGGCTGGCACCGCGAAGTCGAAGGCGAGATCATGCCAGGGTGCGGTGCCAGCCAGCGCCGGGCTGCTGGCAATGACCCGACCGTCTTCGGCGCAGGCAAGCTCCCAGACCAGCCCGCGTTCATTGCGCAGTTCGTCGAGTTTGACCAAAGCCTCGAACCGGTACGAGCCGGGCGCCAGCAACAACAACTGCCGCAGGTGGGCAAAGGCCACGCGCTGGTCGTCAAAGGCCAGACGCAGGGCCAGACCATGGGCGGGAGGATCGGCCGGCAGTCGTTCCGCGCGGGCGCCGCCGATCGGGTCGATGCGCCAGTCGAAGCCATGATGTGTTGGCGGAACGGCGAAGTCGCCGTTGAACACATTGCTGACCGGCCGGTCGCTGCTCGCAGCAAGCCCGGCCACCCAGGCGAGGTAGGCCTGGGCAAACTGGCGCTCGCTTATCAGACGCTCGATCCAGGCCCGGTCCAGCGCTGGATCGATTCCGCCGTGGGCAAGACGCAGCTGCGCCAGCAGGCGCGCCACCGCGTCCCGATCCGCTGCCTGTGCAACCACCATGCCCAGTGCCGCGGGCCGCCACGGCGGCTGGCGTTCAAGCACAGCAAGCAGTGCGGGTTGCGTCTCCCGGTGGCTGGCGAGACCGATCACCGTCGCCGCCAGTCCCGGCAGTAGTCGTGGTTCGGCCCGCAACAGGGCATCCAGGTCGGCAATCGCGGAGACCGCATCGAGCTGGATCAGATGATCGTTGAGCAACCACATGCGGGTACTCAGATCGCGCGGATCGTGGCGGGCGACGACCCGGTACAGGAGGCGGGCGCCCGCTTCATCGCCGCTGGCGACCGCGGCTTCCGCCAGTACCCGGTAGGCTCGGGCGGCCAGAGGATCCTGTGCCAGAGCGCGTCGTGATAGAGCCTGGGCCGCCGCCGATTGCCCTGCCGCGGCAAGTTGCTCGGCGCGCCGGGTCAGCGCCAGCGGATGCTCGGCCCGCCAGCGCAGGGCACGCTCTGGGTCGGCGCTGGCGAACCGATCAGCGAGCCCGAGCCCCAGCAGCCGCGCGCCGGCAAACACGACAAAAACCAGCAGCACCGCCTGTCCAACCCATCGCAAGGACCAGCTCACTGGTCGCGTTCCTGGTGACGGACGCTGGCGATCCGCACTGCGTCGTCTTCGCGGCGCAGTTCGAAATAAATATCGCCGGCACTGATCCGTTCGCGGTGACTGTCGAGCGGGGTGACCGCGGCTTCGAAACTGGCGACCACGGCTAGGCCACCGGATTCCTGCCACCAGTTGACATGGCTGAGCGACAGGCTGCGGGCTCGGCTGGATTCGAACAGGGCGCGGTAGTCGTCGGCAAGCCGACCCTGCGCCTTGGGACGGTTGCGCGCATCGCGGGTGAACAGCGCCATTAGCCGGATCAGATCGCCGGCACCATAAGCGCGCTGAAACTGCTCGAGCAGCGATTGCACGGCTTGCGGGTCGAGCCGCTCGGCCGGCGGGGCCGCTGGCTGGGCAGTGCCGGCGGCGATCACCGGCGGCGCTTCATGACCGGATTCCCCCTCATCCGCCTTCGCGGCGGCCGGCGCGATAAGGGCGGGAATTGCCGCGGCGAGCTTACTCGCCGCGCTTGGTCCACTGGTTTCGATCGGCAGCAAGCCTGGGGAGTGCGGGTCACGGGCCGGCGGCTCGCGCCGCTTTGATGCGATCGCGACCGGCTCCTTCCGCGACGCGGACGGAGCCGGTTCCGAGCCGGCAGGCAAGGCCGAAGTGACCAGCACGGCGCCATCGACAAAGCGCAGAGCGTCTCGCGAATCCGTGTCCATCGTCCGTTGGTCTGACGCCAGCGCGTCCACTGCGGCCTCGATCGGCGGCCTCGGCCTTGGCTCGGCTACCCGCACCGGCGCAGGCGGCCAGGCTTTGAAACCGTCCGGCTCGACTGCGCCGACCTGTGTATCCGCGGGCGGTGGCCTTGCCTCTACCCCGTCCGGCTGGTGCAGATAGAACCAGCCCAGCGCCAGTGCCGCTGCCGCGCCCAGCGCGGCCAGCACCCTCGCCGGCAGACGGTGCATGGTCCGCGCCGAGACCGACCGCAATGCTGGCGTCCTGGCCGCGGCCACCCGGGCAAACGCGGGCACTCCAGCGTCCGGCATGGCGGCCTCGGCGGTGGCGGTTTCCGGCACGTCCCGATCGTACTTGGCGCGATCCGCCAGGTGACGCAGATCCCGCCAGGCCTGGTTGACCCGGTCCAGATAAACCGTCTGCCAGGCATCGCTGTTGCGGTCCGGGTGCAGCCAGCGCACCAGCAGCCGGTAATGCTCGCGAATCTGCTCGATGCCGGCATCGCGGTTGATGCCCAGCACCCGATAACTGTCGATGCCGGGCGTGAAACAGACCTGCAGCAGGTAAAACTCGGCCGCGTCCAGCAACACCTCGACCGCTTCCGGACGTTGGTGCCGGGCCTGCTCCAGGCTGGCTTCGTCGCCGGCCAGCAGACGGATCAACAGGCCGACATCGGCGGGAAAACGCTGGGTCCGGGCGATCGGCACAGCGGCCGGCATCTCCAGCAGCCGCAGCGCTTCGAACAGCGCGCCGGGCGAATCGCTGCTCATTGATGGCCTAGCTTGGGCGCGTGGCTGCGGCCACGGTAGCTGTAGTAATCGGTACCTCCGTAGCCGTAACCATAGCCGTAGCCATAGCCGGAATGGTGCGATTCGAACTTGGTCAACACGCCACCGATGATGAAGGCATGCGCAGCCTGTAGGCGTTTGACCGCATTCTGCGCCACGCTGACCCGAGTCTCACCGGTCTCGATGACCAGTAGGGTGCCACGCGCGACATTGGCCAGGATCGGCACATCGGCGAGCCCAAGCACTGGCGGTCCGTCGATGATGATGCGATCGAACTTGACCCCGGCCACGGTCAACAGCGACAGCAGCTTACTGCCGGCCAGAAGCTCCGCCGGATTCGGCGGCAATGGGCCGCTGGTCATCAACATCAGGCCGCGATCTTCGGTGCTGCGGATCACGTCGTCCGGGCGCGCCGCCCCGGACAGCAGATTGCTCAGCCCCTTCTTGTTTTCGACATGCAGGGATTTGTGCAGGCTCGGATTGCGCAGATCGGCGTCGATCAGCAGCACGCGCATGCCCATCTGCGCGAAGTTGCGCGCCAGGGTCAGGGCGGTGGTGGTCTTGCCCTCGTTCGGGGTGGCGCTGGTGACCAGGATCGACTTCGGCGCGCCGGCCGCGGTCGAGAATTGCAGAGCGGTGCGCACCGAGCGGTAGGCTTCGACGAAGGCCGAGTGCTGGTCGGCCCAGGCCGCCTGGGGCGTGGTCTTCTTCAGCATCGGTATCACCCCGAGCACGGCGATGCCGAGTTGTCGCTCCAGGTCCTCGGGCGCCTTCAGGGTATCGTCCAGATGTTCGAACGCGAACGCCAGCAGCACCCCGAGCATCAGCCCGAACACCAGTCCCCAGCGCAGATTCGAAGTGAGGTTGGGCTTGTATTTACCGCCAACGGTGGCGGCGTCCACGATCGTGATGTTGTTGGTGCTGACGCCACCGGCGACGCCGACTTCCTTGTACCGCTGGAGCAGGCCGTCGTAAAGCTGGCGGTTGGTATCGACCTCGCGCTTGTAGATGTTGTACTGGATGCTGCGCTTTTGCAGGTCGAGAACCTCGGTCCGGACCGCGACCATCTGTTCGGCGAGCAGCCGTTCCTGTTCCGCCGCGCCCAGGTACTCGGCGCGGATCGCGGCTTTGATATTGGCGATTTCTTCGACGATCTGGCGCTCGACTTCGTCGATCTGACCCTTGAGCTGACGCATCAAGGGGTAATCGGGTTTGTACAGGCGCAGCTTGTCCTGGTAATCGGCGAGCAGCTTGCCGCGGCTCTCCTGCAAGGACTGGATCATCGAATTGGCGCCGGTCTCGCCGTACAGCACCAGGCCTCGCGAGGCTTCGGCCTGGCGCCACAGCGACTCGGTGCGGATGCGCTCCTCGCGGGCGCGGCCGACTGCAGAATTGAGCGAGGCCAGGGTCTGTTCGGAGAGCGTGGCCGACTGTTCGCCCACCCCGACGATCTGCTCCTGCTGGGCGACCCCGACCAGATTGCGCTCGGATTCTTCCAGCCGCAGTTTCAATTCCTGCAAGCGCTCTTCCAGATAGCCCTTGGCGTAGGACGAGGAATCCAGCCGCCGCTCCAGATTGCTGGCGATGAACGCCGCCGCCACGGCATTGGCGGCGCGCTCTGAAAATGCCGGTTGCGGGCTGTCGTAGTGGATGCGCACCAGGCGCGAATTGCGCACTGGTTCGATCGCCATCCCCTGCGCGAACAAACTGGCCAGGGCCAGGCGTCGCTGGTCGCTCACGATCACCGCCGCCTGACCGACGCTGGTCGCCGCCGCGGGCGCAGCCGCTGGCGCCGGCGGCTCGGCAGCGGCGAACCAGCCGCCGAGGCGCGACCACATGCTCTTCGGCTGCATGATCCGCTCCAGCTCGCCGCTCGCGGCCAGGCCCATCTGGTCGACCACCCGCTGCATCAGGCTGCGGCTTTTCAGCAGTTCGTACTGGGTCTGGTAGAAATCCTTGTCGCCACCACCTTCGAGCGGGGTCATCGCGCCGACATCGACCACCTTGATGGTGTCGCGCTCGATCTGCAAAGTGGCGCTGGCACGATAGATCGGCGTCATCAACAGGGTGCCGATCAGCACCGTGGCCAGGACGATCGCGGCGGCGCCGAGCAAGGTCCAGCGGCGCTTGAGCAGGATGCGCAGATAGGCGCGGAAATCCAGTTCGTTCGGCCGGGTTTCGGCTTCCGGGTCACGCAGGTCGAGGCTGATCGCGTGCTGGCGATCGGCCGCCAGTTGCAGGCTGCGCCGGGTCTCGATCGCTACCGGCAATCGGTTGGGTGGCTTGGCATCATTCGGATTGGCCGCCATCTTCAGCGCCTCGCTTGGTCCTTCAAAGCAGTACGAACAAGCCCAACAGCGGCATCGATTGAATAAAACGGTGCAGGGAACTCTTGGATTCGGACTGGTCGACCACGATCACATCGTCGCCGTAGATGCGCGGATCTTCGGCATTGCCGGTGCGGATCGCGGCCAGGTCGAATACCGCAGCCATCTTCTTGCCATCGACCACCCGAAACACCACCACCCCCTGCTGGTTGGCCAGCGGGTCCAGCCCCTGGGCCATGGCGATCGCCTGCAACAGCGAGGTGCGACCGGTCAGCGGATAAATGCCCGGGCTTTTGACCGCGCCTTCCATGGTCACCCGCTGGCTGGCGAATTCCTTGACGAACACGCTGACCTGCGGATCTTGCAGATAGCGCTCGCTCAGTTGCCGGGAAATTTCGGTTTCCAGTTCCTGCACGGTCTTGCCGCCAGCGTCCAGGCTGCCGATCAGCGGCAACGACACCTGTCCGGCGGAATTGAGGCGCACGCTGCGATTGAGATCGGCGACCTGGAACACATTGACCTCGATCAGGTCCTGCGGGCCGAGCCGGTATTCCGAAATACCTTCGTAGGCGCCACTAATCGAAGTGGTATCCGGCGCCGGCAATTCATGGATATTGGTCGCCGCGCTCATGCTGGAATTGCGGCTGACGTGGTTGCCGCCGCAGCCGGCCAACGACAACAGCAGAATTGCCAAGATGAAATACCTGCTTCGCATCGACATTCCTGCTCCGACGGCCAGCCGGTATTATGTCGCAACACAAGCACTACGCAAGCACGGATTCTGTGCCCCGGCGCGATGATTCTCGCTCATTCGAAACCATCGCCAAACAGCGGCCCGTCCGGCAGCACCGTGCGCACGCATGCGAAGGTCTCGGCAATGCGGTTGCCGGTATCCAGCACCTGGAAATCGCCGATCGCCACCGCGCTGGCCGCTGGGGTCTGATCGAACACGCGCGAATCGATCGCGATATCAGCGTCGTCCCAGTGACGGGTGGTAAACCGGTCGCTTTCTGCGGTCAGCGCAACATTGCCGCCATCTGCCAAAAACATGCCGTAGCGCTTCAGGGTATTCAGGATCACCCGCGCCGCCGGGTTATAACCGGCCAGCGGAAAATCGGCGCGCAGCCGCAGGCGTGCGCCGTAAGGCACGCTGCTGGCGGGGCCGGAGGGGCCGCCAGCATGACTGGCCGGGCGCACATACAAGCGACCGCCGACGCCACCCAGGCTGGCATCGCTGGCCATGCGGGCATTGGGCAGGGTGAAGCGGACGGCATGGCCGATATCGCCGGCCCCACTCGGATCGGCGGCCAGGCTGGCCGCGATTTCATCGGCATTGAACAACAGCGGCGCGATCGGAAAGCCGGCCGCATCGGCGCTGGTGCAATGTTCGCCGCGGCCCTCCGGCGGATAGATAACATCCAACTGCCACACCGCCAGACATTGCGATTCCAGACCAGCGGCGCCATCGGCATTGGCGTGGAAGGCCTCGTACAGCACATCGCCCTGCACCACCAGCAGGTGGCAGTCCTCGCTGGCGTTGTCGCAGACCAGGCCGGTCTGCCCCTCGATCGCCGCGTCGACCGGCACCGGCATCGGGCTGCCGATCGGCTCGCAATCGGGCAAGAAATAATCATCGAAGGGATAACCGGTGATGGCGCGGGTCGGCGCGCCGGCCGCGGCGTGCACCACCTGCAATCCGAAATCGATTTGCATGCGCCCGAAACCAAAACCGCCGAGCCCGGACAGGGTCGCGATCATGCTGGCCGACTGCGGATGCAAGGCATCGGCGGCCACGTTGCGGTTCCACACCGCGCCAGGCGGAAACCGCGGCAGCGGTTCGGCCACCACCGTCCCCACGGCCAGCAGGCCGCAAACCGCTATCCATACGTTCGCTTTACGCATACCCCACCCGGTTTGGCCATCGGTGCCGGGCATTCTAGGCCGGACCCGGCCGCCAAACCGTGTCCGACTTGGCGACGCTACGCCGTTGCCGCCAGCAACCGCTCGAAGTATTCGATGGTACGGACCAAGCCCTGTTCCAGTGCCACCGTCGGCGCCCAGCCCAGTTGCTCGCGGGCCAAGCCGATCTCCGGCTTGCGCTGGGTCGGGTCGTCGGCTGGCAGCGGGTGAAACTGGAGCGTCGAACGGGAACCGGTCAGCGCGATCACTTTTTCGGCGAGCTCGCGGATACTGAACTCCCCGGGGTTGCCCAGGTTGATCGGGCCGGTGACCGCGGCCGGGGTCGCCATCAGCCGGACGAAGCCCTCGATCAGGTCATCGACATAGCAGAACGAACGGGTCTGCTGGCCTTCGCCGTAAATGCTGATCGGCTGATTGCGCAAGGCCTGCACGATGAAATTGGACACCACCCGGCCGTCGTTCGGGTGCATGCGTGGGCCATAGGTGTTGAAGATGCGCGCGACCTTGATTTCCAGGCCGTGCTGACGGTGGTAATCGAAGAACAGCGTTTCGGCACAGCGCTTGCCCTCGTCGTAGCAGGACCGGATGCCGATCGGATTGACATTGCCCCAGTACGACTCGGGCTGCGGGTGCAGGGCCGGGTCGCCGTAGACCTCGCTGGTCGAGGCCTGGAAGATCGGGCAACGCAGCCGCTTGGCCAGACCGAGCATATTGATCGCGCCATGCACGCTGGTCTTGGTGGTCTGGACCGGGTCGTGCTGGTAGTGGATCGGCGAGGCCGGGCAGGCCAGATTCCAGATTTCATCGACCTCGATGAACAACGGAAAGGTCACGTCATGGCGCAGGAACTCGAAGCGCGGATGCCCGAGCAGGTGCGCGATATTGCGCTTGCTGCCGGTGAACAAATTGTCGGCACAGACCACTTCGTGACCATCGGCGAGCAGGCGATCGCACAGGTGCGAACCGAGAAAGCCGGCGCCGCCGGTGACCAGCACGCGCTTGACGCCGTCGTAGTTCTTCATGGTTTGCTCGCTCCCGCGGCCAGTCCCGGCGTCATCATGCCACGCCCCCGCGGCCGGCAAGCGAGCGGCCGCGGCCGATGCCGTAATAGGCGATCCCGGCCGCCTCGACCTCGGCCGGGTTGTAGATGTTGCGGCCATCGAAAATCGCCCGGGCGGTGAGCGCCTGGGCCAGCGCCCGGAAGTCCGGACTCCAGTACGCCTTCCATTCGGTCATCACCACCAGGGCATCAGCGCCGACCAGAGCCTCTCCCGGCTCGGCGCATAGCCGCAGGTCGGCGCGCTCGCCAAACAAGCGTCGCGCCGAGGCCATCGCTTCCGGATCGTGCGCCTGCACGCGTACGCCGGCCGCCCACAGCGCTTTCAGCAGGACCAGGCTGGAGGCGGCGCGCATATCGTCGGTATTGGGCTTGAACGAAAGCCCCCACAGGGCCAGGGTGCGGCCGGCCAGGCGGCCGGCGAAGTGGCCCGATATCAGCTCGAACAGCTTGTGTTTCTGGCGCTCGTTGACCGCCTCGACCGCATGCAACAGTTGCGCCGGGTAGCCGCAGGCGGCGGCGGTGCGGGTCAGCGCCTGCACATCCTTGGGAAAACAGGAACCGCCGTAACCGGCGCCGGGGTAGATGAAGGCGTAGCCGATGCGCGGGTCCGAACCGATGCCCTGGCGCACCAGTTCGATGTCGGCGCCGACCTGCTCGGCGATATTGGCGATCTCGTTCATGAAGCTGATCTTGGTCGCGAGCATGGCATTGGCCGCGTACTTGGTCAGCTCGGCCGAACGCACATCCATCACCACCATGCGCTCGTGGTTGCGGTTGAACGGCGCGTACAGCCGCTTCATGGTCTCGATCGCGGCGGCGTTATCGCTGCCGATCACGATCCGATCCGGGCGCAGACAATCCTTGACCGCGTCGCCCTCCTTCAGAAACTCCGGATTCGACAGCACCTCGAAATCGACGGCCACACCGCGCGCCTCCAACGCAGCGGCAATGGTGGCGCGCACCCGGTCGGCGGTACCGACCGGCACCGTGGACTTGTTGACGATCAATGCCGGGCGCTCGAGGGTTTCGCCGATGCTCCGGGCCACCGCCAGCACATGCCGCAGGTCGGCGCTGCCGTCCTCATCCGGTGGCGTGCCGACCGCGATGAACAGCACGTCGGCAAAAGTCACCGCGGCTGCCGCCTCACTGCCGAAGGCGAGCCGGCCGACCTGGTGGTTGGCCTTGACCATCGCCTCCAGCCCGGGCTCGTAAATCGGCACCTGGCCGGCGTTCAACCCGGCCACCTTGGCCACATCGGTATCCACGCACAGCACCTCGTTACCGACCTCGGCCAGACAGGCCCCAGTCACCAGACCCACGTAGCCGCTACCAAAAATCGAAATCCGCATCGCATCGCACCCGCCAAGCCAATCAGCCGACAATGATAGGCGCAGATCGCTGCAAAGGGGTATCACTTCACGAAGCAGCGGCGTCTGGCGATGTCGGCTCCGGCGCTCTGCGCCTTGAGCCGACCTACGCCTGCGCCGGTCGCGTAGGTCGGGTCAAGCGCCGCAGGCGCGGACCCGACAATGCCAACTTTGTCGCCAGAATCCGAAACCGCTCAGGATTCAACCAAATGGCGACCGATTGCACCGGCTTGAAACTCCCGCCAAGCGACCAGACCCAGGCCGATCACCCCGGGCAACAGCAGCAGCAAGGCGAGTGCGAACATGACCGCGACCGGCAGCGGCTGCCAGCCCAGGATCCATGCGCCCAGTCCGCGTTGCACCGCGCCAGCCAGCAGCACCAGCAAAATCGTGCTCGGCAGCGCCCAGGCCAGCACCCGCCTGAGCGTATGCCAAAGCAAGCGCCAGGGGCTCGCGCCGAGCGCGGCGCGGATCGCCCAGTCGCGGCGCAGGGCCGCGAGCAGGGCGGCCCAAACCACCGCACTCAGCGCGTAGCAGAGCAGCACCCCGCTCAATCCAGCGCCGGCAAACAGGGCGTACAGGCGATCGAGCGGTGCCAAGGCTTGACGATAGAGTTCGACAACCGCCCGCGGCTCGCCGATGGCGGCATCCGGGTAGACGCCAGACACCAGGTTGCGCAGGCGGGCCAATCCCGCCGCTGACAGGTGTTCGTCGCGCAGCACCAGATCGAACTGCTGACAGCGAGCTGGCGCGAACGGCTGGAACAGTACTTTGCGCGGGCGCGGATCGAATACGCCCAGGCGCAGCGCGCCGACCCGGCCAACGAAATCGTGCAGCCGTTCGAACACTGCGATTTCGCTGGGAAGAAGTCCGAGACTCAAGGCCGCGCGGCTGGACAGGGCTTCGTCCGGGCGCAGATCGCGCCCGTTTTCGAGGACCCCGAGCATCGGCAGGAAGCCATCGCTGATCGGCATACCGAGGGCGGTGCTGCCGTCGTCATGATCGAGAAAGGTGAACCCCTCGAAACGCCAGGGTGGGTCGCAGGCGGCGGCTACCGGTAGCCCCGGCCACGCCAACTGCAGCGCGTTCCGGGCGCGCGCAAAGTCAGACTGGACCGGCGCCGCCACATCCGGCTGCCGCGCCAACCGCACCGGGATCACCCACAGTCCGCTGCGCTGGAAGCCGACGTCGATTTGCTGTTGTCTGCGAAGATGCGCGCCCAGCGCCACGGCCATGCACATGGCGAATGATGCCAACAGGAAGCCGCCGGCCCATACCGCCAGATATGGCCAGATGCGGCCGCTGAACTGGCTGCTGAGCATGCTGCCTGGGCTTGCCGCCAGACTGCTGGAGAGCAAACGCAGGCGCAGCCCGACCGCACCCAGGGCGACCACGGCGACCAGCCCCAGATAATCCCCGATCAAGCCGGCTGCCGAGTCGGGCGGGCCGACCCATCCGCTCCACATCGCGATCAGGTAAGCGATCGCCGCCAGCAGGGCCGGCAATAAAACCCGCCCCAGCGCGTCGACGGCCGCGCGCCG
The DNA here is from genome assembly GCA_050173995.1 of Lysobacterales bacterium. Classification (GTDB taxonomy): domain Bacteria; phylum Pseudomonadota; class Gammaproteobacteria; order Xanthomonadales; family Ahniellaceae; genus 0-14-3-00-62-12. The sequence goes on along the minus strand of JBFXKH010000007.1, from coordinate 15,894 downwards.
CGCTAATTGCCCGGGGCTGGCACCGAGTGCCAGCCGCAGTCGTTGTTCCCCGCGATGGCGAAGGCCGCGCAACAGTGCCGCGGCCAGTGGCAGGGCCAGGGCGACCAGTACGATCGTCGCCAGCGCCGGCAACACCCAGCCCAGCCGCTGGCGCAGGCGGTCCCGCAGGGCAGCGCCCAATGCCTGATAACCAAGGCGTCGGGAAAACAACTCGGCCCCAAGATATTCGGTCTGTTTGCTCAGGGCATCGAGTCGCGGCCGCAATGCGCCACCCCCGGCCACCAGCAGCCAATCGGCCTCACCGGCGTGGCCCGGACCGCAATACAACAAGGGCTGACTTTCGATGTCGGCGACGAAAAATTGCAGCCAGGGCAGGTCTGCGGGCCGCAGTTCCCAGGCGCGGTCGCCGTACCAGCGGCCGGCGTCGTTGCCCGTATGGCGCGGGCGATCGGGCAGGCCGTACAAGACATGATCGCTACAGTCCAGCGCGACGCCCGGGCTCAACTGTCGCGCCAGCGCCGGCTCGATTTCCACCAGCGTCACCGCCAACCGTTGTTCCGCCCGCGCCAGCACGCGGGATTGCACGCGCACCGGCGACAACAGACTACCGTTCAGCGCGGCGCGTAACGCCGCGATATCGGCTTCGAGAAAACTGCCGCGGGAAAACGCGCTGGACTCACCAGAGGGCACCCGCCGGTCCAAACGCAGCAGCAGCACATCGTCCCGCGCCATGGCCAGATGCTGGGCGCGCTGCCAAACTGCAAGGGCCAGCAGGCTGAGTAACAGGGCGCAGCCGCTGGCCAGCAGGAAGGCTAGTTGTACGCCTTGGCCGCGGCGGAAAATCGCCATCGCCGGGTGGTCAATTTTTGGGATTATGCGCGGCGTCGAGGCTGACCCAGGTCAACTGCCACAGATACGGATAGCGCCCGGACTTGGCCAAGGTGCGGATTTCGTCGGCCATGGCCAGACAGGCCGTGCAGAACTCGATATTGAAGCCGAGCAGCATTACCGTGGCCTGTCCCGGACCTTTGGCCTCGTTTGGCGAGGTCGCACCAAATTCCGTGCTGAGGAACAAACTGCAGTTCTTCGCCGGCTTCTTCAATAGTCCTTCGATCACGGTCGGCAACTTGCCACTCGCGTCGGCATCGGCAAAGCCGGCGCAATGGCCGTTGGCATCGAATACCACTAACTTCGGCAGGTCCTCGCCGACCGTGGGCTGATAAAGCGCACGGAAGCCACCCACGCCGAGCGTCGATTCGGTGATCTGCGGTTTCGCCGGGACCAGTTCTTCGGCAGCCGCATCTCGGGCCGCGGCGGTCCAATTTCGTGCTGGCGCATCGGCGCGCGGTTCGCTTGAATCGTTGACCGCCGCAAGGCCTGCCCCGAAGGGCAGGCCGGCAAGCAGAAGGCAAAGAATACGTGGTTTCATGGTTCTTAAACTACGTGACAGCTGCCACGACTGCAGGCCACGCAGAACCCGGATGAGGATTCGCAATGCACACAGATGGAACCAACACATGAGCTTACCCAGACAGCAAAACTGGGCGTGGACACAATCGCCAGAGCGAGGGCTAACGCCACCCCCCCCCGCGGATATATTTTCTATTTGAAAACATAATGTTAGCCTCGATGGGTGATTGTAGGAGTTACCACCGGCACAAGTCGATTTGCAGACCGGTGGCGGGATCGTATCCGCTCCGTATCAAAAAGTAAAACCTCCTTCCTGACCTGGGTTTTGGCGATGCCCCGCCCGACCGGCTGGGGATGCCGGCCACGTGGGGGTCAAGCGCCGCAGGCGCGGACCCGACAATGCCGACCTTGCCGCCAACGTTCGGATGCTGCGATTCATGGCCGGGCGGCGCGGTGGTGTTTGGCGATGTCGGCTCCGGCGCTGCGCGCCTTGAGCCGACCTACGACTGCTGCGAGACAACCCTCGCCATCCATCCCTGCGGTTCAAAAGGATCGGTGAGCTTTGGTCGGCCCGGGTCGGCCTCAACTACCGAGCCCTCGCAGTGGAAGCGCCGGATGGCTACGTGTGGTTCTGGCTTGGAACGCACGCCGAATATGAAAAGTTACTGGGCTGACATGGGCGCGCCGGTCGCGCCCGGATCGATTGGACATTGCTGCGCGCGGCGACAGTCATCATCATCGCCGCATGCCGAATCGCATCGATCAATATCTGGCCCGCCTGCTCAAGGGCGATCGACCGACCTGGCCGGCTGCGGTCGATGCCGGGGCGATGGTCTCCGCCGCCGAACGACATGGCATCGCGGCATTGCTGCATGAGCGGTTGAGCGCGGCCGGCGGGGACGCCACGGTTCCGGCCGGGCTGATTGCCGGCATCGCCCGGGCGGCACAGACCCAGACGCGGCGCAGTCTGCTGCTGGAAGCCGAGACCCGGCGGGTCGTTGCGGCGCTCAACGCTGCCGGCTATCCCTTGCTGTTGCTCAAGGGTTCGGCCCTGGCCTGGTGGCTATATCCAGCGCCGGGGCTGCGCACCTGCAACGATATCGATCTATTGGTCGCGCCCGCGCATGCCCAGCAGGCGCGCGAGGTACTGGCCGGGCTCGGTTATGACCCGGCGGGACCGCCGCTGGCCGGCGACCTGTGCAGTTTCCAAACCACCCTGAGTCCGTCCGATCGGACCCGGCCGCGCCTGGAAGTCGATTTGCACTGGGCGCTCAGCAATGCCCCGGTTTTCGCGTTCCGCTTTGACTTCGACGAGCTGTACGCCGCCCGAACGGCGCTGCCCGGACTCGACGCGCAGGCGTTCGGGCTGGGCCCGGTGCATGCCTTCCTGCACGCGGCCATGCATCGGGTGCAGAACTTCGTGTTGCCGGATGGCGAGCGCCTGAAGTGGCTGTACGACCTCGATCTGCTCGGCCTCGGCTTTACCCCGAGTCAATGGCAGCAATTGCTGGAGCTGGCCCGCGAACGCGGTCTGGCCGGCTGCTGCCGCGACGGCTTGCTGGCCGCGGCCGGGGTTTTCGGCGCGGTTGCGCCGCCTGAATTGCTGGACGGGCTACAGCGGGCGGCGGTATCCGAACTGATCGACCTTAACCGCATGCACCGCCCAGCGTATATCGAATGGGCAAACTTCCGCGCCCTGCCCGGCGCCGGCCGCAAGTTGCGCTGGCTCGGACAACGGCTGTGGCCGAGCGCCGCCTATCGTCGCGCCCGCTATGGCGGCGGGATCGGACACGCGCTGGCGTCCCGGCTGTCGGCGGCCTGGCGCCGGCTGCTGCGAAGCGGCTGAGCGGATTCGGTGCGGGGCTGACCGATCAACAGCGGGGATTGATTGGCTAGTTGGGCCACCTTACCCGGATGCCCAGCTCCGCTGTTGAAACCCCGCTGCGCTTCACCCGGGCTACGGGCTACGGGCTAACCGACCCGGTCCAGCGGCGACTGGCCCTGATCGCCATTCGCGAGGGCGATGCCATCGAGTTCCACCCAGGCGTGGGCGATCACCCGGTCGGCGATCCGGCGCACACCGAAGCGGATCGTCGGCGTGTGGCCGCGCCGACCGAGCAAACCGTACAGGGCCAGCGCCTGCGGCAGGCAGGTGGCCCGGATCGGCCCGCGCCGGCCGGCGATGGCGACCCATTCGGCCAGTCGTTCGGCGCGGTCGAGCGCACTGCCATCGGCGCTTGCCGGCAGCCGCTGCCGGCGCGGCGCAGCGCGCGTCATCAACGCCCGCATGCGCTCGAATCCGACCAGCCACAGCCCCAGCCGCAACAGCGGCAGCAGCACCAGCAGACCGAGCAGGGTGGCCTGCTCGTGGCGATCGAGGGCGAGCCATTTTTGCAGCGGGGTCGGCATCGGCTGGGGTGGGGCTCGGTCGCTCAGGAATACGCGCATAATGCCACCGCTATCCACCATCCCGACCGCCGCCATGACCCGATCGCCACCTGCCGATTCAAGCTGGCTCGACGCCAGTGTCCGAGCTTCGCCCAAGGTGCTGTTCCAGCACGTCGGCAGGACGGCGATCCTGCTCGATCTGGGCAGCGAGCGTTACTTCGAGTTGAACGAGGTCGGCGCCGCTCTGTGGCGGCGTCTGCAGGCGGGAGAAAGTCTGCGCACGAGCTATCAGGGCCTGCTCGCCGATTATGCGGTCGCGCCCGAGCCGCTGGCCGCCGATCTTGCCGAACTGCTCGGGCAGTTGTTGGCAAAGGGGCTGCTGTTGCGCGATTGAGCGGTGGGATGTCGGGTCCGCGCCTTTGGCGCTTGACCCGACCTACGGTGCTGGGGAACGGGGAACGAGGAATGGGGAACGGGGTTCGAGGAGCGGGGAGCGGGGAACGCGAGCTTTTGTAGGATGGGCAAAGCGCAGCGTGCCCATCACGGTCGATCCTGCGCTGCGCGACGATGGGCTTCGGCCTTTGCCCACTCTACCGACCGCTCAGCCGTCGAAATTGCCGCTGAACAGCGGGTCGGACTCGCGATGTTCCAGCGAGGCGGCGAACATCAGGTCGGAAGGCTCGAACTCGCCTTGGAACAACGACGCTTCGGCGGCCAGCGCGGGGCCCGGCAGCGGCGCGTCCAGGCCGCCGATCAGGCGCAGGCCGAGCAGGGCCGCAAACGCCATGCCGGCCGCGGCGGCGATCGGCAGGGCGCCGGTCTCCTGCCACCAATCGCGCAGGCGTTCGCTCCAGCGCGGGCGCCGCGCGCGGGCAAGTTCCGCGGCCAGCGCCTGCGACCACGGCGCGCTGGCGGCGAGCAGGCGCAGCACGGCGGACTGGCTGGACGATGCGGCCAAACCCAGCACCGCGGCCTGCCGGTCGGACGCCAGCGGCTCGCCGCGCGTCAGGCGCATCAGGTCGTCGGCAGACAATTGCTGCGCGGGGTCGGCCGGCAGTCCACGGGTGGCGGCGCGATACAGCCTGTGCAGCGTGGTTTCATTCGTCGATGACATCGGCACCCAACTCCTTCATGCGAATTTTCAGATCTTCGATACCGCGATAGCTCAACTGCTGGGCGGCGGCGACCGTGCAACCGGCGAGGCGGGCAATCTCCTCGGCGGTGAATCCCTGCAAGGCCAGTTGCACAGGCAGACGGCGCCGTTCCGGCAACTCCGCCACACAACGCAACAGCAACGCACCCCAGTCGTGGTGCGTGGCCTGGCGATCCGGCGCCAGCGGCCCCTGCACGCAGGGGTCGATGGCGTCTTCCAGCAAGGGATCGAACGACTCGGCACGACGCACGCCGGCACGCCGGACCGCGTCGATCACCGTGGTCGCCACCACCTTCTGGATGTAAGACGCAGGGAAGTCGAGAGTTTTGTCACTATCGAGCAATTTCCACAGCTTGATGCGCACTTCCTGCTCGATATCGTCGGCATCGAGTCCGGCATCCCGACCGCAGTGGCCATCGACCAGCATGCGCAGCCGGGCGCCAAAGCGCAGCAGGATGGCGTCAAGCGGATGGGGGCGGGCTCTGGACACGTGCAGGCAAGACTCAGGAACGGGACCAATTCGTCACCGGCCGCAGCCGGACGAAGGCAGGGACGCGCCAGCGCCCACCAATCGGACATTTTGCGCCGTTCGGGGTAGGCTGATGCACTCGCAATGGTAGCCAGAGGAACCCGTGATGGCCGGCATGAAGAAGAAGCGTTATCTAGAATACCTGGAACCGCTGCAAATCCGCCTGTGCGAGCTGCAACGCGCCATCCAGCAGAGCGGGCAACGGTTGCTGGTCCTTTTCGAGGGCCGCGATACCGCCGGCAAGGGCGGCGCGATCAATTGCTTCAGCCAGGTGCTGAACCCGCGCTTCTGCCGGGTCGCGGCGTTGCCCAAGCCCAACGAACGCGAACGCAGCCAGTGGTTTTTCCAGCGTTATGTCGCCGAATTGCCGGCAGCCGGGGAAATCGTGCTGTTCGACCGCAGTTGGTACAACCGCGGCGGTGTGGAAAAAGTCATGGGCTTCTGCAGCGAGGCCGAATACCGGCGCTTTCTATTGCAGGTGCCGAGTTTCGAGAAGCTGCTGGTCGACGACGGCATCATCCTGCTCAAGTATTGGTTTGCAGTCGACCAGGAACAACAGGAGCAACGCTTTGCCGAGCGGGTACTGGATCCGACCAAGCGCTGGAAAATCTCCCCGATCGACCTGGCCGCGCGCGACAAATACGACGACTACACCAGCGCCCGCGACGCGTTCTTCAAGGCTTCGCACACCGCCTGGGCGCCGTGGCACGTGGTCGATGCCAACGACCAGCGTCGCGCCCGGTTGAACATGATCGCGCACGTGCTCGCCACCCTGCCCGCAGCCAAGCCCGGCGAACCACCGCTGGAATTGCCGCGACTGAAGCGCCGGCGGCTCGGCCGGGACGTGATCGGTGCAGAGGCTAACCTGGTTCCCGAAACCTACTGACATCCGGCACGCCGGCCTTGGCTCACCGCCGCAGATGCTGATCAAACGATCCGGAAGCCCGGGGGCGTGGTCGGTAATGGATCGAGGTCTTCGCGGGACAGGGAATCGACGCGGGCGAACCTTGGCCCGCGCTGCAACCAATCGGCCAGGTTGACGATCGCCGCTTCGGCCCCGATCGCAAGCACCTCGACGCTGCCGTCGTCAAGGTTGCGGACGTAGCCGGCGAGTTGCAATTCCTCGGCCTGGCGCCGGGTGCTGGCGCGAAAACCGACCCCCTGGACGCGGCCAGCGGCGCGGAATCGAACGGCGATCATACCCGGATCAGGATTTGCTCTTGCGAGCGACGATCCGCTCAATATCGCCGCGAGTGACCGGCCCCATGATGCGCTGCGCCAGACTGCCATCCGGCGCGATCACATAGGTTGTCGGCAAGCCACGCGGCACGTCGAAACCCTTGGGCGGGTCGTAGACATCGATCAGGGCAATCGGATAGACCACCGGGTGCTCCTTCATGAACGCCCGCATCTCCTCGAGCTCAATTTCCTCGAAGGCCAGCCCGATCACGGAAATATCTTCACGCTCGGCATCCATCGCCGATAATTCAGGCATTTCGCGCAGACAGGGCGGGCACCAGGTCGCCCAGTAGTTGACCACCACCCAGTGTCCACGCTGGTCTTTCAGGTCATAGGTCTCGCCGTCGATGGTGGTCACTTCAAGCTCAGGCTGCGGCAGGGCGGATTTCGATGCCGCCAATGGCGCCAACACCGGGCTCAACAGGAACAGGGATGCAATCAGGTATTTCATGACTTTTTCCTATGGTTGGACCGGGTTCCGGCGATGCGCCGGATCCGATTCCTGTGGTCATCGGCGCAGGGACCGTCCGAACGGGCATAATCGTACAGATCGCACACCTTCAGAACCATGAATAATTCAGTTACGACCCCGGTCACCATCCTGATTCTGTACTACAGCCGCCACGGCAGCACCACCGCGCTGGCCCGACTGATCGCCGACGGAGTGGAGCAGGTGCCGGGCGCGCTTGCCCGGCTGCGCACGGTCCCGGCAATTCGCAGCCAGGCTGATCCGGCGCCGGCCGTGGCGATCCCCACCGACGGGCCGCCTTATGCCGAACTGTCCGACCTCGCCGATTGCGCGGCGCTGATCCTCGGCAGCCCGACCCGTTTCGGCAACATGGCAGCGGCACTGAAGTATTTTCTCGACGGCAGCGCCTCCGAGTGGTTGTCGGGGGCGTTAGCCGGCAAGCCCGCGGCCTGTTTCACATCGACCGCAAGTCTGCATGGCGGACAGGAAACCACCCTGCTCAGCATGATGCTGCCGCTGCTGCACCACGGCATGCTGCTGGTCGGCCTGCCCTATAGCGAACCGGCGCTGTCGGCGACCCGCAGCGGCGGCAGTCCATACGGCGCCAGCCATTTTGCCGGCGCCAACGGCGATCAACCAATCACCGGCGAGGAGCGCGCGCTGTGTCTGGCCCTCGGTCGCCGGGTCGCCGAACTGGCGATACGGCTCAAGGCGCAACAATGAACCGTCACTACCGCCTCGCCACACTCGCCCTGGTCCTGTTGGCCGGCTTGCAAGTGCTCTGGTACGCCTGGCTGGCGCCGCCGACCACGCTGCCGGTGCCGGCTGCGCTGGCACTGTCCCTGCTGCTGTTCGCGGCACCACTGTTCGCGGCGCGTTCCAGTGTTCACGCCGGCTTGCTGATTGGCGCGCTGATCGCACTGGTGTATTTTGCCCACGGGGTGATGGAGGCATATGCCAATCCGGCGGTGCGCGGTCTGGCCGCGACCGAGATTGTGCTCAGTCTGACCGCGGTCTTGACTGCGGGCTGGCCGGCCTGGCAGCAGGCTCTCGGCAAGCGTCGTCGCTCGCGCGGCGCCTGAATCGACCACACGCCACGATCGACCGCGTCTGCCGCCCCGAATCGCGCCGCAAGGAGAACTGCATGGGCTTCACCCAATCACCGCCGGTATTGTCCAACCAGTATCTGGACGACCGCCTGTTGCGCTCCTTGCTGCGTCGGGTGCTGCCGGCCCATATGCTGGCGGAAATCGAACCGGGTCTGACCGAATTCGGCGAGTTGGTCGCAACCGAGCTGTACCCGGCGCAGTTGCGCGAGCATGCCTTCGAACCGGAGCTCACCCAGTTCGATGCCTACGGCAACCGCATCGATCGAATCAGCCTGTCATCGTTCTGGCAGGCGGCACCGGCGCTGGCGGCGCGCCGGGGGCTGGTCGCCAGTGGCTACGATGCGACCTGGGGTGCGCATGCGCGCCTGCACCAATTCGCGCTGGTCTATTTGTTCCATCCGTCCAGCGAAATATTCTCTTGCCCACTGGCGATGACCGACGGTGCGGCGCGCTGCCTACTGGACAGCGGCAACCAGGCCCTGATCGACCGCGCCGTGCCGCGCCTGACCAGCCGCGACCCGGTCGAGGCCTGGATCAGCGGACAATGGATGACCGAAACCAGCGGCGGTTCCGATGTCAGCGGCAGCGAAACCATCGCACGTCAGGACGAACGTGGCCGTTGGCGGCTGTTCGGCCGCAAATGGTTTGCTTCTGCCATCGTCGCCGACATGGCCATGGTCCTGGCCCGGCCGGAAAGCAACGGCCCCGGCGCCGACAACCTGGCGTTGTTTTATATCGAACCACGCAAGGCCGACGGTCGCCTGCGCAATATCGAGATCGAACGGCTCAAGGACAAGCTCGGCACACGCAAATTGCCGACCGCGGAAATTCAGTTGAACGGGACGCCAGCGGAACTGGTCGGCGAGTCCCGTCACGGCGTTCGGGCGATCGCGCCGGTGCTGAACATCACCCGCATGTGGAACGCAGTCTGCGCAGTCGCCAGCCTGCGCCGTGCGCTGGCGCTGGCCCGCGACTACGCCACCCGCCGTGTGGTGTTCGGCATGCCCTTGATCGATCAGCCACTGCACCAGCAAACCCTGGCCGACCTGCAGGTCGAACTGGAGGGTGCCTTCCACCTGACCTTTTACGTCGCCGAACTGATCGGTCGCAGCGAACACAACCGCAGCGACACCACCTCGGCGCAACTGATGCGACTGCTCACCCCGATCGTCAAACTGACCACCGCCAAGGTGGCGGTGGCCGGGGTCAGCGAGGCTCTGGAGTGCTTCGGTGGCGCCGGTTACATCGAGGACACCGGCCTACCCGAGTTGTTGCGCGATACCCAGGTGCTGCCGATCTGGGAGGGCACCAGCAATGTGCTGTCGCTGGATGTGCTAAAGGTTTTGAAGCAGATCGGCGGCCTGCAGCATTATCTGACGGTGATCCGCAGCCTGACCGCGCAGGCCAGCCTGCCCGAGCTGGAGGGCGTGGTGAGGGTGGTGCGCGAGACAACCACGGCTATTGCCGAATGGATCCAGAAGCGCTCCAGCCAAAAAGACGATATGCAATCCGGCGCCCGCGGGCTGGCGCTGAGCATGGGCCGCACCCTGGCGCTGGCACTGCTGGCGCGGCATGCCGACTGGAGCTTCCGTGCCGAGGGCGATCCGCGACCGCTCCATGCTGCCCGCCGCTATGCCCGCATCGGCTGCCACCGCCTGATCGACAATGGCGAGGCCGAAGCACGCATGCTGTCCAGCGACATTTACGCTTGAGCCCCTTTCTGCCAGCGAGCACGACCGTGGATCAACTTTGCATCATCAGCACCGGCGGCACCATCGACAAGATCTATTTCGACGACAAGTCGGACTACCAGATCGGAGCACCGCAGATCGGCGAAATCCTGCAGGGCATTGGCGTGGCTTTCCGGGTCGAATTGATCCCGGTGCTGCGCAAGGACAGCCTGCACCTGACCGATGAAGATCGCGATCTGGTCCGGCGCACCATCGAAGCGCAGCCGGCGCGGCACATCCTGGTCACCCACGGCACCGACAGCATGATCGCCACCGCCAAGGTACTGGCCGCGATCAAGGACAAGGTGATCGTGCTGACCGGAGCGCTCAATCCCGCCCGCTTTCAGGGCTCGGATGCGGTATTCAACATTGGCTGCGCGGTCGGCGCCGTGCAATGCCTGGGGTCGGGCGTCTACATCGCCATGAACGGGCGCATCTGGAACCCTGCGCAAGTGCGCAAGAACGTCGCCGCCAATCGCTTTGAATCCATTTAGCTTTCAGGGGACTGAAGACGGAAGACAGGGGACCGAGGTCAGAGGACGGAAGACATCTGCATCGGGCTTGATGGAAACTGTGGGAGCGACGGCACGTCGCGACTATGGAATCTGGCGACAGTCGCGACGTGCCCGTCGCTCCCACAAAAAACCCCGGCCTTGGCCGGGGTTGGGTTTTTGCAGCAGTGTTTGAAGTTCTGAGAGACGGTCGAATCGGTGAGATGGTGGATGCGCTGCGCTTATCCACCCTACGCCTCCACCCTACGCCGGTCGCCCCGGCGAACGCCGGAGCCCAGTTCCGTCCTCTGACCTCTGTCCTCTGTCGTCTGTCGCCTGTCCTCAGAACTGCATCGACCAACTGTTCAACCTGCCGGTGTCGCCGCCGGCGTTGTCGTTCACGCGCATGTTCCAGGTGCCGTTGGCGACTTCGCTGGAGGCATTGATGGTGACCGTCTTGATCACGTTGTCGGCACTTCCGCCGGTACGATTGTGGATGTTGTACAGGGTGCCATCCGGGGCGACCAGATCGACCTTCAGATCACCCTGGTAGGTATGGGTGATATTCACCGAGACGCGCAGCGTGGATGGCGCATTGCCAGCCACACCGCTGACCGTGATCGGGCTGTTGATCGTGGTGTTGTCCAGAATATTGAACACCGTGGTGCTCTGGAAGAACGGCCCGGCCGTGGTGGTGCTGTAGCTGCCGGTCAGGCTTACCCCCGAGAACGCGCTGAACGCCTTGACCCGGACGAAGTAAGTCCCGGCCTGGGCGGTGGCGATGTTGCAGGTTTCGGCGTTGCCGTTCAGGAACGGGCGGCAGTCGTAGACGGTGTCGGTCGGGGCCGAGCCGAAGCGTACGTACAGGTCGGCGTCGCCGGTGCCACCAGCCATCACGAATTTCAAGTTGCTGGCGCCGGACGGTACCACCATGGTGAAGTTGAGTTCGGCACCCGCCGCGGCAGCGAGGCCGGTCTTGGCCACGCCATTGCTCAGTGTCCCGCCGGTCGGCGGCGGCGGCGGTGGCGGCGGTGTGCTGCCGTTCATCGCCTGCAGCACACGGGTCGCGTCTGCGGCACCCGCGCCACAGCCACCCGAGCAGGTCCCGGTGATCGCACGGACATTGGCCTTCATGGTCGATTCGACCTGGGCCGGGGTCAGCGCCGGGTTCTTGGACAACATCAGTGCGGCCAGTCCGGCAACGTGCGGGGTGGCCATCGAGGTGCCCTGGAAGAACTGGAAGCTGGCGCTACCGGGCGTGGTGGTACCGGTATTGAGCGTGGACAACACACCTTTGCTCAAGGTATTGGTTTCACCACCGGGGGCGGCGACATCGACCACCGTTCCGAAGTTGGAATAGGAGGCGCGGTTGCCCTCCTTGTCCAGCGCCGCCACATTGATGACGTTGCTGCAACTCGATGGGCTAAAGTTGGCCGCATTGGCATTGGAGTTACCCGCCGCGACCACGACCACAGTGCCGCGATTCACCGCCGAGGTGATCGCGTTCTGGTAGGTAGCGGTACAGGAACCGCTGCCGCCCAGCGACATGTTGATGACCTTGGCCGGCGTCGGGTTGGCCGGGATGCCGGAGACCGTGCCGCCCGAGGCCCAGACGATCGCGTCGGCGATGTCTGACAGGCTGCCGCCGCACTTGCCGAGCACCCGCACCGGCTGCACCTTGGCATTGAAGGCGACCCCAGCGACGCCGCTGGCATTGTTGGTGACTGCGGCAACGGTGCCGGCGACATGGGTGCCGTGCCAGGACGAATTGGATACACCACAACCATCGGCCGAAGTGGTCCAGTCGCCCTGGTCTTGCGGATTGGAATCGCGGCCATTGCCGTCCCGTGCCGCGGTGGCACTGCTGATGAAGTCATAGCCAGCGACCACATTGGCCGAAAGGTCGGCGTGCGCGGTGATGCCAGTGTCGATCACTGCGACCACCACGCCGGTGCCGGTGGCGATGTCCCAGGCGGCAGGCAGGTTGAGGCCACCGGGCGCGCCGAGGTAATGCCATTGTTCGGCATAGCGGGTGTCGTTCGGGGTGAATACCGGATAGAAGCGGGCATCCGGCTCGACGTATTCGACGTTCGGATCTTCGGCCAGTTTGGCCATGAACTTGCGGGCTGCCGCCGCGTCCAGGGCTTTACCTTCCAGTTTCACCACTTCGCCGCCCACCGCCAGTCGCCGTTCGTGGCGCAGCGACTGACCGGTCAAACGGGCGAGCTCGGCCACGCCCGATGACGCGGCGCGGGACGAGGTGGCGAAACTCGATTCCGACCGGTACTTCACGATGAACTGGTCAAAACTCTGGCCCGAATCGAGCGCGTTGGCGTAAACCTGACCGGCCTCTGCACCCACACTGGCAACCAGGCCGAGCGCTGCCACAGTTGCCACGGCCAGCGCTTTGAATCCACAAACATGTCGAGTATTCACAAGGTTTCTCTCTTCCCGATAGTGATTGGAGTGACGGCTCATGGCCGCCGTGGGTTTTGCTCCTTGCATCGATTTCGTTGTTAACCGCCGACCGGCGGCCGCTTCGCCAGGAAAAAACAAAACGCCGTCCTGGCGCTGATCGACGCCGGGGTCAGGTTCTGAATTTCCCATGCCCGAGAAACGGGCGGGCTGAACTTAGACTGAGTGGATTGTGTCGTCAAGCTGCAGCGCCGCATAGAAACTGATGCAGCGCAACATCCACCGTGCCGTCACGGCAGTGGCGTCAGAATCGCCGCCCCAGTTTGCGGGTCACGACCGGCTTCGGTCGACGTAACCAAGCGATCAGTCCAATCACCAAGGCCAGCGGGCACAGCCAATGGCTGCCTCGCAATACGGTCTGCGCTGTGCTGTAACGATGCTCGAACAAGGTATCGATCACCAACCGCGGCTGATCCAGGATGCGCGTCCTCGCGGCAGCGAAAGCGGCTTCCGCCGAGGCCTGAGCGGCCGCCTCCTGCCCGGTCCAGGTCAGCAACTGCCCACCGAGGTTCAGATAAACGCTCACCAGCGGTGCTTCTCGCGCGGCGGCGGTGGCGATGATCGGCCCGATATCAGGAATCCGCGCTGCCCCGCCCCAGTACCAAGCGTTGTAGGCCAGGGTCACCAGAAAGATGCCGAATGCCAATCCGTATACCCGCCATTTCATTGCCGTTCTCCGCGCGATTGAACCCGATGCGCTACGTCTACCGGTCGGTTGCCACTCCGTTCCCGTGTGCGCATGGTCGGATAGTTTGCCATGGGCGCGGCACGGCACCATCCGGGGATTCACCCAGCCTGCAGTTGACGGTGGCCGGCGGCATTTCCGGTCTGTGCGCCAGATGTCGGATTTCCCGCCGCCGTTGCGCTGCAATGGGTTTCGGGCGCTGGATGCGCCGACCCGGGAAGCGCACAATAACGAACCGGATCACAATTTCCACGGACCGGCACGCTAGCTGCTCTCCCGTTTGAAGACCCGAAGCTTGCTGCGTTCGGGACCAGGTTCATCACCCAGCCACGCTTGCCCCCATGTCCAGCCAGCCCGCCCCGATCGAAACCCTGAGCCCCGCCGAGGCAGACAGCCTCAAGGCGCTGTGGGCGGCGCTATCGGAAGACTGGCAATTGCCCCTGGCCCAGCAGTTTGCCGACCAGTTGGACGCGCTGTTCGAGCGCGCCAGTGGCGAGCAGGTGACCCATTTGGGCGATCTGGCCGCCTATTTCGCCAGTTTTCTCGAAATGAACACCCCGCCGAACACGGCGCAGATACTGCGCATCGAGAACCTGCTCGGCCAGGTCGTGCTGGCGCGGGCGAATGTCGGCGACACGCACCGCCTGCCCACAGACCATGACGCGTTGGTCCAAACCGCCAAGCCTATGGTGGCGGCGCCACCGCGCGCCATCGGCAGCGCCAGCAGTGCCCGGCCACGTCCGCAGGCGATGCGTAACGCCGTGTGCCTGATCGGCATTCCCGACACCCTGGCACCGGGCCTGTCGGCGACGCTGACCGAACGCGGCTACCAGTTGGTCGATTTCCCTTCGGCGCAGGCGTCCAAACTGTGGCTGCGCGACCACGCGCCCGGCGCGGTGGTGATGCTGGCCCCGCAGTTGCGGGCGCTGCCTGCGCTGCAGGCGCTGTGGGCCGGCGCCAGTGCGCCGCCGGCCCTGGTGGTGCTGTCGCCGAACCGCGACCTGACCCACCGGCTGCTGTCGTTGCGGGTCAATGCCGCGGCGTTTTTTGCCGCACCGCTGGACAGTTACCGGATCGTGTCCAGGCTTGATGAGCTGCTCGGCCACAAGGGTCTGCCGGCCTATCGCGTGCTGATCGTCGAACAGGACCGCGAGCTGGCGGTGCAGTGCGGGCACTGGGTGGCAGCCGAAGGCATGACCGCGCGCATCGCCGCCTACGGCAGTGCCGCCATCGCTGCGATCAACGAATTCCAGCCGGATCTGGTCCTGATCGATGCCAGCCTACCCGATGCCCGCGGCGTCGACTTGGTCCAGGTGGTCAAGCACCAGCCCGAGCACGCGATGCTGCCGATCGTGCTGATGTCCACCGCTGGCGATGCCGGCGAGCGATTCGACGCGATCGCCGCCGGTGCCGACGAAGTGCTGGTCAAGCCACTCAAGGCGCGCCACGTCATCGGCGTGATCCGCGCCCGCGTGCAGCGTGCACAATGGCTGCGGGCGCAGACCGAGGCCAGCGCGGCGCGTGATCCGAAGAGCGGCTTCTATCCACGTTCGCTGCTGTTCGATCGAATTCCTACGCGCTTTGGCACCACTGGAGCGGCACTGCTGGCCCTGCGTCTGGACGACGACAGCGAGCTTCGCAAATCGCTCGGCAGCCGCGGCCTGAATGCGATCGATGTGGAGTTCGGCGAGCGCATGCGCGACCTGCTGGCGCCACACGACATGCTGGGCTCGTTGCGCGACTGCGTGTGGGTCATGCTGCTGTCGCGGGAACGTCCCGAGGCGATCAAACAACTCGCCGAGCGCATACGTTTTGCCATGGTCGAGCGGCCGCTGATCGTGGCCGGAGACGCCGTGCCACTCAGCGCCAGCATCGGCCTGGTCGACCTGGAAGAAGGTCAGTGGACCCTGGATACGGCGCTGAACGCGGCCGAAAATGCGGTCGACACCGCCAGCCGCCGCGGCGGCAATACCGTCGCCTGGTTCGAAGGCTCGGCCGCTGCCGGCCCCGACCCGACCCTGGCGGTGCGGGCAGTATTCAGCCGCGAACTCGACCCCCGCCACATGCGCGTCGAATACCGTCCGCTGGTGCCGCTCAAGGGCAATCTGACCGGCCAGTTCGATTTTCTGTTTTATCTGACCAGCGCGCACGACGCCGGCGCGCGCGCCGGTTACGCCACCTGCGCCAGCGTTGCCGACGAAATGGGCGTGCGTGCG
>JBFXKH010000006.1:0-51303 GCA_050173995.1 Lysobacterales bacterium | reverse complement strand
GGGGGCGGGGCCCCGGCTCCCGCCGGGGCGACGGCTCTTGCTGTTCCCTGTTCCCTGTTCCCTGTTCCCTGTTCCCTGTTCCCTGTTCCCCGTTCCCCATTCCCCATTCCCCATTCCCCGTTCCCCCAACCCCACCCGCCTTCGTTACCATGCCCGGATGCCCTTCGATCGCCGCCTGCTCGCCCCGCTCCACTGGCCCGCCTGGCTGGGCGTCGCCGTGCTGGTGCTTTACGGCAACCTGCCGGCCGCGTTCGGGCGCCGGATCGGACGGACGCTCGGCGCATTGATGCGGCGCCTGGCCGGCGAGCGCGTGCACATTGCGCGACGCAATATCGAATTGTGTTTTCCGGACTGGTCGGCGGACCAACGCCAGGATCTGTTGCAGCAGAACTTTCTCGCGCTGGGCGAGGGCAGCTACGAATTCGCCCGCGCCTGGTGGGGCAGCACGGCGCGTTGGGAGCGCGGGCTCAAGATCGACGGGATCGAGGTGCTGCGCGCGCTCCAGGCCGAGGGCCGCGGCGTGCTGATGCTGTCCGGGCATTTCTTCACCCTGGATATCTGCGGGCGACTGCTGTGCTCGCAGATTCCGGCCGCCGCCATGTATCGCCGACACCGCAATCCAGTGCTGGAGTGGGCGATCCGCCGTGGTCGGCTGCGCTACGCCAGCGCGATGTTCGCGCGCGATCAGTTGCGCCCGGCGGTGCGCTTCCTCAAGCAGGGAGGGATTCTGTGGTACGCCCCGGATCAGGACATGCTCGGCCAGGACTCGGTGTTCGCCCCCTTCTTCGGCATTCCGGCGGCGACCATCACCGCCACCCACCAGTTGCAGCGCCTGACCGGTGCCGCGGTGGTGCCGTTCTTCCATCGCCGCGACGGCACCGGCGCCTACCGGCTGCGGCTGGGCCCGCCGTTGCCCGATCTGGCCGGCGAGTCCGCGGCGGACAGCTGTGCGCGGATCAATGCCCAGATCGAGCAAATGGTGCGCGAGGCGCCGGCCGAATATCTTTGGGTGCACCGCCGTTTCAAGACCCGACCGGACGGCCAGACCGCGTTGTATCGCTGAGCGGCGCGGCGCCCGCCGCCGCGCATGGCATACTCCCTCGGGATTGCAGATAGCAGGTGAGGTCTGGATGAGCTTGGTATTTGCCTTGATCGGTGGCCTGTTCGGACTGGCAGTCGCTGCCACCAATGCGTCGTCACTGGGGCTGATCGGTGGCGCCCTGATCGGCGTGCTGTTCGGGCAATGGCTGGCTATGCGCGACCGCCTGGCTCGGTTGGAAGCCCACCTGCGCCAGATCGCAGTCGCGGACCGCGCCCGGGCCGGAAAGGCGGTCCCAATAGCCGAATCTGCGGCTACGCCTGGGCCGGTTCCGGCTGCACCACCCGCGCCGCCAGCGGCGCCCCCGCCGCCAGCGGCGCCCCCGCCGCCACTTCCATCGGCCGCGGTTTTGTGGAAGCAGTCGGAAGAAGGCCGCGAGGCCGCCCAAGATTTGGCGTTAGCGGCAGCGGGTCGCTCCCAGGCAAACCCGACCGCGGCCATCGAGATCGCGCCGGGATCGCCGCCACCACCGGCCGCCTCGTCGCCGAGCGGTCCGCAAGCGGCCGGCTTCTGGCGCTGGTTCGGCGAGGGCAACTGGGTGGCGCGGATCGGGCTGGTCCTGCTGTTCATCGGGGTCGGCGCCCTGTATCGCTACGCCGCCGCCCAAGGCTGGCTGAACTTCCCGATCGAATACCGCTTCATTGCCGTGGCGGTGGCCGGCATCGCCGCACTCGCCTTTGGATTTCGCCAACGCCAGCGCCGGCCGGTGTTCGCGCTCAGCCTGCAGGGGGCGGCGATCGGCCTGTTGATGCTGACGGTGTTTTCCGCCTATCGGCTTTATCACCTGCTACCGGCCAGCCTGTGCTTCGCCCTGCTGATCGGGCTGACCGCCGGTTGCGCGCTGCTCGCGATTGCCCAGAATTCGCTGGGTCTGGCGGTATTCGGCATCATCGGCGGCTTTGCCGCGCCGATTCTGGCTGCTTCCGGCAGCGGCAATCACGTCGCGTTATTCAGCTATTACTTGCTGCTCAATCTGGCCATCCTGGCGATCAGTTGGGCGCGCGGCTGGCGCGTGCTCAACCTGCTCGGCTTCCTGTCCACTTTCGTGGTCGCAACGATCTGGGGCGTGCTGCGTTATCGACCGGCGCTGTTCGACAGCACCGAGCCGTTCCTGATCGCGTTCTACCTGCTCTATCTGCTGATCCCGTTGCTGCCGGCGCTGCGTCCGACCGATCCGGCCGAGCGCGACCATGTGCACGGCTCGCTGGTGTTCGGCACGCCGCTGGTCGGATTCGGCCTGCAGGCATCCCTGCTCGCCGACGATCGTTACGGTCTGGCCTGGAGCGCGCTGGCCCTGGCCCTGGCCTACGCCCTGCTCGCGCGTCTGGTCTGGCGTCATGCCGGCCTGGGTCGCTGGCGCCAGGCGTACACCGGCCTGGCCCTGGTGTTCGCCACCCTGGCGATGCCGCTGGCGCTGTCGGCGCGCTGGACCTCGGCCAGTTGGGCGATCGAGGGCGCACTGCTGGTCTGGCTCGGGCTGGTCCAGGCGGAACGCCGGCTGCGCTGGATGGGGCTGTTGCTGCAGTTGCTGGCAGGTGGCGCGCTGCTCTTGTTTGGTTTCGAACGTGGCCATGGCGGCAGCGGCCACGCCTTCGGTTTTGGCGCCCTGCTGCTGGCAATGTCCGGGTTGGCCAGCGGCTGGTACTACCAGCGCCTGGCGCCGGCAGTGCGCTGGCCGCGTTCGCTCGCGGTCTGGGCATTTTTCTGGTGGATCGCGGCTGGTCTGACCGAAATCGATCGCCATGTCCCTGGGTCGCGTGAGGTCGACGCGGCGCTGGTGCTGTTCGGCCTATCGGCGGCTCTGGCGGCCTGGTTGCGCCGCGTTCTCGACTATCCGCCGTTTGCCTGGCTGGGCCTGGCCGGCTTGCTGTCTGCGCTGCCGATGGTCGTAGCGATGGGCTTTGAACACCATTCGCCCCTGGGCGAATCCGGCTGGCGGGCCTGGTTGGTCTATACCCTCGCCAGTGTCGCGACGCTCGCCGTCCTGGCCAAACCGTGGGCGCGCGGTCTGGCCAGCAGTCACGCGCTGTGGTGGCTCGCCTTCCCGCTGCTCGCCAGTTGGGAGCTTAACCAGTGGGTATTGCAGCAGTCCGGACTCGGCCAGGGCTGGCGGGTTGCCGCATTGGCGCTGCCCTGGCTCGCCGCCTGCGCGGTGTTGTGGCAAGGCTTCGCACCGGCGGCCTTTCCGCTCTACCGGCAGATATCGGCCCTGCGCAGCCGATTGCTGCTGGTGCTTGGCGCGGTCGCCGGTCTGATCGCGCTCGCCGCCCTATTCCTGCCCGGCGGCTCGGCGCCACTGCCCTGGCTGCCGCTGTTCAATCCGCTGGAGTTGACCCAGATCGCCGCGCTCTTGTTGTTCTGGCGCAGCCTGGCGGATTTCGATCGCGGCGGATCGCTGGCCGCGCCGATGCGGACACTGGTGCTGGCGTTCGGTTTTGCCGCCTTGTCGATGGCGACCCTGCGTGCTGCCCACCACTACGCGGCCGAGCCATGGAGCCCGACCTTGTTCAGTCATGCGCTGCCACAAGCGGCACTGGCCATCGTCTGGACCCTGACCGGGATCGTCGGCATGCTCGCCGGTGCCGCCCGCCGCCGCCGGCCGCTGTGGATCGCTGGCGCCAGTGTGCTCGGGCTGGTACTCGCCAAACTGCTGCTGATCGACCTGCATTTTCTTGGCGACTTGTGGGGCATCGTCTCGCTGCTCGGGGTCGGCGTGCTGTTTGTTGCGGTCGGATTTTTCGCTCCGATGCCGCCAGCGGCTTGCGCAGACGCCAGCAACTGAACTCCGAGCCGGTCCTTCAGGCTAGAATTCGACCACTCACGCCGCTGCTGTTTTACCCTGACGAGGAATGCCCGTGTCGATCATCCGCATGCAGGACCTGGACCTCGCCGACCGCCGGGTGCTGATCCGCGAAGACCTGAACGTGCCGCTCAAGGACGGTTCGATCAGCTCCACGCAGCGCTTGCAGGCGGCGCTGCCAACCTTGCGTGCCGCCCGCGATGCCGGGGCCCGGGTGATGGTGCTGTCGCATCTTGGCCGCCCGCAGGAAGGCGAGTGGCACCAGAGTTCTTCGCTGGCGCCGGTCGCGGCCTGGCTCGGCCGGGCGCTCGGTTGCGCGGTGCGCCTGCATCGGCATTACCTGGATGGCGTGGAAGTCGCAGCCGGCGAAGTGGCGCTGCTGGAAAACTGTCGGATGAATGTCGGCGAGAAGGCCGATGACGATCGACTCGCCCGCCAATACGCGGCCCTGTGCGACATCTTCGTGATGGACGCGTTTGGCAGCGCCCACCGCGCCCAGGCCTCGACCCATGGCGTCGCCCGCTTCGCCCCGGTCGCGGCGGCCGGGCCGCTGCTGATGGCCGAGCTGGATGCACTCGGCCGAGCGTTCGAACACCCCGAGCACCCGTTGCTGGCGATCGTCGGCGGCTCCAAAGTATCGAGCAAGCTCGCGCTACTCGAAAACCTGGTCAAGAAAGTCGACCAGTTGATCGTCGGCGGAGGTATCGCCAATACCTTTCTCGCCGCGGTCGGCAAGCCGGTCGGCAAGTCGCTGTACGAACCCGACCTGATCGCCACCGCCAAGCGCATCCTGGCCGCGGCCGAAGCGCGCGGCACCAGCATTCCGCTGCCGGTCGACGTGGTCGTCGCCGACCGCTTCGATGCCGAGGCCAGCGCTACCCTCAAGTCGGTCGATACGGTCGATCCCGATGACCTGATCCTCGACATCGGTCCGGCCACCGCCGCCCACTACGCGGCGTTGATCGGTGCTGCCCGGAGCCTGGTCTGGAACGGGCCAGTCGGCGTGTTCGAATTCGAAGCCTTTGCCGAGGGTAGTCGTGTGGTCGCCAGCGCGATCGCTGCCTCTCCGGCATTTTCCGTGGCTGGCGGCGGCGACACGCTGGCCGCGATCGATCTGTTCGGCGTCGCCGAAGGAATCGATTACATCTCGACCGGTGGCGGCGCCTTCCTGGAGTTTCTCGAAGGCCAGGAATTGCCGGCGGTGGCCATGCTCAGGCAACGCGGCGGCGAAGCCGGCAAAGCCTGATTCAGATCTCGACCTGGGTGCCGAGTTCAATCAGGCGATTGCCGGGAATCTGGAAGAAAGCGGTCGCCGACTGCGAATTGCGCGACAGGAAGGCAAACAGCTTGTCGCGCCACAGCGGCATGCCTGGGCGGTCGGTCGAGACCACGGTCTCGCGGCTCAGGAAAAAGGTGGTATCCATCATGTCGAACGGCAGGCCGCGCGCCTCGCAGCTTTCCATCAAGCGCGGCACGTTGGGGTCCTCGGCGAAGCCGAAGTACAGCCGCACGATATAGAAATCCTTACCCATATCCTCGATCTCGATGCGCTGTCCGGGCTCGGCGTAAGGTTGTTCCAGGGTGTCTACGTTGAGCAACACATTGCGCTCGTGCAGCACCTTATTGTGCTTCAGGTTGTGCAGCAGCGCGTGCGGCACCGTATCCAGATTGGCGGTCATGAACACCGCCGTGCCCGGTACCCGGTGCGGCGGATGTGCCGCGATCGAATGAATGAACGGATCCAGCGCCAACCCCTCGGCGCGCATCTGTGAGCGCAGCAGAGCGCGGCCCTTGCGCCAGGTGCTGAGCAACAGAAACACCACCGCGCCGAGCGCCAGAGGAAACCATCCGCCGTGCGGAATCTTGACCGCGTTGGCGGCGAAGAAAGCCAGGTCGATACTCAGGAATACGGCACCAACCAACACCGCCAGCCACGGCTTCCAGCGCCACAGACTGACCGCAACGATCAGCGCGAGCAGGGTATCGATCAGCATCGCCCCCGTGACCGCGATGCCATAGGCCGCGGCCAGATTGCTCGATGTCCGAAAGCCAAGAATCACCAGGATGATCGCGATCAACAGGAAGCGATTGACCCACGGCACGAAAATCTGCCCGGCGGTCTCGTCCGAGGTATGCAGGACTTGCATGCGCGGCGCAAAGCCCAACTGCACCGCCTGGCGGGTAACCGAAAATGCGCCCGAGATCACCGCCTGCGAAGCAATCACCGCGGCCATCGCCGCCAGTGCGATCATCGGATACAGCGCCCAGTCCGGTGCCAGCAGATAGAACGGGTTGCGCGCCGCCCCCGGATCGACCAGCAGCAAGGCGCCCTGGCCGAAGTAATTCAACAGCAGGCCGGGAAACACCCAGTAAAACCAGGCGAAGCGGATCGGCCGCACCCCAAAATGCCCCATGTCGGCGTACACCGCCTCGGCGCCGGTGATCGCCAGCACCACGGTGCCGAGCGACAGAAACGACAACAGCGGATGGGCGAGAAAAAACTGTACCGCGTAGTAGGGACTGAGCGCCTTGAGGATTGCTGGTGCCTTGGCGATTTCGATCGCACCGAGCGTGCCCAGCACCAGAAACCACAGGCACATGATCGGGCCGAACACCGCGCCGACGCTGGCGGTACCACGGCGCTGGAAGGAAAACAGCGCGACCACGATCAGCAGCGAAACCGGCACCACATAGCGATCCATGCCCGGCGCGGCCACATTCAGGCCCTCGACCGCGCCCATGATCGACATCGCCGGGGTGATCACCCCGTCGCCGTAGAACAGCGACGCGCCGAGCACCGCCAGCACGATCACCACACGCCGCAACCAGGGCTTTTCGCCGACCGCACGCATGGCCAGCGCCATCAGCGCCATGATCCCGCCCTCGCCGCGGTTGTCGGCGCGCATGATGAACACCACGTATTTGAGCGAGACCACCAGGGTCAGCGCCCACACCGCCAGCGACAGCACGCCGAACACATTGGTCTCGTTGATCGCCAGCGCATGCGGGCCGTGGAAGGCCTCGCGCATGGTGTACAGCGGGCTGGTGCCGATATCGCCAAAAACGACACCGACCGCCGCCACCGCCAGCGTCACCGTGCCGGTGGCCTTCGTTTGCTCGTTGGGGGAATGCATCGGATCTGCGGCAATGGCCGGAAGCGGAAACCTGAGCCCGCTAGTGTACCTTTTCAGAGGACAGAGGACAGAGGACAGAGGACAGCGCAACTGCGAAGGCTCTTGGCCTGGCGCCACGTCCTCTGCCTTCAGTCCTCTGCTCGGTCCTCCGCCCTCTGTCCTCTGCTCCCTGATCAGCGCAATGCCGCCTTGAGCGCCTTGCGGATCAGGGTTTCGGCGCTGTCGCCGGGTTCGGCGGCGGCATTCAGCAGGCGGGTGATTTCGGCCGGCTTGTAGCCGAACTGGACCAGGGCGGCGCTGGCTTCGGCCAAGGGATCGTGGCCGATTGTGGCATGGCCGGCAGCGGCTGGCTGTCTGCCATCCGCCAAGTGCTCGACCCGGTCGCGCAGTTCCAGCAGGATGCGTTCGGCGGTTTTCTTGCCGATCCCGGGAATGCGCACCAGCGCGCCACTGTCGCCGCTCACCACCAGCCGCACGAAGTCGGCCACCGAAACGCCGGACAGCACCGACAGCGCGGTCTTGGCGCCGATGCCGCTGACTTTGAGCAGGCTGCGAAACAGCATGCGTTCCGCCTCGTGCAGGAACCCGTAGAGGCTGACGCCGTCTTCCTTGACCGCGTAATGGGTGATCAAAGCGACCTCCTGGCCACTTTCCGGCAGCTCGTAGAAAGTGGACATCGGCACTTCCAGCTCGTAGCCGACACCATTGACTTCCAGCAGCAGTGCCGGGGCTTGTTTGCTTATCAGGGTGCCGCGCAATCGGCCAATCATGCTGTCTACTCCTGGTTGTCGCGGGCCGCCGAGAACGGCAACTCGAACAGCTCGAGCGAATTTTCACTGACCCGCAGCACACTGCCGGCGCGGTGCCAGTCGCCGAGCACGATGCGCTGGCAATCACGGCCGTCGACGCGCTGTAGCGGGTGGATCGCGGGTCGGTGGGTGTGGCCATGGATGATGCGGGTGACATGGTGACGGCGAAAACAATCACCGACTGCCACGGCATTCACATCCATGATGTCGCTGGCGGCGACGGCGGTGTGCGCACGACTTTCGGCCCTGGCCCGCGCCGCGAAGTCCCGGCGCTGGTCCAGCGTCTGCGCCAGAAATGCCGCCTGCCAGGCCGGCGCCCGCCATTCCCGCCGCAATCGTTGGTAAGCGTGATCGTCGCTGCACAGCGTGTCGCCGTGCAGCAGCACGGTTGGCACGCCGTACAAATCGATCAGGTGATGCTCGCCCAACAGCCGCATGCCGGCGCGGTCCGCGTAATCGCGGCCGAGCAGGAAATCGCGATTGCCATGCTGGAAGTACACCGGCACGCCGCTCGCCGACAGCGCCGCCAATTCGGCGGCGACTGCCGCGGCCAGCGGCTCTGGATCGTCATCGCCAATCCACGACTCGAACAGGTCGCCGAGCAGGTAGAGCGCTTTGGCCTGCCGCGCCGGTCCGCGCAGCAATCCGGTCAGGGCGGCGGCGATATCGCCACGACTGGCATCCAGATGCAGATCGGACAGGAACAGGGTCGCCATCTGGCGCGCTTCGGGCCGGCCGGGCGCGGCACAAGCGCAGGCTTGCGCCGCGATCCGCGCCTGCTCAGTCGATCGCTTCGGCTTTGATGATCAGCACCGGCGAGACCGGCACATCGCTGGCGAACGGGCCTTTGGCGCCACGTTCGACATCCTTGATCGCCATCACCACTGGCATGCCCTCGATTACCCGACCAAAAACCGCATAGCCCCAGGTCATGCCATTGGCCTTGCTGACGAAATCCAGACGGCGGTTGTCGGCGACGTTGATGAAAAACTGCGCGGTCGCAGAGTGCGGGTCCCCGGTCCGCGCCATGGCCACGGTGCCCACGGTATTACTCAGGCCATTGTCGGCCTCGTTCACGATCGAAGCGCGGGTACGCTTCTGGCTCAGGTCCTGGGTGAAGCCGCCGCCCTGGACCATGAAACCAGGAATCACCCGATGGAAGATGGTGCCGTCGTAGTGCTTGTCCTTCACATACTGGAGGAAATTCGCCACCGATTTTGGTGCCTTGAGCGCATCCAGTTCGAGCACGATTGTGCCCATATTGGTGCTCAGTCGGACCTTGGGTTTGGGATTCACCGCGACTTCGGCCGCTTCGGACTTCACGTCCGAGGCTGCGGCTGCCGCCGGCGCGACGGTTTCTGCACCGGCCAGGGCCGAAACCAGCAACAGGGATGAGGTAAACAGGGCTTTGAACATGGCGATCACTCCATCAGTCAATGGGAAGGACGACCCAGCGCGTCGGTCCGCCGGCCCGGGCCGAGGCCCGATGCGCGGTAGCCGGCGTCACTGTGCCGGGGTGTGCAATTTTTCCAACAATTGGTCTCGGTCGGTCCAGGCCGGCTGCCCGTCTTGGACGACCACACCGATCACTGCGTAGGCATTGATGAAATCCACCACCTCGTTGATCGGAGCCGCCGCCGCTTCGACCACTTCAGTGAGCAGGGCCGGGGCTTTCATGATGGCGGTGGCAATACGGAAGTGCTTGGGAAATTCGCGCTCGATCTGTGGCCATTTGAGCAATTTGAAGCGCGCCTCGCGGTCGAGCCCGCTGAGCAACGACTGCCCGTTCGAGTTACCCAGGGCATACAGCCACAACAGGCGGGTCAGGGGCAAGCCGGAACCGCTGGCGCGCAACCGTTCCAGTTCGGCCGCCGGCACCGGCTTCCATTCGCCGGGCTTGATCGCGCCCTGGCAATAGGGCAGTAGCGGTTTCAGGGTCAGGCCGCCGTAATAGCGCTCGTTGGCCGGATCGAGGATCAGCGATGGCACACCGGAACGCGCCAGCAACGAAGCCTCGGTGAGCAGGCCGCCGAGCAGGTAATCGGCCAGGCTGGCCGCGCGTTGCGGCGGCGGGGCGGCCGGGGCATCGGCGCTCGCGACCGCTCGCTGCTGGCCGGTGATGCGCGACGCTGTCACCGCCGGATTTTCAGCGGTGATCGGCATGCTTATCGCGGGTTGCTCGCCGGTGCGGCGCGGCGTTGGCGCTACCGCACGTTGTTCGCCGGTGCGGCGGGCCGCGAGCAGAACCGCCGGCTGTTCGCCAGTGATGCGGACCGCAGCACTGCGAACGCCCCCCGAAGAGGCGCCCTGCGCCGCCATCTGTTCGGCCGACACGCCGCTTTGCCCGACATCATCGCCAGCGGCCAGGGCCAACGCGTGGCGCAGACCGCCGACACTGACCGGGCGCGCCGCAACGATATCCTTGTCGCTCATGGTCGAAGCAGTCAGGCAAATGATCCGACGCCCTTGCGAGTGCGCCTTCAGCCAGTCCATGTGGCCATACAACGAATCCACGTCGATCATCAGTACGTCGGCGGCGACGCTGTCCGGGCTCCATTCCCAACGGGTGGGCAGTCGCATGCCGGCCATCAGCTGCTTGATTTGTTCGAGTTCGTTGGCGGCGATGCCGAGCGCGGCAATCTTCAAGGTCTTGGACATGGGCGGGAATAATTATTCGCTGCGGGGCCTGGGCGGGTCGCGATTGTGACACATGGCGGTGCCCGGTTTGCCAGTGCTGGCCGCCGCGATGGGCTGCGCGGGCGTACAATGTCCGGCACTTCGTCAGCCCAACCGGAGCAGCAACATGTGGAAACCGATTGCCCTGATCCTGCTTTCGGCAGGCGTGCTCGCCGCCGACAGTCTGCCGCGAACGCCGTCGCCGGACGGCGCCCGCGTTTACTTGATCGCCCCGGCCGATGGCGCCGAACTAACTTCGCCGATCACCGTGCAATTCGGACTGCACGGCATGGGCGTAGCCCCGGCCGGTGTCGCGGTAGCCAATACCGGCCATCACCATCTGTTGGTCGACGTTGCCGCATTGCCGTCGCTGGACCAGCCCTTGCCCAAGGATGAGCATCACCTGCATTTCGGCGCTGGCCAGACCGAGACCACGCTCAAGCTCGCGCCCGGAAAACACACCTTGCAACTGATCCTGGGCGACCAGTTGCACATACCGCATCAACCGCCGCTGCTCTCGGAAAAGATCAGCATCGTGGTTCGATAGCAGCGTTCTGGGGTTTTGGTTGTTCGGTTGGCTGGTCGCCCCGACGCTGGCCGGCAACCCGAGTTGGACAGGATCGCAGCCGTGACCACTGGGTCCCGACTTGTGCCGAGACTATCGCTTTGCCGAGCCCGTCTCGCGGCTAGCGCTCGTTGGACGGCTGCCAGACGCTGACAAACGCAGCCGGATCCGGCCGTGGCCGATCGACGCCAGGCGCCGTTTTGCTACCGATGTGCACGAAGGCGATCACGCGTTCATCGCTGCCCAATCCCAGCAAATCCGCCACCGCCCGATCATAGGCGATCCAACTGGTCAGCCATTGTGCGCCAAAGCCCAGTGCTTCGGCGCCGAGCAGCAGGTTGTAGGCAACGCAGCCGGCCGAAAGCAATTGCTCCTGCTCCGGTACTTTGTGACCGGCGCTGATCCGGGCAATCACCGCGACAACCAGCGGCGCCGAGGAAAACCGCTCGCGGTCCTTGTCGGTCAGGGCGGGATCGCGTTCGGGCTCGCGCGCCAGCGCCAGCTCGGCACACTTTCGACCCAGGGTGAGACGCGCCGGACCGACGATGCTGAGCAGCCGGAACGGCGTCAGCCGGCCATGATCGGGCACTCTGAGTGCTGCTGCAAACAGCGCCCGGCACTGGTCGACGTCCGGGCCCGGCGCGGTTAGCAGACGGCTGGGAACGGATTGGCGTTGCATCAGAAAATCAAGTGTGTTCATCGGTTGCGATCGGTGGCTGCGAGCGGCATTGTAGGCCCCCGGCGGATGTGGGGGACAGAGGACGGGGAGCGGGGAAGCGGGAGCTTCGCGGTTGTGGGAGCGACGGAACGTCGCTTCCAGAAGACGGAGGACAGAAGACGGAGGACAGCAGAGCCAAAGCGAGCGTGGGCTGCTTTATCTGTCTTCTGTTCTCCGTCTTCTGTCCTCTGGAAGCGACGTTCCGTCGCTCCCACAATCCCCGTTCCCCGTTCCCCTCTCCCCGCTCCCCATCGCCATCGAAAGTGAAAATCGGCTACGATCGGGATTGCATCCGTGGGCTATGTGCGCGATCGGCCTGGGTAGAGTTTCGATCAAGGAGCTGGCATGGGAATTATCGTCGCTGCAGTACGCGAAACCGCACCGCACGAACGCCGGGTGGCGCTGACCCCGGAAATCGCCAAGAAGCTGAAGGCGTTGGGGGTCGAGGTGCAATTGGAAACCGGCGCCGGCGAGTCGGCGGCGTTTCCGGATAACCAGTACAAGGACGCCGTCGCGGTCGCCGATGTGCTGGCCTCGGCCGATGTACTGCTGTCGGTACAGGCGCCGGGCGATGCCGCGCTGGCCCGGCTCAAGCCCGGCACGGTACTGATCGGCATGCTGGCGCCGCACGCCTCGGTCGAACGGGTCAAGATGCTGCGCGATCGCAAGATCACCAGCTTCTCGCTGGAACTGCTGCCGCGCACCACCCGCGCCCAGGCCATGGACGTGTTGAGTTCGCAGGCCGGCATGGCCGGCTACAAGGCGGTGCTGATCGCCGCCCAGGTGTCGCCGAAGTTCTTTCCGATGCTGACCACCGCCGCCGGCACCATCCGCCCGAGCAAGGTGCTGATCATCGGCGCCGGCGTCGCCGGTCTGCAGGCGATCGCCACCGCGCGCCGGCTCGGCGCCCAGGTCGAAGGCTTCGACGTGCGCCCGGAAGTGAAGGAACAGATCGAATCGCTGGGCGCCAAGTTTCTCGATCTTGGCGTCAGCGCGGCCGGTGCCGGTGGCTACGCGCGCGCACTGACCGCCGAGGAACAGGCCGAGCAGCAAAAGCGCCTGGGCGAGCACGTGAAGAACATCGACGTGATCGTGACCACCGCCGCCATCCCCGGCCGGCGCGCACCGCGAATCATCACCGCGGCGATGGTCGCCGGCATGAAGCCGGGCGCGGTGATCGTCGATCTGGCCGCCGAAACCGGCGGCAACTGCGAGCTGACCCGGCCCGGCGAAACCGTGGTGCAGAACGGCGTCAGCGTGGTCGGGCCGGTCAACCTGCCCAGTCAGGGCGCGATCCACGCCAGCGAGATGTACGCGCGCAATGCGTTCAATTTCCTGAGCCTGCTGATCAAGGATGGCGCGCTCAATCTGGACTGGAACGACGAGCTGATCGCGCAGAGCTGCCTGACCTTCGATGGCACGATCAAACACGAGGCCAGCCGCAAGGCGGCCGAAGGAGAAGCATCATGATCGACGGATTCCTCGCCCTGACCATATTCATGCTGGCCGCGTTCACTGGCTACGAGATCATTTCGCGGGTGCCGGTGATCCTGCACACGCCCTTGATGTCCGGCTCCAACTTCGTCCACGGCATCGTGCTGGTCGGCGCCATGGTCGCGCTCGGCGCCGCCGACTCCACGCTGGAGCGGGTGATCGGCTTCATCGGCGTGGTGCTCGGCGCCGGCAACGCCGCCGGTGGCTACGTGGTCACCGAGCGCATGCTCGAGATGTTCAAGTCCAGCAAGAAACCGGCGGGGGGCAAGTGATGGAACTCGGCAGCCTCCCATTTTCGGAAATCAAATCCTGGCTGGTGACCGCGAGTTTCTTCGCGGCGGCGGTGATGTTCATCCTCGGCATCAAGCGCATGGCCTCGCCGGTCACCGCCCGCGCCGGCATCGTGCAGGCCGGCATCGGCATGCTGGTGGCCACTGCGGCGGCGTTCTTCCACCCGGAAATCCACGGCAATTACGCATTGATCCTGGCTGCGATCCTGGTCGGCACCCTGCCCGCCTGGTGGAGCGGCAAAAAGGTCGCGATGACCGATATGCCGCAGATGGTCGCGCTGTACAACGGCATGGGCGGCGGCTCGGCAGCGGCGATCGGCGCCAGCGCCCTGCTGACTGCAGCGATGGCCCCGGAGCTCGCCTGCACGCCCGAGAGCCACACTTGCCTTAATACCTCACGGGCGGTATTGGCGGTGATCGGTACATTGATCGGCGCGATCTCGCTGTCCGGCTCGATCGTCGCCTGGGCCAAGCTCGACGGGCGACTGGAGCGGCGCTTTAATTTTTCCGGCCAGCAGGTGTTGAATGCCCTGGTGTTCCTGACTGCGGTGGTCCTCGGCGGCTGGCTGGTATTTGACCTTTCGGTGCTGGTAATCGTCGGCTTCGTGGTCGCGGCCCTGCTGTTCGGCGTGTTGATGACCCTGCCGATCGGCGGCGCCGATATGCCGGTGGTGATCTCCCTGTTCAACGCCCTGACCGGCCTCGCAGTCGGTTTCGAGGGCTATGTGCTCGGCATCCCGGCCTTGATGATCGCCGGCATGGTGGTCGGCGCCGCCGGCACCCTGCTCACCCAGTTGATGGCCAAGGCGATGAACCGCCCGATCAGCGGCGTGCTGTTCTCGCAATTCGGCGGCGGCGGCGCCTCGGCGCAGGAGATTGCCGGCTCGATGAAGGCGATCGAAGCCTCGGACGTGGCCGCCCTGCTGTATCTCGCCGACAGCGTGATCATCGTGCCCGGCTACGGCATGGCAGTGGCGCAGGCGCAGCACAAGGTGTGGGAACTTTCCAAGCAGTTGATCGCCCGCGACAAGACCGTCAAGTTCGCCATCCACCCGGTCGCCGGGCGCATGCCCGGACACATGAACGTGCTGCTTGCCGAAGCCGGCGTGCCCTACGACCTGATCGCCGACATGGACGACATCAACCCGGAGTTCCCGACCTGCGACGTGGCGATCGTGATCGGCGCCAACGACGTGGTCAATCCGGTCGCCAAGACCGACCCCAGCTCGCCGATCTATGGCATGCCGATCCTCGACGTGGTCAACGCCCGCCAGACCATCGTCATCAAGCGCGGCAAGGGCACCGGCTTCGCCGGCATCGAAAACGCCCTGTTCTACGCCGACAACACCCGCATGCTGTACGGCGACGGCGGCGAGGCGGTCAACAAGCTGATCTCGGAGCTGAAAGCGGTGGACGCCGAAGGCGGGCATTGACGGCTCTTGTGCGCCTGAACACGAACTGAGACACAAGTATTGACTTGCCCCCCCCCAGTGAGACTATTCTTCACAGCGTCGCAATGTTGCGACGCAAAGAGAAGCTTAAAAATGATTTTTCCCACTTTTAAGGAAAAAAAGAGTGTTCTGCCGGTTGCAGCGCTACTGTTGGGCATGCTGGCTGGTTGTGCGATTGCTGCTGAGTCTGAAGCTCCACAACCGCAGTCTGCCCGCTATGTCGGCCAAACCGGCAAAAATGGCGAATTTGCTGCTTACCGTATGACCATTGCCGGTTCTCGCCTCACGGCGGAAGTCCTGTTGGGTGAAGACGGCGAGCGCACGTTGGTGCTCAGCGACGCGAAGACCGGCCAATCGCAAGCACACGTTCTCCCGAAACACGAGCGATCCGCGGACGAGAAAACCGTCGCGAAGATGCAGACGGTGACCTACGAAGTGGTGTGGACCCACCCGAACGGCGCACAGTTACTCGCCGTCAAAATCGATGGCGACGTGGTCGGTTTTATCATGGTTCAAGCCGACGGCACTTTCCAATTCACAACTGCTGAAAGATAACCGGGTGATGCCTGAGCCCGCCCGGATCGCTTTGGTCCGGGCGGGCCTTTTACCTGCGGATTCCCGCCGCCGCCACGACCGACCCGGTATCCGTCATCCGGAGCCGAGGCTGAACTCGATCGGCACGATCACCCAGGAGGCGATGCCCTGACCGTCGCGCTGGGCGGGGACGAAGCGCCATTGCCGTACCGATTGCAGTGCCGCCTGGTCGAGCCGGGGCGAACCGCTGCTGCGCTCGATCGCGACCTTTTGCACCTTGCCGTCGGCGTCGATCAACACGCGCAGTTGCAGACGCCCCTGTTCGTGCTGGCGCAAGGCCTGGACCGGGTACTTCAGGCGGTTGGATCGGCCATAGCGCGCATCGACCCGGGCCGCGCTCTGCACCGGCTGGTCTGGCCCCGGCGGGGTCGGCGGTTCGCTGTCGGTGTAGTCGCTGATGACCGGCGGATCGGTGGCTGCCGGGCGGGTCACCGGGGTTGGCATCGGCGGCGGCGGCTGTGGACGCGGCACCGGCCGCAGTGCCGGCAGCGGCTTGACCGTGACCACCGGCGGCGGCGGTGGTGGCGGTTTGGGTGGCGGCACCAGAAAAATCGCTTCGGTGGCGGCATCCAATGCCCGCGCCTGCGGGTCGGGTCGTTCCGGCACCAGCAACAGCAGCAGCGCGCTGCCGTGTACGACCAGGGCGGTGGCCATGGCCAGGGTGCGTGGACCACTGATGGATTTGGATCGGCTGCGCATGGGCTTCCCCTGGGGCCGCCCGGGTGGGCGGGTCAAACAGGAGAACGCAGGCGCAGCCGCCGCGGGGTTTCACTCGAAGCCGTCGGCGAACAACTGGTTCAAGACGATCTGGTCGATGGTCAGAAAGGCATCGCTCACGCCGTTGAAGTCGCTGCTGACCAGATCGGAGGCGTCCGAGTCGAATACGATGAAGTTGCCGTCCGGGCTCAGGTCGATGAAGTTGCCCGAGGTGTTGTTGCCGTTGGCGCTGGACAGCGAAGTGCTCAGCCGATAGAACAGCCCGCCGCGATACAACCAGGCCTGCGGCGACACGCTGGGCAGCGCGCTGCTGCAGGCCATCACCAACGCACCATCATCGGCCACCCGCGGCTTTTCGCACAGCGCCGCCGATGGCGGCACCGGCACACTGGCGGTGGTGCTGGTCTGCCGGTCGCGCAGGAAGATGCGGCTGCCGCTGGCACCACCGCAATTGGTCGCAAATGAACGGAACGCGACGTAACGGGCGTTGGCCGAGATCGCCGCCTGGTCCGAGGAACTGGTGAAAGCCACGCCATTGCTGCACTGGCTTATCAGGCTGGTGGTGCCGGTCACCCGGTCGCGCACAAACACGTCTTCCAGATTGCCCGGGTTGGCCCCGGCAATCGCCGCGTCGGCGGCGAATACGACATAGCGCCCGTCGCCGGAAATTGCATGATTGGATAGCGGCCGACTCGGGCCGCTGATCGGCGTTTCGTTCGAATCGACACTGATCCGCTCCGGGGTCGCGGCGAGGTTGTCGGCGTCGGCCAGGAAAATGTCCGGCGCGGCATTGTTGTCGCCGTTCACCAGGTTGGAAGCATCCGAGTAGAACGCGATGAAGCGGCCGTCGGCCGAGATCGAGGCATAACGCGACTGTTCGTTCGGCGCGACCCCGGCCAGTCCACGACTGACCAGGCTGGTATTGAAGCCGACCTCGCCCTGCGGCAAGGGAAACGCTTCGCTCAGATAAATATCGGTGAACGGCGAATGGTTGCCGCCGAGATTGCCGGCCAGGGTCTCGAACGCCACCCGGTTGCCGCCGAAATCGGCCGACGGCGCGAAGCTGTTGCCGTTGCCCAGTGCCGCCATAGCCTGGATCAGCGTATCGGGTGCCGGGGTCGCCGGGCTCAGATCGTAGCGATACAGATTGAGCGAACCATTCGCCGCCGGACCCAGACTGCTCGCGGTCGAGACGAAATAGATGTAGCGCCCATTGCCCGAAATTGCCGGATCGCGCACCGTTCCATTGGCCTGTGCGTCGGTGACCGGGTTGGTCACCCGGCCGATCAGGACCGGCTGGGCCGAAAGCGCCGTCGCCACCAATCCGCCCAAAGCCACCGCAATAACCCGCAACAGACACTGCATGACAAACTCCCATCGAACCCATGTATCCGCTGATACGCAGTTTCGTGCCGGGTGTTGTCAGGACCAGCGGACGGTCGACGGAGCTTCGGGGTCGCTGGCTCGGTGGGAGCGACGGGCACGTCGCGACTTGGCTATCGAACTGACAGTCGCGACGTAGCCGTCGCTCCCACAATCACGGTGTTGTCAGGACCAGCGGACGGTCGACGGAGCTTCGGGGTCGCTGGCTCGGTGGGAGCGACGGGCACGTCGCGACTTGGCTATCGAAGTGACAGTCGCGACGTGGCCGTCGCTCCCACAATCACGGCCTCACCCCCCTCCAATGGCCTGGACCAGTTCTATGCGGTCGCCGGCTTGGAGCGGGTGGTGGCGGTGCAGGCTGCGCGGGATGATTTCGCGGTTCACTTCGACTGCGACCCGGCGTTCGGTCATGCCCAGCGCTTGCAACAGGTCGGCCACGCTGCTGCCTTCGGGGAATTGCTTGATCTCGCCGTTGACCGTGATCTGCATCGACTAATCTCCGAGGATGCCGCGCAGCGCGGCCAGCGCCGCCGCAAACGAGAAGTGCTTTTCGATATTGGCCAGGCCGGCCGTGGACAGGCGCTGCCATAGTTCCTGGTCCTGGTACAGGCGCACCACCTGGTCGGCGAAACCGGCGGCGTCATCGGCGATCAGTACGTCCTGTTCGTGCTTGAGGTACATGCCCTCGGCGGCCAGGGTGGTGGCCACCACCGGCTGGCCGTGGGCCATACTCTGGTTGACCTTGCCTTTGACCCCGGCGCCAAAGCGCAGCGGTGCCACCGACAGCCGGCAGCCGTCCAGATAAGCGTCCAGCGTCTCGGCAAAACCGGCCACCACGACCCGTTCGGAGGCCAGCGCGATCACCGATTCCGGCATCCGGCTGCCGACGATATGGAAACGCACCCCAGGCAGTCGCGGCGCGATCAGCGGCCAGACCTCGGCGACAAACCACAGCATCGCATCGACATTGGGCTGGTGCTGGAAGCCGCCGACGAAGAACAGATCGGCGCGCTTGGCGAAGCCACGGCGACAGCCAACCACCTCGTGAACATTGGACAGCACCTCGATCCGGGCGCCCGGCACTTCCTGTTGCAACAGGGCCTGCTCGACCGGGCTGACCACCAGGCTGACATCGGCGCCGCGGACCAGACGCAGCTCGGCCAACTGGGTGGCCCCGGCGCGGCGGCGCAGATCGGCATCCCCGGCCAGTTCGGCTTCGCGCTGTTCGCGCAGATAGTGCAGGTCGACCGTGTCGAATATCAGCCGGGCGCGCGGCGCATAGGCGCGCACCAGCGGCAGCAGCGGCGTCGCCACGTAGTGCCGGGACAGCATCACCGCGGTCCAGATCGCGCCGGTCTCGCGCAGGAAGCGCACCGGATCCTTCAGCCACGGGTGATACAGCACCTCGACCCCGAGCCGCTGCAGGGCCTCGACATAGCCGGCGCTGTAGGCGCGGTTTTCGGTGGTGAATGAGACCTTGTAGCCGAGCGCGATCAGCGCGCGCAGCAAGTTGACCATGCGCAGCGAACCCGAATCCTTGTCCGGCTCCGGGATGGTGGCGTCGACGATCAGCATGCGGCCGCGTACGCGATGCTCGCGCGCGATCGGGATCGGAGTTCCCGGTGGCGGTTGCTGCGGCAATCGCTCGCGCCAGCGCTCGGCAAACTTTTTCTGGTTGAGCAGCTGGTAACGTTTGATGCCACTGCCGGTATCGGTGCCGGAGCTGATGCCCTCGAAGTGGATCACCGTCGATCGCGGCTGATACAGCACCCGCAGCCCATCTTCGCGGATGCGGAAGGCGAGGTCGGTGTCCTCGTAATAGGCCGGGGCGTAGCGGGTGTCGAAGCCTTGGTGTTCGGCGAACCAGTCGCGGCGTACTGCGATCGCCGCACCCGAGCAATAGTCCACTTCGCGCACATAGTTGTAGGCCGGGTCGGCCGGATCTTCGAAGCGCCCAACGTTCCAGCCCGAGGCGTCGGCGAAAACGATGCCGCCGGCTTCCTGCAGACGGCCATCGGGGTAGACCAGTTTGGCCCCGACCAGACCGACCCGCGGGTGTTCGTCAAAGGTGCCGATCAAGGCGTCCAGCCAGCCGGCGGTGACCTGGGTGTCGTTGTTCAGAAACACCAGATAGGTTCCAAGCGCCGCCGCCGCACCGGCGTTGCAGGCGCCGATAAAGCCGAGGTTCAGGGCGTTGCGGATCACCCGCAGGCCCCCGATCCGGGCCAGTCCCGTTTCGGTCTGGTCACTGGAGCAATCGTCGACCACGATCACTTCAAAACCGAGGCCGGCGCCGTGCGCGGCGATCGATTGCAGGCAGGCGCGGGTGTAGGCGAACTTGTTGTAGACCGGAATGACGACGCTGGCGAGCGGCGCGTCGGCAACGGCCAGGTCGAAGTCGGCGAAGCTGTCGCCATCATCGCCTACGCTGACCGTAATGTCGGCTGGCGCCCGCGCCTGCGGCGCCTGCTCGGCGCGATCGGCGATACGTTGCCAGGTGCCGCGCCAGCCGCGGCTGCGCAGGCTGCGCGCCAGCCGCGCGGGCGCGCTATTGGCCATTGCCTTGAGATAGCTCAGGCGTGCGCGCAGCAGGCGCAGGCGCGCGGCTGCCGCGCGCAGCGGCCGGGTCAGCCGCCACGAGCTGCTGGCCAGCAGTTCCTGGCGCAGGCCCTCGACCCGGGCCACTTCGGCCGCCCAGCCGGCGTCGGCCACGCGCTTTTCCTGTTCCAGGCGCTGGTAATTGTCGAGCGCACGCAGCAGGTCATCGCGCAGTTGCTGGTTTTCCTGGTCCAGGGCCAGGGCCCAGGCGCTGCGCTGTTCGAATTCGTTGCCCAGCCTGTCGTATTCATTGGCCAGCCGGGCGTATTCTTTGCCCAGTCTGTCGTTTTCATCAGCCAGTCGGTCGTGGGCTTGTTGCAGGCCTTGCTGCGACTTGCGAATCCGTTTGACTTCGCGCTCGCTGGCCATCGCCCACTCAGCTCTGGCCAACAGCTCGCGTTCCGCGGCCGCCAGCGCATCGCCCTGGCGTTGCACTGTTTGTTGCAGGCGGTTCTGTCGATCGGCGCTGTGCGCGCGAGCCAGATCGTGCGCCTGCAGCGCCGTCCGGCGAATCGACCGCGCCGGGAGGCCACCGAGCAGCGCCAAATGCTCGGCCCGTGCCTCGGCCGGCGAGCGCTGCTGGACCTCTGGCAACTGGGCCCGGATCGCGGCCAGCGGCGCGCGATCCGCGGCCAGGCTGCGCACGCAATCGACCAGCGCGGCGACGTTCGGCTCAAACAGCAAACCGGTGCGCCCGGGTTCGATCCGTTCGGCAAAACTGCCGAGCCAGCTGGCGACTGGTACCACGCCCAGTGCCCACAGTTCGCTCAAGGTGTAGCTGAACGACTCGGCCACGGTCGCCGGCAGCAGGGCCGCATCCGGGTTGATCGCAGCGATCAAAGCGGGCAGTTCCTCGCGCTGGTAATCGAGCACGATATGCACCCCGGAGCGACCGAACAAAGCCTGTCCGGCGGCACCGCAGCCGAGCAGCCAGAGCTCGGCGTGCTCGGTGAGCGCGGCCACTGCCGGCAACAGCAGTTGCTCGGCCTTGCCGCCGTGGATGCGTCCGAGCACCAGCAATCGTAACTTTGGATGCTGAGGGTCGGGGCGCGGGGGCGCTGGCATGGCAAACCGGGCAAAACCGTGCCCGATCACAGCGAAGTCCAGACCGGCCAGGGCCGGCTCGATCCGCGTCCAATTGCTGCGCACCGTCTGGCTCGGCGCCACCAGCGCAATCCGTCGCTCTCGCAAGCGTTCGACCAGTGCCAGCCGCAGGCCTTGCCAATGCGCGACCGGTCGATCGGCAAAGGGAAACGCAGCATCACCGGCGGCCGCGACGATCGCCGCTGCCATATGCCCAGCGTCGAAGGCCTGGCCTGCATCGCCAAAATCCGTGTGCAACACCGGCCACAGCGGGTAGTAGTCGTGGCAGACGTAGCTGGTCGGCAGGCCGGTCGCCAGGACATCCAGGCTATGGCCGATCAAGGACGAAACCAGCACAGCAGATACGCCGAAGTCGCCAAGCAATTGATCCAGGACCACCCGATAGCCGCCATCGCTGATCGCGGTATCGGTGATCGGCAGCGGCAACGGCCATTCGCGCAGTGGATGAAACCCCTGGCTATCGACCACCGCTAGCGCCAGCACTTCACCATGGCAGCGCCGCGCACTGGACCCCTGCGAGCGCAGGGCCAGGTGGATGTGCCGATCATCGTCGCAGGCCAGGTCGCGCACGAAACGCTCGATCCCACCACCCCAGCCATGCAGCACATGCAGCAACACCGGCCGTTGATCGACGCCGGGATAGGTCTGCGGGTAGGCCGAATCGACTGCGGCCAGGCGCAGGCGCAGATCCGCAAGCATCGACACCGGCGGCGGGTCGCCGGCATTCTCCGCGGGTGCCGGCAAGGCGCAGGCAATCTTCGCCTGGACGCCGACGAACAGGTTCGGCAGCAAGGCGCAAATGAGCGACTCCGGCCATTCACCGGACGCGACCGGGCTGGCCGCAAACTCGCGTCGGGCGTGTTCGCGCCACAGCGCGCACAGCGGCGACGGACGCGGCACCGGCAACGGCCGCGGTTCTCCCAGCCAGTGGCAGAGCGCATCCAAGGATCGATTGTCGAAGGCCGCCAGCGCCGCAGACAAGGGCGACAACGCCGCGTCGTCAGCGCCGAGCACGGTGATCACGTCGGCGTCGGTGTGCGCGGCAAAGTCGGCGATGCGCTGGCTGGCGTAAGCGGGCAGCTCGGCGGCCAGCGCGACCAGTAGCCGATCCCCGGGAAGCGCGGCGGCCGCGAGTGCGCGCACGGCCTCGGCCATGTCGGCGCAGGGTTGCAAAACCCGGAACCCGCGCGCCGCTGCGGCTTCGGCGTGCGCTGCCGGACCCAGATAGGTATGCCCGCCCGCGACCCGGCCCAGCTCGGACCAGGCGGCCAAGGGATCTTGGCCTTCGGCCGTACCGAACAGGGCCACCGGGACGGCAGCAGCTTGGAGAGATTGTGGATGGGTCACGCGGAAGGTTCTGCGGTGGCGACCGCCATCGCCAAAGCGTCGCGGTCGGTGGGACAGCCTGAAGGGAACCTCTTGAAACCTACTGCGCGACCCGATTGCTGCGTTGCGCGGTGCTCGGAATCCTCATGTACTCGAATGTACACTGCGGTTCCTGCGCGCCGTGCGCCTTGCACTCGGGCCGCTCGCTACGGTTTCAAGATGTCCCCTGAATTATCGCGGAATTGCCCGTCCGCCGCCATGCGCAGCCGATCGGCCGTTCGCTAAACTCGCCGCGTTCGCTTCGGATGGATACCCTTGACCCGTTTCCGCGCCCTGCTCGGCCGCCTGTACCGCAGCACCCGCATTCCGCTCTGGCTTGGCCTCGGTCTGGCGCTGGGCTTTGCACTGCCGTATGGCTGGTATCTGGATCAATTGGTGCAAAACGGCTTCGATCGGCTGAGTTATGCCCTGCCGAGCCGGGTCTACGCGCGCGCGCTTCGGCTGGCGCCGGGGCTGCCGCTGGATGCCGCGGCCTTGCGTATCGAACTCGATGCAGCCCGCTACCGCGAGTCCGATGACGCCTTCGAGGCCGGCAGCTTCCGGGTGATCGGCAATCGCTTTGAGATCCACAGCCGCGGTTTTGCCGACGGCAGCGGCCGGCATCCGCCGCAGCATCTGCTGGTCAGCCTGGCCGGCGGCCGAATCGCCAGCGTGCTCGATCAGAGCACCGGCCGGACGCTGCCCGAAGCACGGATCGACCCGGCCCGGATCGCCACCCTGTATGGCCGCAAGCGCCAGGAACGGCGACTGGTCCGCTTGAGCGAAGTCCCGCCGCAGTTGATCAAGACCCTGCTCGCGGTCGAGGACAGACATTTCTACCGCCATTTCGGCATCGATCCGCTCGGTATCGCCCGCGCCGCCTGGGCCAACCTGCGCGCCGGGCGCACCGTCCAGGGCGGCAGCACACTGACCCAGCAACTGGTGCGCAACCTGTTTCTCGACCGCCGTCAGCGTCTGGCCCGCAAACTCAACGAAGTCGGCATCAGCGTGCTGATCGAGTGGCGTTACTCCAAGGCCCGCATCCTCGAGGCCTATCTGAACGAGGTCTACCTGGGCCAGCAGGGCGCGCAGGCAGTACATGGCGTGGCGGCGGCGGCCGAGTTCTATTTTGGCCATGGCCTGGACACGCTCGCGCCGCGCGAAGCCGCGCTATTGGTCGGACTGGCGCAGGGGCCTTCCTACTACGACCCACGCCGCGAACCGGCGGCAGCACTCAAACGCCGTAATCTGGTGCTGCGCGAAATGCACAAGGCCGGTCTGATCGGGGCGGTGGAGGCCGGCGTCGAGCAACGGGCGCCGCTCGGCGTCAGCGGGCCGGGCGCGCTGCCGCAGAATCGCTACCCGGCGTTCATGGACCTGGTCCGCGCCCAGATCGCGCGTGATTATCCGAGCTCGGCCCTGGTCTCCGAGGGACTGGCGATCCACACCACACTTGCACCGGCAAGCCAGCACTTCAGCGAACGCGCGGTGATCGAACAAATCAAGCGGCTGGACAAGGACCAGAGCAATCTGCAGGCGGCCATGGTGGTCACCCACGCCGCCACCGGCGCGATCGAGGCGGTGGTCGGTGACCGCAATCCGGGCCGTCCGGGCTTCAACCGGGCGGTGACCGCGGCGCGCCAGATCGGTTCGCTGGTCAAGCCCTTTGTCTACCTGGTGGCGCTCGCCCAGCCCGACCGCTATTCGCTGATCACCCCCTTGAGCGACACCGCGCTGCGCGTCCGCCAGCGCGGCAGCCGCGATTGGGTGCCACGCAATTCCGACAATCGCGAACACGGCGAAGTAAGCCTGCTTGCAGCGCTGTCGCATTCCTACAACCTGGCCACGGTGCGGCTCGGCCTGGAAATCGATGTCGGCAAGGTCAAACGGGTGCTGGAAGCGCTGGTACCGGGCGCTTCGATCTCGCCGCATCCCTCGCTGCTGCTCGGTGCCACCGAACTGTCTCCACTTCAAGTCGCCCAGGCCTACCAGTACCTGGCCGCCGATGGCCACCTGGTGCCGCTGAACGCGGTCACCGCCGTGCTCGATGGGCGTGGCCAGCCACTGACCCGCTACACCCGCAAGGACAGCGCCGGCGAGTTGGTCGCCGCCTCGCGTCTGGTCAGCTATGCCCTGCAGGAGGCGGCGCGCAACGGCACCGCCCATCAGCTGGGCAGCGGCCGCCTGGGAGAGCTGCGCGCCGCAGGCAAGACCGGCACCAGCGACGACCGTCGCGACTCCTGGTTTGCCGGCTACACCGGCAGCCACCTGGCGGTGGCCTGGGTCGGGCAGGACGACAACACCCGCACCCGCTATTACGGCGCCACCGGCGCCCTGCAACTGTGGGCACAGCTGTTTGCCAGACTACCCACCGAACCGCTGCAAGTGGACCTGAGCCGCGACCCGCAGATGCAGTGGATCGATCCGGTCGCTGGTCGCCTGACCGACCCCGAATGCGACGGTGCCCGCGCGATGCCATTCATCCAGGGCTATGCCCCGGTCGATTATCTTGGTTGCGGTTTTACCAGTTTCGACGAGTGGTTCAACAGCCGCTCCGCACGCCACGATCCGGATGTAGGTGTCAGACCGCATGATTCGATCCATTAGCCTTGCTGTCTTGCTCAGCGGCTGCGCCAGCACTCCGCAACCTGCAGCACCTTTACCGGCACCGGTCGCCGCTGCACCGACGCGCAATTGGGTGGAACATATCCGCAGCCAAGCCGCTCAGAGCGATTCGCTGATCGAAGTGCTGCCACTGGCCGACCCGGCGGTGGCCGACCTGAGCGCGCAGGCGCGCAGCGCCGAAGCGGTCCGGGCCTGGGATCAGGTCGATTCCTATCTGGCCGCGGCCCTGGACATTTCGCCGCGCGACCCGGAACTCTGGCAATGGCGCGCTGAAGTCGCGCTGGCCCGGCAATCCTGGGCCGAGGCCGAACACCACGCCCGTCGCTCGGCCCGGCTGGGGCCGCGGCTGGGCGCGCTGTGCGTGCGCAACTGGTTGACCCTGATGGCCGCGGCCAGTGAATCCGGCGATGCCAGCGCGGCAGAACAGGCGCGGGAGCGCGCGGCGCGCTGCCCGGTACCGAAACCGGTGCGGCTGTGACCCGATCGGCGCGATAATCGCGGCCATGTACGCCCAATGCCCAGGCTGTCTGACCATCTACCGGGTGCCGGTCGAAGTGATCGCGCAGGCGCACGGGCGGGCGCGCTGCGGGGTCTGCCGGATCGAATTCGATATTTTGACCTCGCTGGCCGAGAACCTGCCCGGCGAGCCCGATGCCATGCTGCCGCGCCGTGGCCCGGGCCCGGTACCACTGCTGGCGGTGGCGGCGACTCGACCGAAATCCGGTCAACGCGACCTGTTCGTGGAATTGCCGGAACCGGCTGAAACCACTCCGGGCTTTGTCCAGCGTCCGGCCAGCACGCCGCGTCCGACTGCGCCCTGGCCCTGGCTGAC
Organism: Lysobacterales bacterium; assembly: GCA_050173995.1. Lineage (GTDB taxonomy): Bacteria > Pseudomonadota > Gammaproteobacteria > Xanthomonadales > Ahniellaceae > 0-14-3-00-62-12. The sequence continues at coordinate 25,049 of JBFXKH010000006.1, read as the reverse complement.
CGCGGTCAATGTCCTGCTGCTGCTGTGCCTGCTCGGCCAGGCGGCCTACGCCAGCCGCGGCCTATGGCTGAACGACAGCGCCATTCGGCCATGGCTGGATGCCGCCTGCGAGCGCCTGCAATGCCGCCTGCCGGCGCGCCGCGATCTCGGCCAGATCGCCCTGGTGGCGCGCGACGTGCGGCCCCATCCCAGTGTGGCCGGCGCCTTGATGATCTCGGCCACCCTGCAGAACCGCGCCGGCTTCCTCCAGCCCTACCCAAGCCTGGAAATCACCCTGTCCGACCTCAACGAACGCCGCATCGCGATGCGCCGACTGGCACCACAGGATTATCTGGACGACGCCGCAGCCCTGGCCCGAGGCCTGCCGCCCGGCGCCACCGCCACCATCGATCTGGAAGTCGCCGATCCCGGCAAGCAGGCGGTAGCCTTCGAATTCAAGTTTTTATAGTCGGCTGGGAGTCGGCTGCTGTGTACCGGGGCGCCCGTGCGATTGCCCACATGCCAAGGGCCGTATCCCCAACGCAGGCCGGGACCCAGTTTCCACACTGCTGCAAGTATCAGCACGGTCTCCCAGTCGCTAGCGCCGGGCCCCAACTCCCGCCACCGCGCTTGACCCCGAACCTTGCCAGCGCCTATAAGCATCGACCAGGTCCGGACGCAAACTGCACCATGAAGCTTTCTTCCCTGAGTATGCTGACGCAAGGCGGTGTGGTGTTGCGGGCGTACAATCCCGGTCGCAGCCGGCGCCGTTGGCTGCTGCTGGCGGCGCTCTGGTTGATGACTCTGGCGGCGGCCTGGCTGATCGCCTCGTACTATGCCGCACCGCGTCTGCGCACACTGGAATCCGAAATGGCCCAGGCGCGCAAACAACTGGCCGACCTGCAGCGCGATCTGCAAGAGGCCCGGCGCAAGCTCAGCTTCAGCGAGAAATCCGAGCAGGTCGCGGGCACCGCCAACAAATCGCTACAGGCTACCCTGCGCGCCAATCAGGAAGAAATCGCTTCGCTGCGCAACGACATCGGCTTCTATCAACGGCTGATGGAGGGCAAGGCCGGACGCAAGGGCCTGACCATCCAATCCTTGGGCCTGAGCCCGATCGCCGGCGGCCGCGGCTTCGACCTGCGCGCCACGCTGACCCAGAACCTGCGCAAAGGCGAACTGACCAGCGGCAACGCCGAACTGCACATCGAAGGCATGCAGGGCGGCAATCTGGTCTCCCTCGACTGGACGCAACTTCCCGATCGCCAGCCGGCAGATGCGCTAGTCTTCAGCTTCAAGTATTTTCAGCAGCTGTCCGCCAGCTTTTTGTTGCCGGAAGGATTCACGCCGAACCGGATCAAGTTGCGCGTTACCTCCAAACAAGGCGACGACAACGCACTGGACCTGGCCTGGGCCGAGGCGATCGGCAACGGCGTCGATGGCAGCATCCTGCAATAGCCCGATCCCCAGCGGGCCGCGCGCAATCCTGTATTACGGAGCAAACACCCATGTTTGGCAGCAAAGACAAGAGCGTTCGACCCAGCACCGAAATCGACACCCTGATCGGCGCCCGCACCACAATCCGCGGCGACGTGCATTTTTCCGGCGGCCTGCGCGTCGATGGCCGGGTCATCGGCAGTGTGATCGCCGACGCCGCCGACGCGGTACTGATGGTTTCCGACAAGGGCGTGATCGAAGGCGGGGTGAATGCTCCGCACCTGGTGATCAACGGCCGCATCATCGGCGATATCGTAGCCAGCGAGCGCATTGAGCTGGCCACGCAGGCACGCATCGACGGCAATATCACCTATAAACTTTTGGAAATGGCCGCCGGCGCCCAGGTCAATGGCCGCATCGCCCGCGACCAGCCGGTGGTCAAGCCCGCGGCGGATGGCTCGCCCAAGGGCGAAGCGGCCGCGGCCGCCACGCCAGGCGCGAAGGCTGCTTCGGCTCTGGAAGCCAAGACCGAAAGCAAACCCCAGTCCCGGCTCGATGCCCGTCGCGCTTGAACCCGGCCCAATCTGCCGCATCTACTGAAGTCAGGAATCCACCCAGACCATGACCGCAGCCATCCCCAGCACCGAAGCCAGCGTCGATTTCACCGCTGCCGCAGCGCACAAGGTGAGCCAGTTGATCGCCGAGGAAAACAACCCGGAACTCAAGCTCCGGGTGTATATCCAGGGTGGCGGCTGTTCCGGATTCCAGTACGGATTCGCGTTCGAAAACGCGGCGGCGGAAGACGACTTCCACTTCGTCCGCGATGGCGTGACCCTGCTGGTCGATGCGACTTCCATGCAGTACCTGGTCGGCGCCGAAATCGACTATCGCGAAGACCTGCGCGGCGCCCAGTTCGTAATCAAAAATCCCAACGCCAAGACCACTTGTGGTTGTGGCTCGTCGTTTACTGCCTGAGCGCCGGTGCCGTTCGCCTTTACCCGGTTTCCCCTGGACCGTGCCGGCGAGGCGCGAGAAGATCAGGGCTGGCTGCGCGGCCGCTTCGACTCGCGCGGGGCCCGCTCGCTGCTGCTGGCCAGCGATGGCCGCGTCCTGATCGGCCGACCTGAGCGGCAGTTGCTCGGCCTGCCGCTCGACCTACTGCGCGAGCGTTTCGACTTCAACCAGTTCAGTTTTCTCGGCGAAAAGGATCAAATCGCCCTGTTCGCACTCACCGTCAGCGTCGAACGTGCCGAAGAACTGGCGCGCGAATTCAACGCCGAAGCAACCGATCTGCGCATTGCCGCCGCCGACATGGCCGCTGAAGACGCTGCCACCGCTGCATTGGCCCGCGCCCTGTCGTGGTGGCAGACGCACAATCGATTCTGCGGCGCCTGTGGCGCGCCGACCCTGTTCAGCGCCGGTGGGCACCGCGCCCTGTGCAGCAACGGCGCCTGCGCCGCGCAGTATTTTCCGCGCACCGATGCGGCCATGATCGTGCTGGTGCACGACGGCGATCGCTGCCTGCTGGGACGCAAGGCGGATTGGCCAGCGAACCGGTTTTCGACCCTGGCCGGGTTTCTCGAACCAGGCGAAACCCTGGAAGACTGCGTTCGCCGCGAGGTTTTCGAGGAATCCGGCGTGCGCGTCGGCGCCTGTCAGTACGTGGCCAACCAGCCCTGGCCGTTTCCGGCTTCGCTGATGGTCGGCTTCACCGCGATCGCCGAGACCCGCGAGATCAGGGTCGGCGCCGAACTCGCCGAAGCGCGCTGGTTCAGCGCCGCCGAACTGCGTCAGGGCCAGGCCCAGGGCAGCGTGCGCCTGTCGCCGCGACTGTCGATCTCACGCTACTTGATCGAACGCTGGATCGACACGCAGAATTCAGCCGATCCCGCCGGCACCGCCGCTGTGGGCGGCGAATGAACCGTCGTTGCCAGATTCGACGGTCTTGCCGGGTCTAAGCGGCACCTTAGGCGAGCGTGGTGCCGGGGCTGCCATAATCGGCGGCTGGCGCGGGCTCCGCGAGCTCTGCCCGTGCCGGACGGAACTCCCGGCCGCCGCGGGCGTCCAATCCGGCTCGCCCTTCCTTCATCGTCCATGGATTCTCCGATGCGTTGCAGCTTTCCCGCGAAACCCTTCCCAAGCCTGGGCCTGACGCTACTGCTCGGCCTTTGCAGCGCTGGCCCGTCCGCGATCCATGCAGCGATCAGCGAAGCCGACCTGTTGCCGGTCGAGCAGGCATTTCAGCTTCAGGCCCACGCGGTCAATCGCGGCTGGATCGAGTTCAACTTCAAGGTCACACCCGGCTATTACCTGTACCGCGAGCGGATCAAGGTCACGTCGGAGGACGGCAATTTCAGCATCAGCGGGCTGCACCTGCCTCCGGGCGAAATCAAGGACGACCCCAATTTCGGGCGCATGGAGGTCTATCACCACGACCTCACCGGCAAGCTGACCGGATCGGCCCAGGCCGGCGCCAGCAGCGCCCGCTTCAAGGTCGCTTACCAGGGCTGCGCCGACATCGGCATCTGCTACCCGCCACAACGAATGTTGGTGGATATAGCGCTGCCGGCGGGCGGCGCTTCTGTTGCTGGCGACGCTGCCACCCCGAAGCTTGATCTGGCGCCACCCGCGCCGCTGATCGATCTGCTCGGCAGCGCGGACACGGCTGCGTCGCTGACCGACCCAGCCGCTCCAGCGCAGTTGCCGTTGCCGCCGGAAATCGCCTTTCCTTTCGACGCGATTGCCCTGGGCGAGGGCGAGATTCTGGCCCGCTTCAGCCTGCCCAAGGGCTATTACTTGTACCGCGACCGCAGCCAGTTCGCGCTCGCCGACCCGGCCGATGGCACCCTCGGCATTGCGCGCTGGCCCACGCCGCAGACCTTCGACGATCCTGAGTTCGGCGTGGTTCCGGTATTTTTCGACGTGGTCGAAGTGCCGATCCACATCGCACGCAACCACCCGCAGGCCGCCACAATCACGCTTTCCGCCAGCTTCCAGGGCTGCGAACAGGACGGCGTCTGCTACCCGCCGATGCAACGCTCGGTGGCCATCGAATTTGCTGCCACCAGCACCGAACAACTGGCCACCGCCAGTCGCACCGTGCAGGCCGAACTGGCAGTGGCAGCGGCGGCCGCCGATCAAGACCGGAAAAGCACCCCGGCCGCAGCGACAATTTCGCTGTGGCGAGCGCTGCTGCTGGCCCTGCTCGGCGGTTTGATCCTGAATCTGATGCCCTGCGTGCTGCCCGTGCTATCGCTCAAGGCGATGAGTCTGGCCCAGGCCGGCGAGACCCCGGAAAGCGCGCACCGGCACGCGCTCTGGTACACCGGCGGCGTGATGGTCGCATTCGCCGCAATCGGCCTGCTGGTGCTTGGTTTACGCGTCGGCGGCCAGGCCCTGGGTTGGGGCTTCCAGTTGCAACAACCAGTGGTCGTGGCCTTGATGGCCTTCGTCATGGTCGTACTCGGGCTCAGCCTGTCCGGCGTGGTCACCCTGGGCAGCAGCCTGACCAATATCGGCAGCGGCCTGGCGCAACACAATGGCCCCAAGGGCGATTTTTTTACCGGCGTACTGGCGGTGATCGTGGCCAGCCCGTGCACCGCGCCGTTCATGGGCGGCGCACTGGCATTTGCCTTTACCCAACCGTCTTCGATCGCCTTGCTGGTGTTTCTGGCGCTGGGTTTAGGACTGGCCCTGCCGTTTCTGCTGATCGGTTTCATTCCCGGTCTGGCGCAGCGGCTGCCCAAGCCCGGTGCTTGGATGGAAACATTGAAGCAACTGCTCGCCTTTCCGCTCTATCTGACCGCAGTCTGGTTGGCCTGGGTGCTCGGCCACCAACGCGGTGCCGACGCGATGGCGCTGTGGCTGGCCGGGACGCTGGCGCTGATCGCCGGGCTGTGGTGGTGGGAGCGCGGGCGGTATCGCGACTTCCACCATTCGCGCTGGATCGGCGCTGCGCTGATGATTGGACTGGCTCTGGCCTCGGTCGCGGCCATCCATGGCCTGCCAGCGAGCGCCGCGATTTCCCGCGCCGATGCCGACAGCGAACCCTGGTCGGCGCCGCGCCTTGCCGAACTGCGCGCCAGCGGACGGCCGGTATTCGTCAACATGACCGCCGATTGGTGCCTGAGCTGCAAGGTCAATGAGCGCACCACCCTCGGCAGCCAGCGCTTCCGCAAACTGCTGCAAGACACCGGTACGGTGTATCTGAAGGGCGACTGGACCAACGAAGACAGCGCGATTTCCGCCTTCCTCAAGGAACAGGATGCCGTCGGGGTGCCGCTCTACGTGTACTTCGCCCCGGGCAGCCAGACCGGCATCAAACTACCGGCCGTGCTCACCCCGGAACTGGTCGAACAAGTGCTCGGCGCCGGATCGGCCGAAGACTGAGGACGGCGAATGGATGCGCCGGTCTGGGAGCGACCGGGTTCAGATCGCGAATGAGCCAGGCGAAAATTTGTGGGAGCGACGGGCACGTCGCGACTGACGCCACCTGCCACAGTCGCGACGTGCCGTCGCTCCCACAGGCGCACCGACCCCGCAACTGCTGTGCTCGAATCTGGGTGCCCGCGCCGCTGGCTTTCCCTGGCCAGGGCCGATCTGCGACCATTCCGGCCCGTATCTAGGAAATTTCGTAGGCAAATCTAGGAAATTTCCTAGGCGTTTTTCAGAAAAACCTGCAAGCAATCGGCAGTTGGACCGCTCTATGCTTCGGTCAGCCAAGGGGAAACGCCAATGAATTGCGCCATCGGGTCGAGCATGTACTTTTACGCCTGTTGTTGGCCGCCATGATCGGCCTGCTGTTGGCGACTCCCAGCAGCGCCCAAGAAATCTGCGGCCTGTCCAGTGTCCAGTTCGATGCCTTGCTCGGCGATGGCTTCGAATCCCTGGCGACGCCCAACGCCGCCGCCAGTGCGGTAACGGCGGTGCCGCCGGGCAGGGGCAAGGCTGGCGCACTCGGCCGCGTCGATCTGGGGCGGCCGCTCGGCCACGCCGCGCGCATCCAGGCCGGGGTGGCGCCGACCATCCTTATCCTCTCGCCGGCCGCCGGGGCCAGTCTGCCCGGTCGCGCGTTCGAAGTGCGCGGCACCTTTACCGGGCCGCTCAACACCGGCATCACCGTGAACGGGGTGGCCGCGCGTACCTTTGGCAACCAGTGGGTATCGACCGGCCTTAGGCCACCGGCCGGCAGCTTCGACATCGACGCGGTAGCGCATACCTTCGATGGTCAAACCGCGAGTGCGGCGCGTTCGCTCACCCTGGGCAATGCCGAGCCGCCGCTGGAACTGCGCGCAGCCTCACCCGGCAACCTGGCCCCGGCCACGATCGGCTTCAACCTGCGCTTTCCCGCTGGTGCGGTGGTCAGCAGCGTGCAGATCGATTTCGATGACGATGGCAGTAACGACTACAGCGGGCCGCTGGCCGGGGCGCCGAGCGGATTCTTCTACGCCAACCCCGGCTTGTACACCGCCCGCGCCGAGGCCGTGGTCGATGGCAACCCGGCGGCCAGCGAGGCCAGCGTGGTGATCGCCGATGTCGTCGCCAACCGCCTGCGCGCCTGCGCGGTCTACGGCGAACTGCGCGCCTCGCTCACTGCCAATGATCTCGAAGCCACGCTCGCCACCTTCATCCCCCATCAGCGCGAGGCGCTGCGCCCGTTCTTCACCACACTCGGCGATAACCGCCCGGTGTTCGCCACCCGCTTGGGTACCATCGCCAATGGCTATATCGGCGTGGATGGCGCCAACTTGCGCACGCTGCGCATCGAAGCCGGCCAGCCCGTGGCCTATCCCTTCGAGGTCGCGGCCGACCCTGAGGGCGTCTGGCGGATCAATTCGTTCTAAGGCTCCCGTCCTGTTTCTGGCCACGGAACGTAAAGAACGAGGAGTACGACAATGATCCGCAAGCTGCTGGCGATCATTCTGTTGTTCGGCTTGTCCGGCACCGCGCTGGCTTACGACATCGGCGGCATCGCCAACGGCTACATCGGGCAGGGTCGTGCCTGGCTGCCCAGCCTACGCATCGAAGCCGGCCGAAACGGGGCCTATCCCTTCGATGTCGAACGCGGCCCGGACGGGGTCTGGCGCCTCGAAGCGCCTAAGGGCCCGGCCATGTCCCTGGCGATATCCGAGTTTTTGTACAGCGCCTTGCTCTGGGGCAGTCTGGTCACCGGCCTGCTGTGGTGGCTGCGGCGTCGCATGCGGCCGGGCATCGCGCGCAAGCTGCTATGGCTGCCGCTGGGCTGGTTTGGCCTACACACGCTGTACGCCTGGTATGGCTTTCTGGTGCCGATCAGTGGGCGGCTGATCGACGCCGATTCCGGCGCGCCGTTCGCGCGCGTGCGGGTGTATGCCAACTGGACCAGTTACCCGACCAGCCTGGGGAGCTTTTTTTATAACGGGTGTTCTGGCCAACAAGCGCATGTCAGCGACGCCGACGGTCGGTTCGCGTTTCGTTTCGCGCCCTATCCCACCCTGGTCTATGGCGTCCTGTTGCGCGGCCTGAGCCCGCGTGTGCCGGGACGCATCGGCATCGGCAAGCTCGGGGGGTTCTGGGAACCGCTGCTGGGCGATATGCCGTTTCAACGCTACGCCCCAGGGCGCAGCACCAAGATCCAGTGGCCGAACAGCGGCTGCGATATGACGGTCGCACCGCAATACGACGCTCTACACCGGGGGATTATGGGCGACTGGCTGCTGCCGGACGATGAGCACCCGTTCGACGTGCCCTCGTATCGGTCCGGCTTTCGCCGTGCCGTTTCGGGAACCACGCGGCCGGCCGAGGAGCACCCCTTCGAGGTCTTGTACCGGGAGGCTTGTGTTGAACGCCAACCCTGGACATTCAACGATGAATATCTGCGGTGGCTTGTTTGGAGCCGTCCCTTTGGCCAGAACCGGCTTGGCCTCTGGACGGTACCACCACCGGCATTGCCCGAGGACATTCAAGGGCTCGTGCAGGAGCAGTTGGAACCGCGGGGTTGTTCGGATGGAGGCTCTTGCGCCTACGCCGTCGCTCCGGAAGTGCATGATCGCTTGTGCGCCTTTCTAACCACCGAACGCAAGCAACAAGGAATACGACAATGAACCGAAAGCTGATCGCGATCACGCTGTTGTTCGGCCTGTGGAGCGCCGCCTCTGCCTATGAAATCGGCACTATCGACAATGGTTATATCGGAGCGGGTGGCGCCAACTTGCGTGCCCTGCGCATCGAAGCCGGCCAGCCCGTGGCCTATCCCTTCGAGTTTGCGGCAGATACTGATGGGGTCTGGCGTATCGATTCGTTGTAAGGGGGTCGCATGTCGCAGTCGCTTTCCGAGTTTCTGTACAGCGCCTTGCTCTGGGGCACGCTGATCACCGGGTTGTTGTGGTGGTTGCGCGGTCGCACGCGGATTAGCCTTGTCCGCAAGCTTCTGTGGCTGCCGCTGCTCTGGATTGGCTTGCACACGGCGAACGCTTGGTATGGTTTCCTGGTACCGATCAGCGGGCGGCTGGTCGATGCCGATTCCGGCCAGCCACTTGCGGGTGTCCGTGTGTATGCCCATTGGTCCAGCATCCCGTTGAGCCCCTGGTATAGCACTTGTTCCGGCGAGCAGGCGCATGCGAGCGACGCCGAGGGCCGTGTGGCGTTCCGTTTCGTGCCCTACCCCAGTCTGGTTTTCGGAGTCGTGTTCCGGGGTCTGGATCCGCGTGTGCCGGGGCGGGTCGGCATGGGCAAGGCCGCATTCTTCTTGGTGCCATTGCTCGGCGAAATGAGGTTTCAGCGCTTTGCCCCAGGCCGCAGCATGGCGTATCAGGGCAGCACCAGCGGCTGCGACGGGACCATCGCCCCACAATTTGTCCCTTTTCCCAAGGGCCAAGTTAACCGAACGCTTCTGCCTGGCGAAGAGCATCCGTTCGAGTTCCTGTTTCGGGAGGCCTGCATCGAACGACAGCCCTGGACCTACACCGACCAGTACATGCGAGAGCTGATCTGGAAACGCCCCTATAGCCAGGACCAGTTTGGCCAGTGGACCGTAGCGCCGCAGCCGATGCCGTCGGACCTCTACAGGTCAATTCAGGAACAGTTGGATCCGCGGGGTTGCCCCCCCATTGGCGACGCCTGTGCCTACGCCGTAAGCCCTGAATTGCACGATCAATTATGCGAGTTTGTATCCACCGAACGCAAGGAACGAGGAGTACGACCATGACCCGAAAGATGCTCGCGATCACGCTGTTGCTCGGCCTGTGGAGCGCCGCCTCGGCCTATGAAATCGGCACCCACGCGCTGGTGACCCAGGCGGCGGTCGGCCGCTCGGTGTTGTCTTCGACGCATGCCAAGTCGATCGTTCCGGTGCTCGGCTTCGAGCGATTGGATGCCAATCGACCGTTCGAGGCGGCGATTGGCAGCGGCGCGCTCGAAGCTTCGTACTTCGATAACCAGCCCTTGCCGGCGGTCTCGCTGGCCAGTATCGATGCTTCGGCGTTTCAACGGCGCGTCCCGCAGCCGCTCGAACGCACAATTTTTACCGGCATGGTCAGGCGCGGGCTGGTCCCGGGCAATCCACTGACGACTGACTTCGAACAGCGCATCCAGGCCTGGGTAATGCGCGGCGCGGTGCGCGAGGACGATAACGACGTAGGCACCTACTCGATCGGGGATCGCGACGACGACCCCTGGAACGTGGTGTTTCGGGCCGGGCGGCATTTTTATGATCCGATCAATAATCGCGGACTCGACCAAGGATTGACCTGCTTCACCTTCGGTTGTCGCCCGGCGATCGATTGGGCCATGGGCCGCACCGATGTCTTGAATGGACCCGGCAGCCTGGATACCGGCCGCGAGAATCACTTCAGTTGGCAGGACGCCCGCGACAACTATTGGTGGGCGCTGACCTACAACCTAAGTATCCCCGAAGAGATGGGCTTTAGCCTCACCCACGGCGAGATGCAGGGGATCGAATCTGGCTTCCGCAAGTTCCGCTTCGCGACCACGCTCAAGTCGGTCGGACAAGTGATCCATCTGCTGCAGGATACGGCGCAGCCGCAGCATACCCGCAACGACAGCCACGGCCCGCCGGCTGCGCAGCGGCTGACCGGGGACGGGCCGGCTGATGGTGCCTTCGAGGCCTATACCGAGGCACGCTTGTTCGGCGTCCTGGACTTGAGCAGTTCCTCCAGCCCCTTGAAACACTTCGACGGTACGCCGCCCCTGCCCGAGGACCTGCCCCCGCTGAAACTCAGCGGCGCGGTGCCCTATCCAGTGCCCTCGTTTCGCACGCCGGTGCAGTTCTTCACCACACGACATCTGGACACTTCTCGTCCGGATCGGCGTGGACTGGCCGACCTATCCAACCGGGGCTTCTTCACGGCATCCACTTTGCCGAATAACGTTGAGATCGGCACGCCTGATTCCCTAAGTGTGAACTTTCGCCTATTCCCCCCATTACCAGAAGACAACCCGGCTTTCTACGAGCAAATCCCCATTTCAACCGCGTTCTTCTTCCAGAACAACACCATTGTCCAGGAGAATGCCTTGATCGCGACGATGCCGGATGTTCTGGCTCCGAACTGGAATCAACAGAGCGGTTTGTTCAACGCTTACAGCGGCGATGGGCGCATGCCCTTGCTGTCGATCAGCCAGACCTCCCTGGGCGACGATCTATTGAGCGGCACACCGCTACCTGGTGCCACCAGCGCCGGCCAGACCATGTCCTACGAGGTCTTCACCGCCCAGGCCGATGCCCTGCTGCCGCGGGCGGTGGCCTATAGCACCGGATTGATCGATTACTTCTTTCGTGGCCGGCTGGAAGTGACCCCGACCGCGCAGAAGGTATTCGCCGTGTTGAACCAGGGCGAACTGCATTCGATGGATGCCGAAGGCTATCCACGTCGCCCGGACGGGCGCATCTTCGGCTTCGAGAAGCTGCGCTTGAACGTGCGCAATGTCAGCGAGGCGATCATCGAATCCGGCCCGGTGGCGCCGGCCCTGCCGCAGACCTCGGGCGATGGGGTCTTGGTCGCGGTGGCGCGCTTTCACCGCAACACCTGCTACCAGCCGGATCTGAGCGGCGAGCGGCTGCGGGATTTTGCGCCGCCGCCGAGTACCGGCACCGTCACCGAACCGAGCTGCCCGCCGGATACGACGCCGCGTACCGGCTTTCAGGAGATCGCGGTCTCGGCGCCCTTGACCATCGCCAGTGTTGCCGATCTGCCCGGTGGCGAAGGCGTGGCTGGGCCGGCGCTGCCGGTCGAGAAGGTGTTCGACTTCAGCGCGGACCCGATCCCGGTCAATGCCACCGACCTGTTCATCCAGGTCGTCTATCGCGGCGCGCTGGGCGAAGAACCCGACGGCATCGCCCTCGGCAGCTACGACGTGCGCGAACCAGCCTTCGTCGGCATCTGGAACAACACCGATTACTACTGGAATGTCGGCGCGTCGCAGTGGGTGTTCCACCTCGGCGGCCTGTTCCCGTTTCAGAACGCGGACTTTCTGCGGGTGTGTACCGGGGCGGCGGCCGACAGCCGCTTCGCCTGGTTCGGCGAGCCGGTCGCCGGGGCGCCGATCCTGGGCGTGCCGGTGCCCAATCCCGGCGTGGTGCGCCTGGCCATGCTGTTTGCGATCCCCGCCTCGCCCACCCAGCAATTCAGCGTGCGCGTCACCCCGGTGATGAACGCGCCCACTCCCAGCGCCCCGCAGCGCAGTTGGTTCACCCGTGGCGCCATTCATCAGGCCGGACGGGAATCGATCCCGGCGGCGATGCTGGCCACGCCGCTGACCTGCGCCGACAATCCCGCCGCAACAACGGAGACCTGGTGCCAGCAGCCGGTCGAACGGCGTCGCGGTCAGGCCTTTGGCCAGCTCATCGCCCCGGTGCTCTACGACACCAGCAACGGCAACATCACGCCACCCGATGTCGATGCCCCGCCCGCGCTGCCGACCTTCCCCGGCGTACGCGTGGCCGAGACCGGCACCCTGCGCTACAACGATGCCGTGCTCGCCGCCTGCCCACCACCACCGACCCAGAACCCCGAAGCCGAGGCCCTGATCGAACTGCTGGAAACCGCCGCCGATCTGGGCATTCCGATCGATTGACAGGTCGTCCCGGCCCTTCGACAGGCTCAGGACAGGCCGGGCGGCGCCCGCGCCGGGACCCAGTGCTGGGAGAGTCCGGCAAGGTTGGAACTGGGCCCCGGCGTTCGCCGGGGCGACTGCCGTTGCTGTCTCCAGTTTGGGAGCGACGAGTCGGAGCGTCGCGACGGGGTTTTGGCTAAGCTAGTCGCGACGTGCCCGTCGCTCCCACATATTCTGATCGAGGCAGCTCCCCATGACCGAACTCAAACGTGTTGCCATCCTGGGCGGCGCCCGGATTCCGTTCTGCCGCAACAATACAGCGTATTTCGATGTCGGCAATGGCGGCATGTCGATCAAGGCGGTCGGCGCCCTGGTCGAGCGCTTCGGGTTGTCCGGCAAGATCGTCGGCGAGGTGGCGCTGGGCGCGGTGCTCAAACATTCCTCGGACTGGAACCTGGGCCGCGAAGTGGCGCTGTCGTCCGGGCTGTCGCCGCTGTCGCCGGGCATCACCTTGCAGCGCGCCTGCGGCACCAGCCTGGATACCGCGATCCTGATCGGCAACAAGATCGCCACCGGCCAGATCGATGTCGGCATCGCCGGCGGTTCCGATACCACCAGTGACGTACCGATCGTGCTCGGCAACAAGCTGCGTCGGCGTCTGCTCGAGATCAACCGCGCGCGCAGTTTCGGTTCGCGGCTGTCGGCCGCGCTCAAGGGTTTTTCTCCGGCCGAACTCAAGCCGGCCTTCCCCGGCGTGGCCGAGCCGCGCACCGGCAAGTCGATGGGCGAGCACTGCGAGATGATGGCGCGCGAATGGAAGATCGGTCGCGAGGATCAGGATCGGCTGGCGCTGGCATCGCACCAGAAAGGCGCGGCCGCCTACGAGCGCGGATTCTTCGACGACCTGGTGGTGCCGTTCCGCGGACTCTCGCGCGACAACATTCTGCGCGGCGACAGCACGCTGGAAAAGCTCGCCACGCTCAAGCCGGCCTTCGACCGCAGCTCCGGCCAGGGCACGCTGTCCGCCGGCAATTCCACCCCGCTCACCGACGGCGCCGCCGCGGTGCTGCTGGCATCCGAGGACTGGGCCGTGGCGAACGGCCATCAGCCGCTCGCCTATCTCGGCGATTCGCGGGTCGCGGCGGTCGACTTCGTTGGCGGCGAAGGCCTGTTGATGGCGCCGACGGTGGCGGTCGCCGAGCTGCTCAAGGCCAATCGCCTGTCCTTGCAGGATTTCGATTTCTACGAGATCCACGAGGCCTTCGCGGCCCAGGTGCTGTGTACCCTGCGCGCCTGGGAATCGGCCGACTACTGCAAGAACCGGCTCGGCCTCGACCAGCCGCTGGGCGCGATCGACCCGGCCAAAATGAACGTGGTCGGCTCCAGCCTGGCGTTCGGTCACCCATTCGCCGCGACCGGCGCCCGGATCGTCGCCACCCTGGCCAAACTGCTGGCCGAAAAAGGCCGCGGCCGTGGTTTGATCTCGATCTGCACCGCCGGCGGCATGGGTGTGGCTGCGATCGTCGAACGGCCGTGAGCGAGCGCTATCCGCTAACTCTCAGCAGCGAGCAGTGGCGACAGCGGCTCGGCCCCGAGGCATTCGCGGTGCTGCGCGAGCAGGCCACCGAACGCGCCGGCAGCAGCCCACTCGATCGCGAGCACCGCGACGGCGTCTACCACTGCGCCGGCTGTGCCGCGGCGCTGTTCGACTCCCGCTGCAAATTCGATTCCGGCACCGGCTGGCCGAGCTTCTGGCAGCCACTGGCCGGCGCGGTCGCGACCCGCGACGACCGCAAGTTCTTCATGACCCGCACCGAGGTGCATTGCGCCCACTGCGGCGGCCACCTCGGCCACGTCTTCGCCGACGGCCCGCCACCCAGCGGCCAACGCTACTGCATGAACGGTGTCGCACTCGCCTTCCAGCCCGGCCTGGAGGAGCAGACTATCGGTCCACCGGCCTCTGGCCAAGTCGCCCGCAGAGACCACGGCGCCTAGTTCAGGCGCCGATCCCAGCATCTGCAATTCCTCACCGATCATGCCGGGCGGCCCGGGTCGCAGACGGACAGGCGCAGGGTGGCGCAGGCGAGTTTCAATAAACTGCTTCAGTCGCTACCCAGAGCATAGTCGATGCCAAGCAGGGCACTGCTCATGGTGCGCCGGTCGACGATCGGACTGGCATGCAATGCGGCGTCGAGCCGGGTAAGCTCGGCGCGCAGGAAGGCCGACCAGCGCGGACCGAGTGGTTTTTGCAGCACCAGCGCGAGGTGGGCGTTGTAAGCCGCCCCGACCCGGTAGACAAAGCGCCCAGGGCGGGCTTCCGAACTGCGCACGCCGTAGTAATAGTTGGCCAGATCCGGGCTCAAGCGACTGATGCCGATTTCCGGCAGGATGTTCCAGCCGGCCTTGCGTAGCGGCAAACGCCAGTTCAGCGCCAGTTCGCTGCCCTCGTGCTGCGACAGAGTGTCATGCAGGGCCACGGCTTCGATCACGCTGCGCTTCCAGCGCACGCCAGCACGCAGGCCGAAATCGAGGCTCGGGTGGCGATCGGCCATGCCCTGCAGGAACCGCGAGTCCTTGGCTTGATAGCCATCGAAACGCATCTTGGCCAACAAGTCGAGACGTACACCAGACAGTTCGAACATTCGGTAGCTCAGTTCCGGTCCGCGCAGCCGCAGACGCTCGCCTTCATAACGCAGCGACGGGAAGACCAGCCAGTCGTCGTCCACGCCACGGTAGGGCTGACTGCGATAAATGCCGGCCACGCCCACGCTCCAGCGCGGGTCGGGGGCTTCCGCCCAGACACGGTTGGCACCGAGCAGCACGCCCAGCAGAAGCAGCAGTCCGTTTCGCAATTCGGTTTTCATGCGGCACCTTTTCTCGCTCGAACTATGCCATACCCGACGCAATCGCTTGGTGCGCCCGCGCACCTATCCCGACACGATCCGGGCGCGGCCCCGGGCCCGGCTTTGACAAGCCCTGAGCAAGCCCTTCGGCGGACTCAGCACAGCCCGCGCGCAGCGAGCCAGGCGGCGGCGTCTTCGGCGTCGCGTTCGAACCAGGCCCGTGCCGAGCCGAGTCGGAAGCTGTAACCCCACGCGTCCATATCGAGGAACGCGCGCTCGCGTCCGAAGCCTGAGATCCGCTCGGCGAGCAGCAGTTGCAGGTAGCAGGTGGCGTCTTCCTCGATCTGGCTGTCGCTGGCGTCGGTGTGCACCAGCCGGCGTCGATGGTCGGGCAGCACGATCAAGTGACAGGCCTCGTGCAATAGCGAATGCAAGGGTGTGTCGGCACGCACGAATACGCGATCGCCAATCACACCGGCTTCGGGCTTGCCCCAAAAACTGCCGGGGATCGGCTCGCTTCGACCGACTTCGAGCAGGTGCAAACCGTAGCCGGCGAGCAGGCGCCGCGGCTCAGCCGGTTCGACCGCAGCCCAGCGCATCACGTCGGGATTCACCAGCGAAGGCCAGTGCTCGGCCGGCTTCAGCCGTGCCGGATACCTTGAGCACAGGCGGCCGGGCGGGTCGATCGCGCCGCCAGCCAGGGCTGCGCCGGCAGACCACCGGCGGGCGCCTGCAGATAATGCGAGCGCACCCAGGGAAAGCTGCACAATTCCTTCACCAGCAAGCCGATTCGCCGCCCATCGACCCGTTGCTGACCGACCTCGCGAAAACCGTAGGTGCCATGAAACAACACCGAGGCATCATCGCGCGGCTCGAGAAAAATCTCGCAGGCGAGCACCGGCGAGCGCACCTCGGCGAAGCTCTGCACGTCGGCATAGAAGATCCGTCCCAGCCCCAACCGCCGGTAGCTGGCCGCAACCACGATCCGGTCGATATAGACGAAATCCGGGTAACGCCCAGCAAACCAGCGAAAATTGGCACTGCCATAGGCGGCCTGCGCATCCAGCGCGATCAGGAACCCGGCGAGGTGGCCATCGATCTCGGCCACGCGAAAATAGATTGCCAAATCAAACAATTCGGCCAAGCGCTGGCCATCCAGCGGCAGGACGCTGGGGCCGGCAGCATTGTTCAGCGCCAGCACCTGGGGCAGTTCCTGTTCACACACGTCACGAATCAACAATGCCATGGGCTTGGTTCCGAGCAAACACTCTAAGGGTGGAAGATTATGGCAGCGATTGCTGACCAGGTAAGGTCTTGACAATGACTGGCCGATGGCAACGGAAATTGGCTTTCAGCGCCGGCGATTTGGCGACCGTGCCATCGGTTTGCTATCGCTGGCAGCAGCCCGCACCTAAGATGGCGCCATGTCCCTGTCCCGTTTCGACCAAATCGATTGGTTGCGCTACGCCGGCCTGTTCACCTTCGCCTGCGTCGGTGCGCCCCTGTTGCGGGAATCCTGGCTGCTGGCCGAGGCTGCCGGTTGGTGGCCGGGCGCAACCGACGGCCAGGCGATCGGCCGGGAGGTCGGCCAGGCGCTCAGCGGCTGGTGGCTGTCCTACTTGGGTTTCGGCATCGCCTACTGGTTTTTGACCGCGGGACTGGCCCAGCACCGCACGCATTGGGGACGACTACCCTTGCTGATCGGCATGAATCTGGCCGCGGTGGCGATCAGTTGGTTCAGCCAAAGCGGGCTGTCCGGCATCCTGCTGCTGGTGATCGCCGGCGTGTTGCCCTGGCTGCTGCCGACCCGGCTGGGCCTGGCCTGGATGATCGGCACCAACCTGAGCCTGGTACCGATCTTCCTGGGCTTCCGCGATGCCGGCGGGCAGGTGCTGTACGGATGGTTCGACGCCATCCTACAGAGCTTTCTCTATCTGGGTTTCTCCAGTTTCACCTTTGTTACTTCATCGATCGCCCGCGGCCAGGCCCAGGAGCGGGAGGAGCAACGCCGACTCAATGCCGAATTGCGCGCTACCCGCGCACTGCTGGTCGAATCCAGCCGAGTCGCCGAGCGCGTGCGCATCGCCCGCGAAGTACACGACTTGATTGGCCACCATCTGACCGTGCTCAGTCTCAATCTCGAAGTGGCCAGCCACCTGGTCGAGGGCGCGGCCCAGGACAAGGTGCGCCAAGCGCAGTCGGTGGCGCGGCTGCTGCTGTCCGACGTGCGCGAAGTGGTCAGCCAGTTGCGCGACGACGCCGGCATCGACCTGGGCGCCGCCCTGCGCGCACTGATCGAGGGACTGCCGGCACCGACCATCCACCTGGAACTGCCGGCGCAGTTCGAACTGGACGACCCGCACCGCGCCCAGGTGCTGCTGCGCGCCGCCCAGGAGACCCTGACCAATACCATCCGCCACGCCCGCGCCAACCACCTGTGGTGGAAGTTCGAATGCCTTGCCGATCCGGCCCGGGTCCGCTTTACCTCACGCGATGATGGCGTCGGCGCGAATGGATTTGCGATCGGCAACGGTCTGGCCGGGATGCAGGAGCGCATCCATGCACTCGGCGGCCAGGTCGACTTCGAAACCGCAGCCGGGCAAGGTTTCGCATTGACCATCGAACTTCCCCTGGAGGACAAACCATGATTTCTGTTTGCCTGGTCGACGACCAGACCCTGGTGCGGGCTGGGATCCGCAGTTTGCTGGAATTATCGGACTCGATCCGGGTGGTAGCCGAGGCCAGCGACGGCGCGCAGGCGATCGAGGTCATCCCCAGGGTCAAGCCCGACGTGGTGCTGCTCGACATGCGCATGCCCAACCGTTCCGGGCTCGATGTATTGAAGGAGCTGCAGGCCAACGGCCAACTGCCGCCGACCATCATCCTGACCACCTTCGACGACGAACAACTGGTGCTGGCCGGGATCAAGGCCGGCGCCAAGGGCTACCTGCTGAAGGACGTGTCGCTGGAACAACTGGTCAGCGCGGTCAAGACCGTGGCCGGCGGCGGCACCCTGGTCAAGCCGGCGGTGACCCAGCGATTGCTGGCCGGGCTCGAACACATGCAGAACCAGTTCGCCAGTCTGGAGCAGCCCGACCCGCTGACCGACCGCGAAACCGAGATCCTGCGACTGATGGCCGGCGGCTATAGCAACAAGGAAATCGCCAATTCGCTGGGGGTGGCCGAGGGGACGGTCAAAAACCATGTCTCCAATATCCTGTCCAAACTTGGGGTGCGCGACCGCACCCGCGCGGTGCTCAAGGCGTTTGAAATCGGTATCGTGTGAGTGGAACGGGCGGGTTGGCGCCGGCAACGGCACCGCCGGTACCAGTGTTTTTTTCATGGCGATAGCCTTTTGCCTCCAAGGTTCAGTACCATTCCCAGGCTAATCCGCCCACGGTCGCCATCCCCATGCTACGAATCATCGAAGTTGTCACTGCCATTCTGATCGCCATCGCCTTCTTTCTGGTGGTGGGCCTGTTCCTGCCAAAAACCGCGCACATCCAGCGCACCATCGAAATCGGTAGCCCGGTTTCTCAGGTCTACGACGCACTGAACGGTTTCCACCGTTTCCGTGACTGGAACCCCTGGGCGGGCACCGACCCGGGCATGCAAATCATCACCGAGGGCGAGCGTTTCGGTGTCGGCGCCCGCATGAGCTTCGTCGGCGCTACCGGCGGCAAAGCCGGCAACGGCAGCATGGGCATCAACCAGAGCGAATTCGAACCGGGCCAGGCCTTGATCCGTCTGGATCTCGACAATGACTGGGCCGGCACCAACAAACGCACTTCGTTCAAACTCGAACAGGATCGCAAGACCCGCGCCGTGCATGTGCAGTGGGACCTGCGCATCGACTACGGATGGAACCTGATCGGGCGCTACAAGGGCATGTACCTGGACGGCACCATGGGCGAGCAGATGGAAGCCGCTCTGCACCACTTCGCCACCATGATGGCCGGTGTGCCGCTGGTCGACTACAGCCAGAAGAACATCGAGATCGTCGATCGCCCGGGCGGGGTGTTGCTCTACGTCGGCGGGGGCGTGCCGAGCTCGCCGCGCGAATGGGACGAAAAGGCCGCGCCATTGATGGAACGCTCGTGGAAGCAGGTCGAAGACTTCATGAAGGCCAACAAGATCGTGCCCAGCGGCCCCAAGACCCGGGTAATCAACGTCATCGGCGACGAAGCGGTGGACGCCAGCATGGCCTATCCGGTCGCCGACTCCAACGTCACGCCGACCGGCAATATCCGCATCGGCGGCGCCTACATCGGCCCGGCGCTGGCGGTCACCTACACCTACAAGCGCGCTGGCATCGGCGCACCGCGTGGACCGCGGGAACAGCTCAAGGCCTACGCCATGACCCACGGCTATGAGTTTGCCTGGGACGGCAGCGGTCAGTTCGAGGAATGGATCACCGACGCCAATGACGAAGGGTTGCCCGAGACCCGCGTGTATCTGCCGATCGCGATCAAGTAAGTGCGCTTGCGGCGGCCGCACGGCCGCCGCCCTCCCGGGCGATACCCCGAACCGGTTCGTTCTGTACCGGTTCTGGGGAAGCCCGATGTGTCCTTCCCCAGGACAGTTTCAGCTCCCAGCCTGGATCGCCTGCGGCGACTACGCAACGGAACTTTCACCCAGGACATTTGTCTGCTGTGCGGCCGCCGCCGGCGGCAAGCCAGCGGAGCGTATGCAGGCCGCAGGCCATCCAGCGGCGGCCGGTTTCTCACCCACCAGCAACTATCGAACCGCCATGATCGAATCCGCTGCACTATGCAAACATTACGGCGAACTGAAAGCCGTCGATGGCATCAGCTTCAAGGTCGAACCGGGACAGGTACTCGGCTTTCTCGGACCGAACGGTGCCGGGAAATCGACCACCATGAAAATGCTCGCGGGCTTCCTGACCCCGACCTCGGGCCGCGCCAGCGTGTGCGGTTTCGACGTACAGACCCAGCCGATCGAAGCCAAGCGCAGCCTCGGCTATCTGCCCGAAGGCGCCCCCAGCTACGGCGAGATGAGCGTTCGGGGCTTTCTCGATTTCGTCGCCGATGTGCGCGGCATCGCCAGTAGCGAACGCAAGCGGCGCTTCGACGACGCACTTGCCCGCCTGCACCTCGACGGCGTGCTTGGCCAGAGCATCGATACCCTGTCCAAGGGCTTCAAGCGCCGGGTTGGCTTGGCCCAGGCGATCTTGCACGACCCACGGGTGCTGATCCTGGACGAGCCAACCGACGGCCTCGATCCCAACCAGAAGCACGAAGTGCGAAGCCTGATTCAGGCGATGGCACGCGACAAGACCATCATCATCTCCACCCACATCCTGGAAGAAGTCCACGCGGTTTGCGACCGCGCCGTCATCATCGCCAAGGGACGCATTCTGGCCGACGACAGTCCGGCCAATCTGGAGGCGCGCTCGCGCTACCACCAGGCGGTATCGCTCAGTTGCGAGAACCCCAAGGCCGCGCAGGAACTGCTGACCCGCATCAACGATGTCGCCTCGGTGGTAATCGACCCGCAGGGCGGCCGGGTGACCGCGTTTCCGCGCAAGGGTCGTGCGATCTTCCCGGCGGTGGTCGAAGCGCTCAAGCAGAACCAGTTCGCGGTCCGCGAGATCGCCCTTGAACAAGGTCGGTTGGACGAAGTGTTCCGCCAGATCACCCAATCGGCGGCGGACGCCGAACCGGTCGCGGAGGCCGCATAATGAGCAATCGAGCCATGATCGGCATCCTGTTCCGGCGCGAACTAGCCAGCTATTTCGCTACCCCGGTCGCCTATGTATTCATCGTCATCTTCCTGGTTCTGGCCGGCGCCTTCACTTTCTATCTGGGCGGCTTCTACCAGCGCGGCCAGGCCGACTTGCAGCCATTCTTCAGCTTTCACCCCTGGCTTTATCTCTTCCTGATTCCGGCAGTATCGATGCGGCTATGGGCCGAAGAGCGCAAATCCGGCAGTATCGAGCTGCTGCTGACCTTGCCAGTGACCATGTGGCAGGCGGTGTTCGGCAAGTTCCTCGCCGCCTGGGCCTTTGTCGGCATCGCGCTGGCGCTGACCTTTCCGATTTGGCTTACCGTCAATTACCTGGGCAATCCTGACAATGGCGCGATCCTGGCCGGTTATCTCGGCAGCCTGCTCATGGCCGGTGCCTTCCTCGCGGTCGGCAGTTGCCTGTCGGCGTTGACCCGCAACCAGGTGATCGCCTTCATTTTGACTGCGGTGATCTGCTTCCTGCTGTTGCTCGCCGGCTGGCCGCTGGTACTCGATGGATTCACTACCCTCGGCCTGCCGCAGGGCGCCATCGACGCGATCGCCGGATTGTCCTTCCTCACCCATTTCGCGGCGCTGAGCAAGGGCGTACTGGACCTGCGCGACCTGCTGTATTTCCTGTTGATGATCGGCTTCTGGCTGTATGCCAGCGCCGTCGTGATCGACCTCAAGAAAGCCGACTGAGCAGACCGCAATGAACATCAATCTGACCCATCGACGCGCCATGACCGGTTCCGCTCTGGCCCTGCTCGCGCTGCTGCTGATCGCCGTGCTGGTGCTCGCCAATGCCTTCCTGCGCGTGCGCATCGATCTCACCGAAAACCACCAGTATTCGCTGTCGCCGGGCACGCACAAGATGCTCGCCGACATCCCCGAACCGATCAACCTGTACTTCTACTACTCCGACCGCGGCACCGCCGACATGCCGATGCTGCGCACCTATGCCGCGCGGGTGCGAGAAATGCTGGAGGAAATGGTCGCCGATGCCGCCGGCCAGATCCGCCTGACCGTGGTCGATCCGCTGCCGTTTTCCGAAGAGGAAGACCGAGCGGTCGGCTATGGCATCCAGGCGGTGCCGGCCGGCAAGGCCGGCGAAAACATCTACTTCGGCCTGGCCGGTACCAATTCCACCGACGGCCTGTCGGTGATTCCGTTCTTCCAGCCGGACAAGGAGTCGTTCCTGGAATACGACCTGATCAAGCTGGTGCACAGCCTGGTGGTCGGCAAAAAGCCGGTGATCGGCGTGATCACCGGCCTCAACATGGCCGGCGGTTTCGATCCGGGCACGCGCTCGGCGACCGATGGCTGGGCGGTTTACCAGGAACTGAGCGACCAGTTCGATCTGCGGGTCTTGAACGCGGCTTCGCTGAGCAGTATCCCTGAGGATGTCAGCGCACTGTGGATGGTGCACCCGAAAGCGCCGAGCGAAGATCTTCAGTACGCGGTCGACCAATTCCTGCTGCGCGGCGGAAGGCTGGTGCTGTTCGTCGATCCGAATGCCGACAGCGACCAGAGCGGCCAGGATCCGAGCAGCCCAGAAGCGATGTTCGCCCGCAAGTCCTCGGACCTGCCCAAGCTGTTCGAGGCCTGGGGCGTAGCCTACGACCCCAATCAGGTTGTGCTCGACGCCGGCAATGCGCTGCCGGTACAGGTTGCGCCGAACCAGCCACCGGTGCGGCATCTGGCGATCCTCGGCCTGGGCCGCGACAGCCTGAACAAGGACGAAGTCGCCACCGCCCAATTGCAGAACCTAAACATGGCCAGCAGCGGGCAGTTTCGCCTGACCGAGTCTTCGTCGCTCAAGCTGACCCCACTGGTGCAGTCGAGCGGCGATTCCATGCTGGTCGGCTCCGACCGGCTCAAATTGGCCATCAACCCGGCCGACCTATACGACGGTTTCTCACCCAGCAATGAGCACTATGTGCTCGCCGGCCGTCTCGATGGTCCGCTCAAGAGCGCCTTCCCCGAGCGAAGTGATGCCGGGCATCTGGCCGAATCCAAAGACGATGTGCATATCCTGATGGTCGCCGACAGCGACCTGCTGACCGATCGCCTGTGGGTGCAAGTGTCCAGCTTCTTCGGCCAGAAAGTGATGAATGCCTTCGCCAACAACGGCGATTTCGCCATCAACGCGGTGGACAACCTGGCCGGCTCCAGTGCCCTGATCGGCATCCGCGGGCGGGCCGGCTCGGCGCGCCCGTTCACCACCGTCGAGGCGCTCAAGCGTCAGGCCGATCAACGCTTCCGCGCCAAGGAAGAAGAGTTGCAGCAGCAGTTGACCGACACCGAAGCCAGACTCACCCAGTTGCAGTCCGGCAAGAGCAGCGAGTCGGCGCTGATCATGTCGCCCGAGCAGCAGGCCGAAGTCGAAAAGTTCCAACAGCAAAAGGTGCAGATCAGAAAAGACCTGCGCCAGGTGCGGCGCCAGCTCGATGCCGATATCGAAGCCCTCGGCAGCAAACTCAAGTTCATCAATATTGTGCTGGTGCCCTTGTTGCTGACCCTGACCGCGCTGGCCTTCGTCGGCTGGCGTAAACGCCGCCACGGATGAGGACCGCACCATGAACCAAGCTACCGTGATCAAACTGCTGGCCGCCACCGTGGCCGTGCTCGGACTCGCGTTCTGGGCCAGCACCAGCCGTCACGCCGAATCCGGGCTGCGCGACAACGGCAGCCTGGTCATCGGGCTACGCACGGCACTGAACGACATCCACACCGTGCGCATCATCGGCGCCGGTAACAAAACCCTGGTGACCCTGAACAAAGCCGATAAGGGTTGGGGCGTGGGTGAGCGCCAGGGCTACCCTGCCGACATCGAGAAAGTGCGCAGCTTTCTGATCGGCCTGGCCGATTCGGTGCTGATCGAAGCCAAGACCAGCAACCCCGAGTTGTACGCCAAAATCGGCGTGGAGGATCTTGCCGGCGCCGAAGCCAAGGGACTGCGTATCGAACTCGACGGCGCGGCCACACCGGTCAAGCTGATCGTTGGCCACTATTCGAGTCAGGGCGCGGTCGGAAGCTACGTACGCAGGAACGACGAAGCGCAGAGCTGGCTGGCGCGCGGATCGTTGATCCCGGACACCAAGCCGGAACTGTGGTTGCAAAACAGTCTTGCCGACATCGAATCGAGCCGCTTGCGTCAGGTCGAGATCAACCGTGGCGGCAGCAAGCTTTTGGTCAGCAAGTCCAACCCGGGCGACGACAAGTTCCAGATCCAGGGCATCCCCAAGGGGCGCGAGCCGAAATCCGAATACGAAGCCAACGGCATCGGCTCGGTCCTCAGCGGATTGCGTCTTCAGGATGTCCGCAAGGCCAGCACCGATAACACCGACAAGGCCGAACTGCAGGCCCGCTACAGCACTTTCGATGGATTGCTGATCCATGCCGAGGCGAGCGGCCAGGGCGAGAACAACTGGGTGCGTTTCTCCGCCCTGCTCGACCCGATTGCCGCCGAAGCGGCGATTCTGAGCGCACAGCAGAAAGCCATCGCCGAGCACGCCGCCGCGACCGAAGCCTGGACCGCAGCCCAGGCCGATGCCAGCAAACCGGAAGGCGGCGACAAGTCCCCCGCCAAGCCTGCCGAAGCCGCCCCGACCGCACCGCTCGCAGTGAGCGACCCGGCCAAGGATAAGGCCGAACGCATGCAGGCCCTGCAAACCACCGTCAGCGAACTCAACGCCCGCTTCCAGGGCTGGGAGTTCCAACTGCCACCGTTCACCTTCGCCAACATCAACCGCAGCATGGACGACCTGCTCAAACCTTGAGGTTGGAGGAGCGGTTTTCGGGGTTCGGTTTTCGGTTTTCGGTTTTCGGTGTTCAGGAAGTAGCCCGGAAGAAGCGCAGCGGATTCCGGGTAGACCCTGGCGGAAGTAGCCCGGAAGAAGCGCAGCGGATTCCGGGAAGAACCTGGCGGAAGTAGCCCGGAAGAAGCGCAGCGGATTCCGGTATGAACCTGGCGGATAGTAGCCCGGAATAAGC
>JBFXKH010000005.1:0-55018 GCA_050173995.1 Lysobacterales bacterium | reverse complement strand
GCCGTCACTGATTCGGTAGCGCCAGTTGAAGTCGAGTGCATCGAACGGCTGTTCGTAGATGTCCGGTGCGCCGAAGATGCCGACCTCGGAAATGCGCCGACCGGAGACGTTGTACAGCAACGTGGCGTCGCTGCGGCCCTCGTCGGTCTTGTGGCCGAGTTGCAGGTTGACCACGTACTTCGATTGGCCTTGCAGCGAGCGCGAGCTGTTGGTCTGGATGTCGTTGGCGGCGCCGAGTTCGATACTGGATTCGATCCAACTGAAATTGGCGGCGGTGTAGAAATTGTCCAGTCGTTCGTCGAGTACGCCGAGGCCGCTCAGATAATCGGCCTCGAAGCCGTAGTTCTGCGCCGACTCGGCATTGGCGAACGACAGCAGGTTGCCGGTGCCGGGCACCTGGATGCGTTCGATCGGCAGGTCGAAGTTTTTCAGGAAGGCGCCGACCGACAGACTCTCCGAGTAGGAGAAATAGTGCTCCCAGCGCAGGTCGTAGTGGCTGATGTCGCTCTGCTCAAGGTCCGGGTTGCCGATCGTTTCCAGATCCAGCAGCGGATCGGTGAACGGCGCCGGCGACAGTTCGCGGAACTCCGGGCGCGACACCGAGCGCGCGGCGCTGGCGCGGATCTGGTCGTTCTCGGCCAGCATCCAGGTGAACGCGACGCTGGGCAACCAATCCTGATTGTCGAGCACCGAACGCAGCGGCGTCTGGCCGGGCAGGCCGAGCGCGAAGGTGCTGACATCCTGGCGGTTGTCCTCGAAGCGGAAGCCGGCGCTCAGACGGTACTTGCCATGCCAGTTGAGATCGGCCGAGGCAAACGCCGCGTCCAGGTCCTGGCTGGCGGTGTAGTTGTCGGTCGGCCGGGTGTTCTCGCGCAGCTCAAAGCCGTTCGGGCCGATCAATTCCGGCGCGAAGATCTCGTCCAGGGGGCGGCCGGTGGTCAAATCGGGATTGTTGGCGTCAGGGCCGACCGCGATGAAATTGAAACGGCGGATCGACGAATCGCGGTCACGGCGCAGGATGCCGCCGCCGGCATTGAGGTCGAGGCTGCTGTCGTCGTTCAACATCAGCGGCAGTTTCAAGGCCAGGCTGAAGTCGTCACTGCTGTCGGTCAGATCGTCGAAATCGGTCTGGTTGCTGTCCGAACGGCGTGCCAGCGAGAACACCCCGGTGCGGTTATCGCGGTCGAAACGGAAGTTGCGCGTGTTCGGCGATTCGCGGCTGGCTTCGGCCAGGGTGTATTGCCAGTTCAGGTTGAGGTCGGCCAGCGCCGGAAAGCGGTGCTCCCCGGCGATTTGCTCGGCGAGCAACTGGTTCTCGATGTATTCGAGCTCGGTGAAGCGCGAGATATCTTCCGGGTCTTCCGGAAAGCCGGTCGCGACCTGGGCCTGGTCCTCGGTGCTGCGCAGCATCAGGCTGGTGCTCTTCAGCCGGTGGTTGGCGCCGAGGTCGAGTCCGATCAAGCCGAACGCCGACAGCTCGATGTTCTGCAAGGTACGATCGAAGTCGAGTTCGCTGGTGTTGACCAGGTCGCCATTGCCGAGCACCGCGAACCGGCGGCGGGTCTCGTTGAGGTCTTGCCAACTGTTGTCGTAGCGAAACGACCCAAGCACGCCGAGCTCGGCATTTTCTCCGATCTGAAAGCGGTCGCCGAGCGCCCCGCTCAAGCCGAAGTTGGGCTTGAGGCGGCGGCGGCTGACCGTGTAATCGCCGGCCAGCGCTTCGCCGAAGCGTTCCAGTTCGGCGGCGCTGGCGCCATCCGGATTGGTCGGCGACTGCGGCCGCAGCGTCTGGCCGTTGGCGGTCGCCGCAGCCAATTCGGCGGGCAGGCCGCGCACGCTGTCGTAACCGGTGAAGTCGCTGGCGCCGCCATTGTAGGTCAGACCCTGGCCGAGGCCGGCGCCCTCCACCGCGCCGCTACTGAACTCCAGGCGGGCGATGAAATCCTGCGGCAGTACGCGGGTACGCAGTTGCACGGTGCCGCCGCCGAACTCGGCGGGCAGGTCCGGAGAAAACGACTTCTGTACGACAATGCCATCAAGCAAATCGACCGGAAACATGTCCAGCGGCAGAACCCGCCGGGTCGGGTCCGGGCTGGGGAGCTGCGCGCCGTTCAGCAACACGCTCGAGTAGCGATCGCCGAGGCCACGTACAAATACGAACTTGCCATCGACCACGGTCAGGCCGGTCACCCGCTTGAGCGTGCTGGCAGCATCGGAATCGCCGGTTCGGGCGATCTGCTCGGTGCTGATCGCCTCGGTCACATTGGCGCTGTTGCGGCGTTCGTCGACGTAGAGTTCCTGGCCATTGTCTTCGCTGAGCGTACCCTGCACCTCGATCCCGGACAGTTGCTCGGGCGTGCCGGCCGGGTCGGGCACACTCGGCGGCGCGGCTTCGGCCGAAGTAGCGTTGTTATCGCCGGCTGGCGGCAATGGATTGGTTTGGGCGGCGGCGTGCGCGGGCATTGCCAGGGCGATGGCAATCGCCAGGGCCAGCGCCAGCGGGCGCGGCGACGGAAAGATCGGGCTTGACATGGGCGTTTCCGGGAAGAGGTAGCAGGTCGGGCCAGCGCAGCCCTGATCCGCGGAAAATTACTTCCAAGCGGTGACGCCTTGATTACGTTTGCCTTGGCTTTCTATGACAGGCCGCCGGTTCAACCCAGCCCGTTCAGGCCAGCATCACCTGGTAGCCGATCCAGGCGGCGAAAGCACCGAGCAGGATGCCGCCCTCGCGCCGCGAGACCTGGGCATCGCCGCGCAGCATCGGATAGAACGCGGCGGCGAAGGCGATCAACGCCGGGTATTCGATCCACACCAGCGAGCGTGGGATCGGTAACGGATGCCAGAGCGCGAGCAGGCCCAGCACCAGCATCAGGTTGACCGTGCTCGATGCCACCGCACTACCGACCACGACATTGCCGTGGCCACGGGCAGCGGACACGATCGCGGTGGCCAGTTCCGGGATGGCGCTGCCGACCGCGAGCAGGGTCAGCCCGGCGAGCAGCTCGCTCATGTGCCAGGCCACCGACAATTCGTAAGCATGTTTGGACGCCAGCCAAGCCCCGTAGCCAAGCAGCACAGCACCGAACACGATGCGGCTGATGTTGCGCCAGCGGTCGGTCTGGGTGTTGGCCGCGTAGGACAGCTCCTTGCACACCGCTTCGGTCTCGCAGTGGATGGTCTTTCTGACCTGCCAA
The DNA here is from genome assembly GCA_050173995.1 of Lysobacterales bacterium. Classification (GTDB taxonomy): domain Bacteria; phylum Pseudomonadota; class Gammaproteobacteria; order Xanthomonadales; family Ahniellaceae; genus 0-14-3-00-62-12. The sequence goes on along the minus strand of JBFXKH010000005.1, from coordinate 51,824 downwards.
CCGAACAACGCCACACCAGCCAGCAACACGGTGCCGTCGTCATAGCCGAGCTTGCCATTCAGGCTCATCAGCAATTCCATCAGGCTGACCACGATCAGCAAGGGCAGGGCGAAGCTGACCAGTCGGAAATTCACATTGAGCGGCTTGACCAGGGCCGCGACCGCGATGATCAGGCCGAAGTTGGCAATACAGCTTCCGATCACATTGCCCATGGCCAGCGCGTAGTGCCCCTGCAGGATCGCCGTCGCGCTGATCGCGAGTTCGGGCAGGGAAGAACCTACAGCGACCATGGCCATGCCAGCCGCGGCCGCGCCGGCGCCAAAATGCTGCGCCAGGCCAGAAGCGCCCTTGACCAGCGAATCCGCGCCCAGGGTCAACAAACCCAGCCCAAGCACGAACAAGCCAAAAACTTCCCACATGCGACACCCCTCGATAGCGACAGACCGGCAGTATAGGGGGTGGGGGGACGGGGGCGGGGGACGGGGAACGGGGAACGGGGAACGGGGAAGCAGCGTAGCCCGGATGAAGCGCAGCGGGTTTTCAACAGCGGAGCTGGTCATCCGGGGAACGTAGCAACGTAGTAGCAACGTAGGATGGGTAAAGCTCAGCGGTGTTTAACGGCGGAGCCGGTCAACCCATGTCGTGGCCTCGTCGTCCCGGCAACTGCCGGGACCCAGTGTTGGCGCCGGCCACAGGGTTCAAACCGAACCCCGACCTGCGCCGGGGCGATGGCCTGCGCATAGGCCCAAAACACAGGGGCCGGAATTCCGGCCCCTGAATCAGCGCAGCAAGCTACACCAAGTCCCATCAAACAAGACTGGCCATCCGCCAGCCAACCTGGCTGCACCGGCTTATTGGACCTTGAAGCTCCAGCCGCGCGCCCAGTCGTTGGCCTTGCTGCTGAACGCGCCCTTGTAGTCGGTGGTATCGAAAAAGCTGTCGTTCGGCACCGGCACGCCGGTGCCGAGCAGGATCGAGCCTGCGCTCGGGAAGCGGCCGTCCAGTCCGAGTGCGGCCGGGGCGCCACTGAAATTGCCGGGCTGGCTGGTGTACCAGGCGCTGACCAGGAACGGGTCGGAGGCCGAGTCCTCGAAGTTGTTGTTACAGCCGAGCGCCGAGCCACGCATGGTCAGCACGCCGGTGGCGGTCGGGTTGGCGGCGTTGCCGCTGGCATTGAAGGTGGCGGCGTCGTTGAAGTTCAGACATTCGGTCGGGGCATTGGTCGCCACCACGTTGAACAGGTTGCCGCCAGCACCGCGACGAATGCGGATCGCCTCGTCCCCGGAACTCGCCTGGATCAGCGTGACGTTGGACAGCTTGGGCTGGGTACGTGGCAGCAGATCGAACGCGCCTTCCTTGTTGTCCCATTCGAACCCGTGGGAACCGTTGCCCGCGGTGGCAGTTTGTTGGCAGAAGGCATACTGAACTTTTCCGGTGTAGCCGTTGGCGAAGTCCAGGCAATCGTCCTCAATCGCGGTGCCGATCACGTAGCGCAGATTGACCGTGCCGCCAAACATCTCGAAACCGTCGTCCTTGCCGGCGTGCACCTGCACATGATCGATCACCGTGCCGCTGCCGACGCCGAGCAGGGTGATCGAGTTCAGTTCCTCGCTCGGGCGGATTTCCTTGCCGGCGAAGCGCACCTGGGTATAGCGCAGCGCACCCGAGGAATCGGCGTTGTCGGGGATCAGGTTGCCGCCGAGCTGCGGCGAATCCTTGCCGCCGTATTTGACATCGGTATCGGCCTCGAATGCGCAAGGGGTGTTGCCGGTGCAGGAATTGTCGATCGCATTGCCGGCGATCACCAGACCGGCCCAGTCGCCCGGCACATCGCTCGGCCCGGTGAACACCACCGGCGCGCTCGGCGCGCCATTGCTGAAGATCTTCGAGCCTGGCTGGACGACCAGATAATCGACCGCGCCGCCGCCGCCTTGCAGGCGGGTGCCGGGTTCGATGCTGAGCGTGGCCGCCCCGGTATTGCGGCCGGTGCCGACCTGGACCTTGCCATTGATGACGTAGGTCGCGGCATTCGACAGGTGCAGATCGCTGCTGATTGTGGCCGGCAGCGCGCAGGCGCGCTCGAGTCCGGCGACGGCGGTGGTACCGGCCGGGCAGCCGCTGAACTCTTCGATATAGGCGCAACCGGCGGGCACCGAGCCGACCGGCTGCAGGTCAAGGTTTACCGGTGGCAGGGTAGTCGCGCCGTTCGGGGTGAAATCGAGCTTGATGCGACTGCACGACAGCGCGGTGAAATCGAGGGTGCCGACCTGGGCGATCGTGGTCGGCGGGAAGTCGTTGCCAAAACCGCCGCCATCGCGCAGGCCGACCGGCACGCCGGTCTTTTTGAACTCGCGATCGGAAAGTTCCACCTGTGCGGTCAGCCAGATCGGCTTGCCGGCATTGTCGAAGCTGAAGATCGCCAGAAACAGGGTGCCGTGGCTGTCATCGACCGGGATGTAGTCGGCGAGTACGCCGCGACCGTCCTGGGTCGGGTTCCACCAGCCGCCTTCGAATTGTTCGTTGACCACTACCGCCGCGTCGGCGCTTGCGATTGCCAGCAGGCTGGCCGTAGCCAGGGCCAGCGGACGCTTGAGGATTTGCTTGGACATCGTCGGACTCCGTTGGATGAGGGGATCGGACACCAGGTTGGGTCCCGCTCTGCATGGTGCGGCGCCGGCGTGACAGTGCGATGGCAGCGGCCTTACCGTTCGGCGACGACTGGCCCGGAACACGCAGCGCGCTGCCGGCACTTGCATTGTTTCCGCTCGGCTCCATCTGCCACTATCCGATTTTGTGGAGCGATGCCGTGTCCAACCCGTCCCAGGCCGCAAGTGCGCCGATCGAGAGCCGCCAGGCGCTGGTCGATTTCCTGGCCAGCGGCGAGAAGCCGCCGGCCAACTGGCGGATCGGCACCGAGCACGAGAAGTTCGGGTTTCGACTGGATGACCTGCGTCCGCCCGCCTACGCCGGGCCGGACGGCATCCGCGCCTTGCTTGAAGGACTGCGCGATGGTTTCGACTGGAAACCTCTGTACGACGGCGACAACATCATTGCGCTCGCCCGCGACGGCGCCTCGGTTTCGCTGGAACCGGCCGGACAATTGGAACTGTCCGGCGCGCCGCTTGCCGATATCCACCAGACCTGCGCCGAAGTACACGGCCATTTGCGCGAGGTGCGCGCGGTCGCCGATCCGCTCGGACTGGGTTTCCTCGGCATGGGGTTTCAGCCGAAGTGGGCACGCCAGGACATGCCCTGGATGCCCAAGGGGCGCTACCGGATCATGCGCGACTATATGCCCAAGCGCGGCCGACTCGGTCTCGACATGATGACCCGCACCTGCACCGTGCAAGTCAACCTGGATTACCGCAGCGAAGCCGACATGGTGCAGAAATTTCGCGTGGCACTCGCGCTGCAGCCAATCGCCACCGCGCTGTTTGCCGATTCGCCGTTCACCGAGGGTCAACCGAACGGCTTTATGAGCTATCGCTCGCAGATCTGGACCGACACCGATCCGGATCGCACCGGCATGCTGGATTTCGTGTTCGAGCCTGGCTTCGGCTACGAGCGCTATGTCGATTACATCCTCGACGTGCCGATGTATTTCGTCTACCGCAATGGCAGGTATCTGGATGCCAGCGGCAAGAGCTTCCGCGACTTCCTGGCCGGCCGGCTCGAAGTGGTCCCCGGTGAAAAACCGCTGCTCAGCGATTTCAACGACCACCTGACTACGGCCTTTCCGGAAGTCCGGCTGAAGACCTTTCTGGAGATGCGCGGCGCCGACGCCGGTCCATGGGGTCGGCTGTGCGCCCTGCCGGCGCTGTTTGTCGGTCTTCTTTATGACCAGGGCGCGCAGGATGCGGCCTGGGATCTGGTCAGGGATTTCAGCGCCGCCGAGCGCCACGCGCTGCGCGATGGGGTGCCGCGTCAAGCGCTCAAACTCCCGTTCCGCAAGGGCGCGGTGCGGGATTTGGCGATCGAAGCATTGCGCATCGCCGCGCAAGGACTCAAGCAACGGGCTCGGCTGAACGCTGGTGGCTCGGATGAAACCCAGTTTCTCGAACCGCTGATCGAACTGGCCGACGCCGGTGTGTGCCCGGCCGAGCGCAAGCTCGAGCTGTTTCATGGCCCCTGGGCCGGCTCGGTGGATCCGCTGTTTCGCGAGTTCGCTTACTGAGGTTGAGGCGGGCCGATCGATGCGTTGGTCGGTTCAATCCGCACAGCGGCGGAACCGACCCAAGGGCGACCCAGCGGGTCGCCCCTACCATGCCACCCGACCAAGGGGCTGCCCGGCGGGTCGCCCCTACGATGCCACCCGACCACAGGGCGACCCAGCGGGTCGCCCCTACGACTTGCCATGACGATCTGGCTTCGCCACCATGTGCGGTCTATCTCCCAGTCCGGATCACCATGTCAGCATTGATCTGCGGTTCGCTTGCCTACGACACCATCATGGTGTTTCCCGACCAGTTCAAGAATCATATTCTTCCGGACAAGGTGCATATCCTGAACGTGGCGTTCCTGGTGCCGCGGATGCGCCGCGAGTTCGGCGGCTGCGCCGGCAATATCGCCTACAACCTCAAGTTGCTCGGTGGCGAGCCGGTGCCGATGGCCGCGGTCGGCTGCGATTTTGCCGCCTACCAGTCGCATTTCACCGCGCTCGGTATCCGCCTCGACCGGGTGCTGGTGCAGGAAGATCTGTTCACTGCCCAGGCGTTCATCACCACCGATCTTGACGACAACCAGATCACCGCCTTCCACCCGGGGGCGATGAGCCGCTCGCACCTGGCCCGGGTCGGCGATGTCGCCGGGGTCAGCTTCGGCATCGTGGCGCCCGACTCGCGCGACGCCATGCTGCAGCACGCGACGGATTTCGCCGCCTCCGGCATTCCATTTATTTTCGATCCGGGCCAGGCGCTGACCCTGTTCAATGGCGAGGAGTTTCGCAATTTCATCGAGCAGGCCAATTACGTGACGGTCAACGACTACGAGTCCGAACTGCTGCAGGAACGCACCGGCTGGGACGCCGCGACCATCGCCAGCAAGGTCAACGCCTACATCGTGACCAAGGGTCCGCAGGGCGCCGTGATCCATACCAGCGCTGGCCAGATCGAGATTCCCCCGGCGCGGCCGCAGGCGGTAGTGGATCCGACCGGCTGCGGCGATGCGTTCCGCGCCGGCCTGCTGTTCGGGCTGATGCGCGGCGACGATCTGGCCACCAGCGGCCGCATCGCGGCGCTGATGGGGGCGCTCAAGATCGAGCACCACGGCACCCAGAACCAGTCGTTCACCTTCGCCGAATTTGCCGCCAAGTACCGCGCCCAGTACGGTCATTCGATCGCTGGTTAGCGGCCAGCGGCGGGCTTGGCACGGCGCCGGGTGGCGCCGAGTTTGCGGGTGATGGTGTTGCGGCCGATGCCGAGCAGACGCGCCGCCTCGATGCGGTTGCCCCCGCTGACTTCCAGCCCGGCATCAAGCAAGACCCGGTCGTACAGGGCGCGGGTGGCATCGAAAATGCCGCTTTCGCCACGTTTCAGGGCGAGCAGCACCTCGGCGCGCAGGGCCGCGCGCCAGTCGACCGGCGCGCGCGAGAACTCGGCCTGGCCAGACTCCGGCTGATACAGCAGGCGTTGCTTGGGATCCACATCGCGTTCGCCGCGTTCATCAGCCGCGCTGGCGGCGTCGGCATCGCCGGCCAGCGCGTGGCGGGTATCGCTGCGCGGCAGGTCGGCCACCGCGATTTCCCGACCCGGGGTGGTCACCGCCAACCGCCGGCACAGGTTTTCCAGTTGCCGGACGTTGCCCGGCCAGTGCTGCGCGGCAAGTAGTTGCAGAGCCGCCCGCGAAAAGCGCTTGGCTTCGATGCCGAGCTCGGCCGAAGCCCGTTCGAGGAAATGGCGGGCGAGCAAGGGCACATCATCGCGGTGCTCGCGCAAGCTGGGTAGATGCAGGCGCATGACATCCAGCCGGTGCAGCAGGTCGGCGCGGAACAGGTGGCGCTCGGCCTTGTCATCCAGGTCCTGGTGGGTGGCAGCGATCACCCGCACGTCGACCCGGATCAGCTCGCGGCCGCCGACCCGGTAGAACTCGCCCTCGGCCAGCACCCTGAGCAGGCGTGTTTGCAGGGCCAGCGGCATGTCGCCGATTTCGTCCAGGAACAGGGTGCCGCCATTGGCCTGCTCGAAGCGGCCAACGTGCCGGCGCTGGGCGCCGGTGAAAGCGCCGGCCTCGTGGCCGAACAACTCCGATTCCAGCAGTTCGGACGGAATCGCAGCGGTGTTGAGCGCCACGAAGGCTTCCTTGCTGCGTCGCGAATGCTGGTGCAGGGCGCGCGCCACCAGTTCCTTGCCGGTGCCGGTTTCGCCGGTGATCAGCACGTTGAGATCGGTCGGCGCGACCCGACCGATGGCACGGAACAACTCGCGCATCGGCGCCGAATCGCCGAGCAATCCCTGGCGTTGCACCGTCGCCGGAGCGGGCGCCGACGCCGACCCTTGGCCGCTTGCGATGGCGCGCTCCGCCAGCCTTACCGCCTGCTCCAGATCGAATGGTTTGGGCAGAAAGTCGAAGGCGCCGCCACGAAACGCGGCGCTGGTGCTGGCGACATCGGTATAGGCGCTGATCACGATCACCGGCACCTTGACGCCGAGCTGCTGCAAGGCTTCCAGAAAGCCGAAACCATCCAGGTCGGGCATGCGCACGTCGGTGAACACCGCCGCCGGTTGTGCGTGCGCCAGTACCGACAAGGCGGCGCGGGCGTTGTCGAAGTCGCGCACCATGTAACCAGCCTCGCGCAGCGCTTCGGCCAGCACGAAGCGCACCGAGCGGTCGTCGTCGATCAACCAGATTTCGTGCATAAGCTTAACTCCCGATGGGTTGATGGCGCGGGCTCACTGTTCCGGCAGCGGCAGCCAGATGCTGAACACGGTATGGCCGGGGCGGCTCTTGAAATGGATCGCGCCGCCATGTTCGCGGACGATTTCCTGGCTGATCGCAAGCCCGAGACCACCGCCCTCGGCGGCGCCGCTGACCAGCGGCAGAAACACCCGTGCGGCCAGTTCCTCGGCCACGCCGGCGCCGTCGTCGATCACATCGATGCGCAGCGCCAGACGCTGCACCCCGCCGGGCAGGGTGACGCCGTGTTCGCCGCGGGTGCGCAGACGGATTTCCGCCGCCCCGGCCTGCAGAGCATTGCGCAGCAGATTCCACAAGGCCTGCATCAGGCGGTCGTCGTCGGCCCGCACCGCCGGCAGGCTAGGGTCGTAGTCGCGCAGGATCCGGCACGCCCAGCCGGCCTCGGCCTCGGCCAGCAGGCGTACCCGCTCCAGCACCTCGTGCACATTGACCGGGGTCAACGGGCGGGCGGGGTGCGGATCGAGCAGGCGCTCGACCAAGCGTGCCAGGCGTGCGGTTTCCGCCTCGATCACCTCGAGATAACGGCGCGCGTCCGGGTCGTTGATCCGTCGCGCCAGCAGTTGCGCCGCGCCCTTGAGCCCGGCCAACGGGTTGCGCACCTCGTGCGCCAGCCCGCGCAGGGTCGCCGACAGTGCCTGCGGCCAGCGCGCTTCGGCGGCCGGGTCGTCGGCTTCGAGGTGAAATTCGACCAGCGCGCGCCAGCCGCTATCGGGTGGCAGTGGGGTAACCCAAATCGCGGCGCGCAGTTCGATTTCGGTGTGCGGACGAATGCTTTGTTGGGCAAAGCGCTCCGATTGGCCGGTTACTTCGCTCTGTTGCAACAGCTCGGCCAGGGCCGGCGCGCCCAGGGCGTCCAGACCGAGGCCAAGCCAGCGGCGGCGGCCGATACCGACCCAGGCGCAGAAGGCTGGGTTGACGTGCGCAATCCTCGCCTCGGCATCCAGCAATAGCACCGGGGTGGTGAGTTGATCGAGGATTTTGTCGGGGACTGCCGGCGTCATTGCACCAGTTTAGTCCACAACCACCCTTAATTACGGCGGCGATGCTTGCCCTGGAAGGGTGCGTAATAGTCGCGCAGCCGGGCGATATCGGCATGCATGTCGTCGCTCATTTCGAAGCTCGGGCCAACGCTGAACTCGCGCTCTGGATAGTGCAGGGCGATGCAGCACACCGGTACCTGGGCGGCGCGGGCGATGTGCCAGAAGCCGGTTCGCCAGTGTTCGCTCTTGCGGCGCGTGCCTTCGGGCGCCAGCACCACCCAGACCCGCTCGCGACTGGCGAACCGCTCGACCATCGCGCCGACCACACCGTGCGCCGCGTGCCGATCGACCGGGACCGCGCCGAGCGCGGACAGCAAGGCGCCGAGCGGAAAAAAGAACAGCTCCTGCTTGGCCATGAACTGGATGTCCATGCCGGTGGCAAGTTTGATCAGCATGCCCCAGATCACGTCCCAGGCCGAGGAATGCGGCACCGCCAACAGCAGCAATTTGCTGCGGTTGGGAAATGCCCCGCGCAATTTCCAACCGGCCAGGCGCAGCACCGCCCGGGCCACTGCCCGCACCCAGGGACGCTGGGTTGAAGGCGCCAGCGGCGGCAGTTCCGCGACCACCGGTGTGGCCATCATTCGCCTCCGACGGGTGGCCGACCGCGACTCGCCTTGACCCCGGCGCGCTGGCGCTTGGCGCCGATCCGGCGTTCACGGGCGGCGCGGGTCGGCTTGGTCGGCACACGCTTTTTCGGCACGCTGGTCGCAGCCCGGATCAGGGCGATCAGGCGGGCGCGGGCGTCCTCGCGGTTCTGTTCCTGCGAACGAAAGCGGTTGGCCTGAATAACCACCACGCCCTCGCCATTGATGCGCCGATCAGCGCGCTGCAACAGACGCTCGCGCACCGCTTCGGGCAAGGCCCGCGAAGCCCGCGCATCGAAGCGCAGCTCGACTGCGCTGGCGACCTTGTTGACGTTCTGCCCGCCCGGGCCCTGGGCACGCACGAAGCGCTCGGTCAGCTCGCTTTCCGGGATTTCGATTTGGGCGGAGACGATCAACATGGCGTGGCGCAGACCGGGTTCGCAGGCGATTGCGACGATTCTACAGGGCAATCGAACGGCGCCACCGCTACACTGTTTGGATGAACGACCTGCTTCCATCAAGCGCGCTCAAGGCCCGCCTCGGCGCCATCCTCGAAGTCCTGTTGAATGAGGCACTCGGCCTCGATCCGGATCTGCCCGGTGAGCTCGCGGCGCTGGATGGTCGCTCGCTTACGCTGCGCTGGAGCGGGCCGGACTGGGCGCTGCGAATTGCCGTTGAAGGTGCCCGCCTGCGTGTCGGCCCGGCCGATGATGCGGGCAGCGATCTGAGTCTGAAGGCCACCTTGTCCGGTCTGGTCGGCCTGCTGCGACCAGCTGCTGCCGACAGTCTGCCGGCCGGGCGCGTACAGATTGCTGGCGATGCCGAATTGCTGCGCAGGATCGAGCGTCTGGGTAAACGTTTCGATCCGGACTGGGAGCTGGCCCTGGCCAACCGGCTGGGACCGGTGTTCGGGCCGCAGCTCGCGCGCCAGTTGCAGGCCGCCTTCGCCTGGTTGAAGACCAGCGGCCAGAGCCTGGCCGAGAGCGGCGCCGAGTATCTGCGCGAAGAAGGTCGCGATAGCATCGCCCGGCCCGAGCAGGACGCATTGGCCAGCGACATTGCCGCGCTGCGCGATGCCGTGGAGCGGGCCGAAGCCAGGCTGCGCCGACTGGCCGCAAGGCTGGATCGGCCGTGATCCGGCCGGCGCTGCGGGCAGTCAGCATCGCCGTTACCCTGGCGCGCTATCGCCTGGATGCGTTGCTCGATGTCCTGCCCGGGCTGCGCTGGACGCGCTGGCTGCGCAGCCTGTTGCCGCGGCCGCGCGCCGATATCGCCGCGCTCGAACGCGGTGCCCGACTGCGCCTGGCCTTGCAGGAGCTGGGTCCCCTGTTCGTCAAGTTCGGGCAGATTTTATCCACCCGACGCGACCTGCTACCGGCCGACATCGCCGACCAACTGACCCTGCTGCAGGACCAAGTCCAGGCCTTCCCCGGCGAACTGGCCGCGGCCGAGGTCGAGCGGGCGCTGGGCGCGCCGGTCGGCGAACTATTCCGCTGGTTCGAACGCCAGCCCTTGGCCTCGGCGTCGATCGCCCAGGTCCACGCGGCGATTCTTCCGGAGGGTGAGGAAGTGGTGGTCAAAGTGCTGCGTCCCGGCGTCGAGCAGCGGGTCGCCGAGGATCTGGCCCTGCTGCGACTGCTCGCCGGGATCGCCGAACGCCATCTGCCCAACGCCGACAAGCTCCAGCCGCGCGAGATCGTGGCCGAGATCGAACGCACACTCAAGAACGAGCTCAATCTGCAGCGCGAAGGCGCCAATGCCAGCCAGCTCGCGCGCACCTTCAGGGACTCGCCGGACTTGCTGATCCCAAAAGTCCACTGGCGCTGGAGTCGCGATCGCGTGCTGACCCTGGAGCGAGTGCGTGGAATTCCGGTCAATGACCTGGCCGCGCTGGACGCGATCGGCATCGACCGCGTGGCTCTGGCCGAAAAAGGCGTGCGGCTGTTCTACCAACAGGTGTTCCGCGACAACTTCTTCCACGCCGACGCCCACCCCGGCAACATCTGGGTGGACGCCAGCCGTCTGGACAGCCCGCGCTTCATCGCGCTCGACTTCGGCATCATGGGTTCGCTGCCCGAGGCCGACCGCTATTACCTGGCGGAGAATTTCCGCGCGATGTTCTCGTTCAATTATCGACGCATCGCCGAGCTGCACATCGAGGCCGGCTGGATGCCGGCGCACATCCGCGTCGACGAACTGGAGTCGGCGGTGCGCAGCGTCTGCGAGCCGTATTTCACCAAACCGCTGGCCGAGGTCTCGTTGGGCGAGGTGCTGGCGCGGATTTTCCAGTTGGCGCAAAGCTACGAGCTCACCATCCAGCCGCAATTGTTGCTGCTGCAGAAGACCCTGCTCAATATCGAGGGGGTCGGACGCCTGCTGCATCCGACCCTGGACCTGATCGCGGTCGCGCGGCCGGTGCTCGAAGTCATCATGCGCGAACGCTATTCGCTGGCCGCGCTGCGCCAGCGCCTGGTCGAGAAGCTGCCGGAACTCACCCGCCACGCCCCGGAAATGCCCAGCCTGATCCACGCCTGGTTGGCGGCCGCGGTCAATGGCGATCACGCCATGGAGATTCGCTCGAAAGAAATGCAGGCGCTGGTCGATGAATCGCGCGAAGGCCAGCGCCGCACCGTGTTCGCCGTGCTCGGCGCCGGCCTGCTGGTTGCCGCCGCGCTGCTCTACGCGCTGGGTGCTCAGGGCCCGCGCTGGCTGGAATTGCCACTGCCGATCTGGGTTGCCGGTGCCGGCTCGCTGGCCGCCTTCCTCGCCGCCCTGCACCGCCGCAGCTGAAACCCCAGCGCGGCATAGGTTGTGCTGAGCGCAGCGGTTTTTGGTCAGCGCAACAAAGCCAGGGGCTAGGGACTAGAGGCTAGGGGCTAAAGGCGGGACTTTCCCTAGCCTCTAGCCTCTAGTCCCTAGCCGCTAACTTCGCTGTGCTCAGCACAACCTATTTCCCGATTCCCGCTTCCCGATTCCCGATTCCCCAATCCCCGCCTTCAAGCCACATCAAGGGACTTCGGGTCGACACCTAGATCCTTCAGTTTGCGATACAGGTGGGTGCGCTCCATGCCAGCCACCGCCGCCAGCCGGCTGACGCTGCCCGCACACAGTTTGAGCTGACGCATCAGGTAGGCGCGTTCGAAACGTTCGCGGGCGTCGCGTAGTGGCACGCTGAGATCGAGCAGGAAATCGCCGGCGATCCGGCCCGGCCCAGGGGCGACGATGCCCAGCGCCTCGGTCACTTCGTCCAGGTCGATTTCACCCTCGTCGCCCATAATCAGCAGGCGCTGGATCAGGTTGCGCAGTTCGCGCAGATTGCCCGGCCAGTCGTGCGCCACCAGCCGCGCCAGGGCGTCGGCCGACATGGTCCGCTGCGGCAGCGCATCGCGCGTGGCGATCAGCGCGATCTGGGCGTCGAGCAGGTCGGCAATATCGCCGCGGCGCTCACGCAGCGACTGTGCCTGCACCGACAACACATTGAGTTGATAGAACAGGTCTTCGCGCAGGCGCCCGGCGCCGAGCTCGACTTCTAAAGGCTGGGCGCTGGCGGCGATCAGCCGGGCCTGCACCGGCAGGTCGGCGCGGCCATGGTCGCGGGCGAACCGGCGCGACTCCAGGGCCGCCGCCAAGCGTGCCTGGATGGTGTCGGGCAGTCCGGCGATTTCGTCCAGATACAGCGTGCCGCCGGCGGCCTGCTCGAGCGCGCCGGCCGCGACGCCGGTCGCATCTTCGCGGCCGAACAGCGCCGCCGACAATCGCTCGGCGGCGACCACGCCCGGCGCCAGCCGCACGAAGGCGGCGTGCGCGCGCGTGCTCATCTGGTGTACGTAGCGGGCCAGGGTTTCCTTGCCGGTGCCGGGCTCGCCGCGGATCATCAAGGCCGCGTCGGTCTGTGCCGCCCGTTGCAATTGCTGGGTCAGCATCCGCGTGGCCGGGCTGGTGCCGACCGGGGCGCTGGGCAATAGCTGCCGGCGCAGGCCGGCGTTCTCGCGACTGAGTCGGGACGCCTCCAGGGCGCGTTGCACGGTCAGCAGTAGCTTGGCCAGGGATACCGGCTTTTCCAGAAAGTCATAGGCGCCGACGCGCACCGCGTTGACCGCGGTCTCGATGTTGCCGTGGCCGGAAATCATCACGGTCGGCGCCGGCAGGCCACCACCTTCCGCCAGTTCGCGCAGAAATTCGACGCCGTCGCCATCCGGCAGCCAGACATCGAGCAGCATCAGATCGGGTGTAGCCTGAGCCAATAAAGCGCGTGCTGCCGCCAGACTCGCGGCCGTACTCACCGCATAGCCTTCGTCGCGCAGAATCTCTTCGATCAGCTGACGGATGGCTGGTTCGTCGTCTACGACCAGCACGCTGGTTATGCTCATGAACAATCCGGAACCAGGGTGGGGCTGGCGTGCCGGCAAGCATAGCGAGGGCGCCGTCTTCGTTACAGAGCCCCGCCTTGCCTTGGCTGAGCGACCGAGGTTGACGACGCGCAACTCCGCATCGCCTTGGCCACGATTGGCCAAGCGGATTATTTCACCGGTTTACCCAGCCGGCCGCGCCGACCGGCCTTACAGTTGCACCGTTTCCGCGGCCAGCGCATGGCCGAATTGGCTTTGGATCTGATCGAAATCCTGATCGCTATCGGCCATCAACAACAGTGCGCCCTGACCGAATGCGAGCTCGCGCACGCGCACGCCAGCGATGTCGATGTCCTGAGTCCTGCCGGCTGCGCCGGGCACGAACATCACGGTCACTGCACCGGCCGGCTTTTGCATCACCATGTGGATGGCGTTGTGCTTTCCGAGAACGCAGATGCGCAGGTAACTCAGCTCTCCGGGCAACTCTCCAAGTGGATTGCCTACCCGGGCAAATACCGCCCGTACGGTTGCCTCGGGGATCGGCGCGTGTGCCGCCAGGGCCAGCGGTTCGTGGCTCAGATGTTCGACCGCGCTCGCCGCCAGGGACTGTGTCGGCGCCAGGGCCAGCCAGGAAACCGTGGCCACGCCCAGCGACAGGGCGACACCGGCCGCGATCCGCATCAGCATATGACCACGCCCATGGCGTTCGGCGCGTGCGCTGGTCAATTGGCGCAGGATGATCTGGTCGGCCAGATGGGCCGGGACCGGTATTGCCAAGGCCCGATCGATACTGCCCTCCAATACCAGCGCACGCTGCTGCGCCTCAGCACAACGCGGGCAGGCCTCGCGGTGGCCGCGCGCGCGCGCATCGAGCTGGCGCGGCGTGATCGCAATCTGGCGGCGGAATTCAAGACAGTTCATACACCTTGGCCTCATCGACATTGCCGCCCAGCGCCGCTTTCAGCTTCTGCCGGGCTCGGAACAACTGGGTCATAACCGCTGCCGGCGTCAACTTGAGCTGGCTCGCGATCTCCTCACAACTGAAGCCTCCCAACACCTGCATCAACAGCGGCTCGCGATACTTCGCATCCAAGGCGCCGATCGCACGTCGGACCAGACTGTCTTCGCCGGCCTGGTCGGGACTCAGCGAGTCCAGATCGGCGATTTCCAGGTCATCCACTACCTCGAACGAAGTCGGACCCTTGCGTTCGTATAGGCGGGCATGTTCGCGTCGCAGAATGGTGACCAACCAGGCCTTGACCGCCTTGGTGTCGCGCAGGTCGTCCATCGACCGCCACGCCCTGAGGTAGGTCTCCTGCACCAGGTCGTGGGCCAGCGCCTCGTTGCCGCACAGCCAGTAACCGAATCGGAACAGTTCGGAACTGGTCGCCCGGACCAAGGCATCGAATTGCGATTGCTTGGGATTCATCGTGGCGATGAGACCCGTCGAGCTCGGTTTTGCTTTCATTATCGACACATGATCGGGGTCGGAATCGGGGTTTGCAAGTTTCCCTTGATCGGGCGCGGCCCGCGCGGCGTTCCGCGGCCCGGCCGTGCTGCTCAGCCGACATTGTCGGCCGATGAGCAAATATTACACCTCAACGGCAATGTGCCAGAAGTCACCGTATTGGAGCTGGTTCTGGCCTAGCTTGCGCCGCTGGGTCCGCGTTGTGCGTGCCCTTTCCACGGGGAGAGTCAAACCAAATGCGCAATAAAATTCAAAATAAAGCCGCTCTGGCGGCCGCCATTGCAATGGCCTTGGCGGGTTCCGGTCAGGCGATCGCTGCCGACAATCAGGCGCTGATCCGCGCCGAGTTGCAGCGCGGCGTCGCCCACGTCGCTGGTGAACTGATCGTGCAATACCGCGATGGCGTCCGCGGTAGCGAGCGTAGCCGCGCCCTCGGCCGGGTCGCTGGCGAGCGTGTCCAGACCCTGATCCGCGGCCGCGATCGCACTGATCGCGGTGGCGACCTGGAGCTGGTCAGCACTCGCGGCTTCGCGTCCACCCAGGCCGCAATCGACGCGCTCAGCGCCGACCCGGCGGTCGTATTCGCCGAGCCAAACTGGATCGTCCAGCACCAAGCCGTGTCCAACGACACCCATTACACCAACGGCAATCTATGGGGCATGTACGGCGACAACACCTCGCCGACCAATGCCTTCGGCAGCCGCGCTGCCGAGGCCTGGGTGCGCACCCCCGATTGCAGCAATGTGGTGATCGGCATCATCGACGAAGGCTTCATGTTCACCCATGAGGATCTGGCCGCCAACGCCTTCACCAATCCGGGCGAAATCGCCGGGAACAATATCGACGACGACGGCAATGGCTACGTCGATGATGTGCGCGGCTGGGATTTCGATGGCAATAACAACTCGACCTTTGATGGCGTGGGCGACGACCACGGCACCCATGTCGCCGGAACCATCGGCGCGGTCGGTGGTAATGGCAAGGGTGTGGCCGGGGTGTGCTGGAGCGTCAAGCTGCTCAACGCCAAATTCCTCGGTCGTCGCGGCGGCACTTCCGCCAATGCGATTCTGGCGGTCGACTATTTCAGCGATCTGAAGCTGCGCCACAACCTCAACCTGGTCGCCACCAACAACTCCTGGGGCGGCGGCGGTTTCTCGCAGGGTCTGCAGGATGCCATTACTCGGGCCGAGCAGGCGGATATTCTGTTCATCGCGGCCGCCGGCAACAGTGCCACCGACAACGACGCGACCGCGAGCTACCCGTCCAACTACCCCAACGCCAACGTGATTGCGGTCGCCTCGACCACCTCCACTGGTGGCCTGTCGAGTTTCTCGCAGTGGGGCGCGACCACGGTCGATCTGGGTGCACCGGGCTCGGGCATCTACTCGTCGGTGCCAGTGAAGAGTGGCAAGAATGTCGTGTCCGGGTATGCCAATTTCAGCGGTACCTCGATGGCCACCCCGCACGTCACCGGGGCTGCCGCTTACTACGCGGCCCGCCATCCAGGCGCTACCGCCGCCCAGATCAAGGCGGCAATACTCGGCAGCACCATTCCCACCCCGGCACTGGGCGGCAAGGTGTTGACTGGGGGTCGGCTGAACATCGAAGCGTTCTGATCGGCTGACCTCGCCGGCCGATCCGGCGCACGCCGAAGTCACCGGGCGGGCCTCGCGGTCCGCCCAGTTTTTTTTGTCTCAGTCTTCCAGCGAGTCAGCGAACAACAACTGGGGCAGCACGCGCACCCGACCGAACATGTCGTGGGTCTGGTGATGGGTGACGCAGATGTAGAAAAAGTCCCCGGGCGTTTCCATTACTCGGTCGCAGATCGGCGTGGACTGGTCGCACAGCAGGGCGTTGGGCGCGGTCACCGTGCTGGCCATGGCGATCACCTGGCGCAGCGGATGAAAGCCGCTGTAGTCGAAACTGACCCGGTCGCCCTCGACGACGGTCAAATCGTTCGGTACATAGGTGAAGGCGTCCTCCGGGATCACCACCAGGTAGTCGGCGGCGAGCGCCAGAGTCGGGCACAAAGCGAGTAGCAGGACTAATCGGCGCATCGGGGATTCCTCTTGCGCCCATTGAACGTCATCTGCATCCCCAGGCGCCGTGAGCGCGCACACAGTTCGAACGCAGCGACCGCGGTCGTCACGGTGGACGCTCGGTAGGGTGGATAAGCGTAGCGCATCCACCATTTATCATCGAAGCGGCGGCTGCGTTCAACGAATCCGTTCGAGAATACCTTCGAGCTCGTCCAGGCTGTGATAGGCAATGACCAACTTGCCGCGTCCGTTGGCGCCGTGCTGAAAACTGACCCGGGTGGCCAGCTTCTCCGACCATTCGCTGGCCAGCGCGTCGATATCCGGATCGCTGGCGCGGCGTTTGCCGCCGGCCTTGGCGGCTTTGCCGGTGGCGGGATGTTGCAGACGCCGCACCCGCTCTTCCAGTTCGCGCACCGACAAGCCGTGGTCGGCCGCGGCCAGCGCCAGTTCATTCGCCTGTTTCGCCGGCAGGGTGATAAGGGCGCGGGCGTGGCCCATTTCCAGGCGGTGCTGCTCCAGCAGTTGGCGTACGGTTTCCGGCAATTCCAGCAGGCGCAGCAGATTGCTGACCGCGGCGCGCGACCGCCCAACCGCCTCGGCGGCGAGCTGGTGGGTCAGCCTGAACTCTTCGATCAGCCGCTTCAGTGCCGCGGCTTCTTCGAGCGGATTTAAGTCCTCGCGCTGGATGTTTTCGATCAAGGCCATCGCCACCGCGGCCTGGTCGGCGACTTCGCGCACTACCGCCGGGACCGCGCTCAGACCGGCGAGCTGGGCCGCGCGCCAACGCCGTTCGCCAGCGATGATCTCAAAGCGATCGCCGGCGACCGGGCGCACCACGATCGGCTGGATCACCCCTTGCGCCTTGATCGACTCGGCCAGTTCGGCCAGACGTTCCTGGTCCATGCCGGTGCGTGGCTGGTAACGGCCCGGTTGCAGTTGCCCGATGGCCAGTTCGCGCAACTCGCCACTGCCGGCGCTGGCGTTCTCGCTGCTGGTGTCGATGCCGAGCAGGGCATCCAGTCCCCGTCCCAGACCGCGCTTCTTTGCTGCCATGGTTGTTTCCTCTGCGGCGGTCGCCGCCGACGCAGGAGCGCCGGCTGGGCGTTACGCTTTACTTGATGGTTTCCGGGCGGGCGTCGCGTTCGCGCCGCAGCATCTCGCCGGCCAGCCCGAGATAGGCGATGGCCCCGCGCGATTCGCGGTCGTACTGCGAGATCGGCAGACCATGCGAAGGCGCTTCGGCCAGGCGCACGTTACGCGGAATCACGGTGCGGAACACCTTGTCGCCGAAGTGTTTGACCAGTTGATTGGCAACATCATTGCCGAGATTGTTGCGTACATCGAACATGGTGCGCAGAATCCCATCGAGTTCCAGCGCCGGGTTGAGCCGGGTCTTGACCGCCTTGATGGTATTGAGCAGGGCGGTCAACCCTTCCAGCGCGAAGTACTCGCATTGCATCGGCACCAACACGCCCTGGGCCGCGGTCAAGGCATTCAGGGTCAACAGGCTGAGCGAGGGCGGGCAATCGATCAGGATGAAGTGGTAGCGCTCGACGATCGGCGCCAGGCTGATACGTAGACGGGTCTCCCGGGCGATTTCGTCCATCAGCCGGATCTCGGCCGCGGTCAGGTCGCCATTGCCCGGAATCAGGTCGAAACCACCGGGGGTGGCAACGATCGCCTGTTCGGCCGGTACCTCTTCCAGCAGCACCTCGCAACCATTCGGCTTGGCCTGGCTCTTATCGATGCCCGAGGCCATGGTGGCATTGCCCTGCGGATCCAGATCGATCAGCAGCACTTTGCGCCGCGCTTCGGCCAGCGCGGCGGCAAGATTGACCGCAGTGGTGGTTTTGCCCACGCCACCTTTCTGATTGGCCACGGCGATGATTCGGGTCATGCGCTGATCCGCGTTAGTCCGCTCTCACGGGCGGGGCCGGCCAGTTTAGCGGTTCAGAGGACAGAAGACAGAGGACTGAAGATGGAAGCATGACCAATAGTCGCTGCGCATCGGCTCTTTCCCCGGGCGGAACACCAAGCCAGCCGTCGGCTACAAGGGCCGACGGGTCAGGATCACCAGCACCCGCTCGGCGTTAAGCCCCGGCACGCGCAGGGTCTCGACGGCAGCCAGATCAAAATCCGTGGGCAACGCCGTCAGCTCTGCCTGATGGTCCGGTCCCTTCATCGCCAGCAGTCGGCCATCGGCAGCCAGCCAGGGCCGACACCAATCGCACAGGGTGGCGAGCGGCGCCAGCGCCCGGGCGGTGGCGCAGCCGATCGCGGCTTCGAGTCGCTGTGCCTCGCTCCGGCCTTCGATCACTTCCACCTGGTCGAGCCCGAGTTGGCGTTTGACCTCGCGCAGGAAGCGCGCCTTCTTGCCATTGGATTCGATCAACACCACCCGCCGTTCGGGATGCAGGATGGCGAGCGGCATGCCCGGCAATCCGGCGCCACTGCCCATATCGGCGATCTCGGCCTCGCTCCAGAACGGCGCCAGGCTCAACGAATCGAGCAGATGCCGGGTCAGCATCTCGGCCGGATCGCGGATCGCGGTCAGGTTATAGGTCTGATTCCAGCGCGCCAGCAGTTCGAGATAGCGCAGCCAGCGTCCGATCCGCTCGGCGTCCCCGACAATACCCATGCTGGCCAGGGCCTGGCGCAATGCCGGTTCGAGCGATTCGATGGCAGACATACGGGTTCCGCTGGGAAGGGGACTTGCGACAGGGGACGCGGCGGTCGGTACACGCATTGGCAGGCCAAACCGTGGCCGGCCGTTCCAGTCTACGACCCGGCGAGCTGGCCAAGCTGTTTCTGTCCGGCCCGCATCAGCGCGGCAAAGCGCGGACGGTCGTCCGCGTCCAGGGCGGCGCGCAGTTCCTGCAAGGCCTTGGCCAGCCGGTCAAGCACCTCGGCGCTGTTGGGATTGTGCTTCTGGATTTCGAAGTACAGGTCCGGGTTCTCGTTCACCACCGCGCGCGATACCCGGGTCTGGGCATCGAAGGTGGTACTGGAGATACGCTCCAGGCGCCGCTCGTCGGCCCCGCCCGCGGCCAGCGCGGCGGCGAACACGATATTCAGCACATGCGACAGGCCGAGCACCTCGGCCATCAGCGCGTCGTGTTCGGCCAGCGACATATCGACCACCACGGCGGTGGTCGCCGCGAACAGTTCGCGCGCGAGCGCAGTCGCCCGCGGCGCGCCCAGGTCGATCACTACGACGTGCCGATCGGCGAGCAGCACCGCGCTCGGCCCGAACAGCGGATGCAGCGAAGCCACTGCCACCCCGGCCGCCTGCAGCGCCTGATAGCCGGTGGCCAGCGGCGCCTTGATCGATGCCAGATCCAGCACCACGCCGGGCGGGCGCAGCCGGGCCAGCTCCAGCATGACCGCGTTACTGGCTTCAAGCCCGGCCGCGATCAGGATCAGCTCTTGATCGAGCGCGCCTTGGTCGAGACGACCGCGTTGCGCGAAGCCCTCGGCGCTGGTGCCGCCCGCGGCCAGCGCCGGGTCGACCAACTCGACCACGAAACCCTGCGAATCCAGAAAGCGCGCGAACCAGCGACCCATGCGCCCGGCGCCGCCGACCACCAGGGCACGCCGGCCGTCGCCGCGCGCCTCGGCGCGTAGCTGCTCGTTCTCCTGAGTGGTCAGCGAATGCTGGATCAGAAGCTTCATCAGCTCATGCGCCAACGAGCGGTCCAGACCGCGGGCATCGGCGTGACCAGCGGCCAGCGCCAGCACCTCCTTCTCGCGCGCAAAATCGCGCAGCGGCTTGCCGATACCACGCTTGATCTCGCCGATCGCGGCAATGGTCTGCTGGCGCTCGCCGATCAGATCGAGCAACTGCTGGTCGATGACATCGAGGGTCTGCCGCAATTGGCGCAGATCGGGGGGAGGACTGTTTGCCATGGCGTGATTCGGTTCGCTCGGGCGGGGCGACCGCCTAGGCTAGCAGAGCGGGCGGTGATCGGAAGCGCAACACCGGTTAGTGCAACCAACGGTCTGGCCGCCATGGCTGTCTGCCCAGTGCACAAAAAAATTGCCAGAGCGTGAACTAAAGCGCTGGCCAATTGCTGCCGTTTAAGGTAGCTTCAGACTCTCGGTCTGGTGGTTTTGTGCCTCCGGAATCGCGGGAAAATCACTCAACAACTGAACTGGGAGTATCGGGGATGAATACGATAGCAATGCGGCCAGCGCGTCTGCGCAAGGCTTTGGCAATCACCCTGGGTCTGGGTGCGGCCTTGATCGCCCCGTCCTTGGTCCTTGGACAGACCTTCCCGGGCGCGGGACTGGGTGCGATTCCGGACAACGACCCCGTCACCGGCCTGAACACTACCTTCGCGGTTTCGGGCATTACAGGCGGTATTGCCGACCTGCAGGTGTCGATCACCTTTGCGCCCGCCCACACCTGGGCCGGCGATGTCACCGCCACCCTGATCGCCCCCGGTGGCAGTCCCAGTTTCCCACTTTTTGGCAACATTGGAAGCACCACCGCTGGTGGCGCGGGTGATAGTTCCGACCTAGCAGGTCCCTATGTTTTTGTTGACCCGGCGGTTGCCGGTAGTGGCAACATCTGGACAGCAGCGGGTGCTGTCGCCGGTGCGGCGCCCATTGCTGCCGGAACCTATTTCACCACCCCGGTGGGTGGTGCCGGTGCCGTCAATCCACCGGCCGCGACCGCACTGAACGCGGCGTTTGCCGCCCTGACCCCGGCCCAGATCAATGGCACCTGGACGCTGAACTTCACCGACAGCGCCAATCTCGATACCGGCACGGTTTCGGCCACCCAGTTGACCCTCACCCAGGCGGCGGCCCCGATCACTTCCACCCCGGCCTCGGGCGTCACGATCAATCTGCCACCCTTCACCGTGGGTGGCGTGGCGACTACCGCCCTGATCAATTTCCAGAATCCGGGCACGGGCGCCGGCACGGTCACCTGCACCCAGCCGGCTGCCACCGAGTTCACCGTCAGCCCGATCCCGCTGTCGGTGCCCGCTGCGGGCAATGCCGATGTCGTGGTGTCGTTCAGCAGCGCAGCGCCCGGCGCGTTCGCCGGCACACTCAACTGCACCGGTTCGGGTGGCGAGAACTTCAGCTACCCGCTGTCGGCCACGGCGGTCGCGGCCCCAGTGGTGCTGGCGCCAGCGGCGATCCCGGCCCTGGGCCATCTCGAACGGCTGCTGCTGGTGTTCGGCGTACTTGGGCTCGGCCTGATGCTGGTCCGGCATCGCGCGTCCTGAGCTACCGCTGGTTAAGCGGTAGCTGGTAAACCACGAAGGGCGCCGGCAGCGGCGCCCTTCGTTTTTGTAGCATCCGCGTCAAGCGGCGTGGTCGAACTGCTCGGCCTCGGTCGAGCCTTGCAGCGCGGCCAGTGAGGAGGCGCCGCCGGCGATGACTTCGTTGATTTTGTCGAAGTAGCCGGTGCCGACTTCGCGCTGGTGGCGGGCGGCGGAATAGCCCTTGCTCTCGTCGGCGAATTCCTGTTCCTGCAGTTCGACGTAGGCCGCCATCTGGCGTTCCTGGTAGCCACGGGCGAGCTTCCACATCGAGTGGTTGAGGGCATGGAAGCCGGCCAGGGTGATGAACTGGAACTTGTAGCCGTAGCTGGCGATTTCCTTCTGGAAGCCGGCGATGGTGGCCTCGTCCAGGTTCTTCTTCCAGTTGAAGCTCGGCGAGCAGTTGTAGGCGAGCAGCTTGCCTGGGTATTTGGCATGGATGGCTTCGGCGAACTGACGAGCCTGGGCCAGGTCCGGGGTGGCGGTCTCGCACCAGATCAGATCGGCGTAGGGCGCGTAGGCGAGCCCGCGTGAGATCGCCTGTTCGATACCCATGCGGGTTTCGTGAAAGCCCTCGATGGTGCGCTTGCCGGTGCAGAACGGCCGGTCGTTGGCGTCGACGTCGCTGGTGACCAGGGCCGCGCCCATGGCGTCGGTGCGCGCCACGATCAAGGTCGGAACGTTGGCGATATCCGCGGCCAGGCGGGCGGCGATCAGTTTCTGCACGGCTTCCTGGCTCGGCACCAGCACCTTGCCGCCCATGTGTCCGCATTTTTTGGCGCTGGCCAACTGGTCTTCCCAGTGCACGCCGGCGGCGCCGGCCTCGATCATGTGCGCCATCAATTCGTAGGCGTTGAGCACACCGCCGAAACCGGCCTCGGCGTCGGCCACGATCGGTTGCAACCAATCGATGTCGTCGCGGCCTTCGGCGTGGTGGATCTGGTCGGCGCGCAGCAGGGTGTTGTTGATCCGGCGCACCACGTTCGGCACCGAATCGACCGGGTACAGGGACTGGTCGGGGTACATCGCGCCGGCGCTGTTGGCGTCGGCTGCAACCTGCCAGCCGGACAGGTAGATTGCCTTGAGTCCGGCCTTGACCTGCTGCATGGCCTGGTTGCCGGTCAGCGCGCCGAGTGCGTTGACGAAGGCTTCGGTGTGCAGGCTATGCCAGAGTTTTTCGGCGCCGCGGCGGGCCAGCGAATATTCGATGCTGACGCTGCCGCGCAGGCGCACCACATCCTCGGCGCTGTACGGGCGTTTGACGCCGGCCCAGCGCGGGTTGTTCTGCCAGTCGAGCTTGATCTGTTCGGCGGTCGGGAGGGTGGTTTTCATGGCGGGACTCCTGGGTGCTGCGGGCGTGGGTGGTGCGGATGACCACGGCCCTCCCACCGTGATCGAGGAAATTGCTGTGGTTCAGGGCAATCGGGAATAGCAAGGTAAGGTCAGAAACTCGACCAGATGTTCGGCATGGGTCCATTCACTCAGCTGCTCGGCTGCTTCGCGAATGCGGTTGGCGCCGGGGCGGTTGCTGGCATCGACCCGCTGTTCGACTGTGGCGATGGCCTGGTCGAACAGGGTGAAGTCGATCGCTGCACCATCGTCGAGACGCAGTCCCCCGACATGCAGCCACTGCCAGAGTTGCGCCCGGGAAATTTCCGCGGTTGCGGCGTCTTCCATCAGGTGGTGGATCGGCACGCAACCAAGACCGTCGAGCCAGGCGGCGACATAACGCACGCAGACGTCGATGTTGTTCAAAAATCCCGTCCGGCTGATGCTGCCGGCACAGGGCGTGATCAAGGCGTCCCGCTCCACCCGCTGGCCACTGCTTGGTCGGTCCAGCTGGTTGACGGCCGGGGCCAATTGATCGAATACCTCCGCAGCCACTGGGATCAGGCCGGGATGGGCGACCCAGGTACCGTCGTGGCCCAACTGCACCTCGCGCCGTTTATCGGCGCGTACCTTGGCCAGTGCCGCGGCGTTGGCTTCGGGGTCGCCTGCAATCGGGATTTGCGCAGCCATGCCGCCCATCGCCAGCGCGCCGCGGCGATGGCAGGTGTCGATCAGCAGTTGCGCATAGGCTTTGAGGAAAGGTGCGGCCATGCTTACCTGGCCGCGCTCCGGCAGCACCCGGTCGGGGTGAGCGCGAAAAGTCTTGATATAGGAGAAGATGTAATCCCAACGCCCACAATTGAGTCCGACGATGCGCGATTTCAGCGCGTGCAGGATCTCGTCCATTTCGAACGCGGCTGGCAGGGTTTCGATCAACACGGTGACCTTGATGGTGCCGATCGGCAGGCCCAACCGTACTTCGCCGAAGGCGATCACCTCTTCCCACAAAGCGGCTTCCTGGTGACTTTGTAACTTCGGCAGGTAGAAGTACGGTCCTTTTTGTTGTTCGGCCAGCATCTGCGCGTTGTGGAACACGAACAGGCCGAAGTCGAACAGGGCGCCGGCGATCGGCCGGGCGTCGATCGGAAAGTGTTTCTCGTCGAGGTGCCAGCCGCGCGGTCGCACCATCAGGATCGCCAGGCCATCTTGCTTGAGTGCGTAGTGCTTACCCTCGGGCGAGACGAAGTCGATCTGGCGGCGGATGGCGTCGGCCAGATTGATCTGGCCCTCGATCATCGCGGTCCAGGTCGGGCTGCTCGAATCCTCGAAATCGGCCATGAACACGCGTGCCCCGGAGTTCAGTGCGTTCACGATCATCTTGCGGTCGACCGGTCCGGTGATCTCCACCCGTCGGTCGAGCAGGGCTTCGGGGATTGCCGCGACGCGCCAGTCGGCACGGCGCAGGGCCGCGGTTTCCGGCAGGAAATCCGGCAGGCACCCGGCATCGAATCCCGATTGGCGCTGTCGGCGCATGGCAAGCAGTTGTTGCCGCCGCGGTTCGAAACGGCGATGCAGTTCGGCCAGAAAGTCTCGCGCCGGTTGGCTCAACACCTTGACGATGGCTTCATCCAACGTGGCTTGCCGGCACCCGCTCATGCGTTCGCTCCTGTCGAGTTCGATCGGTGTCCGTGCCCTCCGCACTCGCCAACCATGCGTCGAGCCTAGGTGACAGAGTCAGCTTTGACAAAGAAAATGTTTCAATGGGAAAGCTTGAGTTAGTCAATAGTTGGCTAAACTATTGCTGTCAGAGCATTTTCTAGGTGGTGGAAGCTATGGATAAGCGAAACAAACGTTCGCTGGTGAGCAAAAATCCAGGAAAACGCCCGACCACAGCCGGGCCCGCGGCGGCACCCAGGTTCTATTACAAGGGCAGCCGCTTGAAGCAGCTGCGCGCCTTCTGTATGACCGCAAAGCTTGGCACGCTGTCGCGTGCTGCCGAGGCGCTGTTCCTTAGCCAGCCTTCGATCAGTCTGCAGATCGCCGCGCTGGAGCGTGAGTTCGGCAAGCGCTTGATGCAGCGCCGCGGGCGCCGCGTCACCTTATCGCGCGAAGGCGAGATGCTGTACGAATTGGCGCTGCCGCTGATCGATGGATTGGATGGTCTCGATCAGGCGTTTCGAGGCAAGATCGACGGGCTCGATGCCGGCGAGCTCAACATCGCCGCGGGAACCTCCACCATCCAGTATTTGTTGCCGCCCTTGGTTCAGGCGTTCCGCAAGCAGCAGCCCTCGGTGCGCCTGCAGTTGCACAACGTCACCGGCAGCGATGGACTGGCCATGCTGCGTTCGGATCAGGTCGATTTTGCGGTCGGTTCGATGCTCGACGTACCCAATGATCTGGCCTGGGAGCCGGTCTATGCCTTCGACCCGATGCTGATCACCCCGCTCAATCACCCGCTGTCCGGCAAGGCCGCAATCACCCTCAAGGATTTGAGCCCGTATGGCCTGATCCTGCCGCCCAAGCGACTGACCACCTATCGGCTGGTCGATCTGATTTTTCAGCAGGCACGGGTGCCCTACCACGTGGCGATCGAAGTCGGCGGCTGGGAGGTAATCAAACAGTTCGTGGCCATGGGCCTCGGCATTTCAATCGTTACTGGCATTTGCCTGACCCCGACCGATCGCCTCGAGGTTCGCAATATGCGGCAGTTCTTTCCGCCCCGCCAATACGGGGTGGTGATGCGCAAGGGCAAGTACCTGAGCCCACAGGCCCGCGCCTTTGTCGACTTGGTGCGGCCGGGCCTGTTCGAACGCCGCGATTATTTCGCGGCGGGCCATTCCGAACGCTGAGCGGCCGCTGCCGGGCCGCTGCGTTGCGCCCTCGGTGTCAAGCCGGTCGATCGGCGAGCCGGTTTGGCAAGTGTGCGATCAGCGCCGCGTCTTTTTGGCCGCGACCGGCCTGTGCGCAGACGCGGGGCGCTTGGTGGCTTTGCTCGTGGCCTTGGCCGGCACGGCCTTGCTGGCTTTGATGGGTTTGGCGGGGGCCTTTTTTGGAGCCGCCTTGATCGGCTTGGCCGGTTTAGTCGGTTTGGCTGCGGTTTTTATCGCCGCTGCTCTACCGGCCTTGCTCGGTGCCAGCGCGATTTTTTTTTCGGTCGGTTTGCCTGCGCCGACATCCGCCTTTGCCGGGCCACTGGTCGCCGGCTTGGGCGTTTGGCGAGCGGCTGCGGGTGCTGTCTTGACAATCGGAGCGGTCGGCGACGGCTGTGCCTTGGGTTTGCTTGCCGACGCGGATTTATCTGAAGCGGTCGTGGCCGGGGATCGCGCAGCCGCCGCTGGTCTACTCTTGCCACCACTGGAGGCGGTGCCCGGCTGGGTTTCGCCATTCAACCAGGCCAGCACTTCTTCGGCATGGCCATCGGGTGCGACCTTCTCCCAGATACGTTCGATACGACCATCGGCGGCGATAACGAAGGTGGTTCGGGCGACGCCCATGTAACTGCGCCCGTACATGCTCTTTTCGATCCAGGTGCCGAAGCGCTCGCAGATCACATGATCCGGATCGGGGATCAATTTGAATGGCAGCAGATGCTTGCGGCTGAAACGGATGTGGGACTTTTCGTCGTCCGCACTGACACCGAACACCTGTACCCCGGCGCCAGCGAACTTGGGCAGGTTGTCGCGGAAAGCGCAGGCTTCCCGGGTGCATCCCGGGGTGTCGTCCTTTGGATAGAAATAGAGCACGTAGCGCTTGCCGCGCAGGGCGCGAGCGGATACGGCGCCGAACGTCTCGGAAGCGTAGGCAAAGTCGGGAACTGGTTCACCTGCTTTTAGCATGGCAGTCTCCTGAAGTGTCGATTAAGTCGCCGACCGTGGCGACGCCGGCGCAGCATGCCTGATTGCGCCGAAAACCGGAATGGCTTTTAAGGCAAAATCACGGTTTTGTCACCTATCTGCCGCTGCAGTCGGCGGTTTTGACGGTGGCGAAAGCGCCGGAGATGCCGCGGGGAGGTTGAGCCCGAGCAGCAGCGGGTCATGGTCGGAACTTCGGTACGGATCAGCCCGGTAGCGCTGCCGGCGCGTGGCTGCATCCGGGGCGGCGGCATAGTCCAGGGCCGGACTCTCGTCGGCATTGATGTGCCATTCGGCTGCGCCACTGGTCAGTGCGGCAAATGCCGGGGTGGCAAACGCGTGGTCGAGCCGTCCCGAGGCGCCTTCGTATTGGTAGCTGTAAGCGGGTTCTCGGGCATAGGTTTCGACCAGATCGACCAGGCCTCGATCGCGCAGCAGCCTGAGTGGGTCTTCCTGTGCGTAGGCATTGAAATCGCCTATCAGCACCGCCGCCGGGCTGCCGCAGTCGGTCGGGTCGGTCTGCATCCAGTCGAATACCCTGCGCGCCATTTCCACTCGGCTGGCATTCCAACAGCCTTGCCCGTCGCCGTGGGCGGCGTCGGGCGAAGCCGATTTTGGACAACCGCCCTTCGATTTGAAGTGGTTGGCGATGACCGTGAAGACCACGCCCTTGGCCAGGAAGCTCTGTGCCAGTGGCGGTCGGGCGAGACCTTGGAATGGCTGTTCATCGAGTACCGCGGCGGCACCCAGGGTCTGTACCCGGCTGCGCCGATAGAGCAGGCCCACCGTGATCAGGTCGGTACCGATGGCTGCATCACCGACCCGTACGTAGTCGTAATCGTCCTCACCCTCGGCGCGAACGCCGTTCAGGGATCGGCTGAGGTCTGCTATAGCGCTGTCGGCGCCAAAGCCGTCGTTTTCGATTTCCATCAGGGCGATAACGTCGGCATCCAGCGCTGTAAGTGCCGCCAGCACCTTGGCGCGCTGGCGTTTGAAGGCGGCCAGGCTGTTGGCGCCACGCGCAGTAGGGAAGCCGCCGCCGTGGCCATCGCCGTTGAAGTAGTTGTTAACGTTGAAACTGGCAATGCGCAAATCGCCGTCGACTTCGGGCGTCGTTGCGGGCCTTGGTGCCTGTTGGATCTGTTTGATCGCTGCGGTCAGTTGCAGACGCCAGGCCTGGTCGCGTTGCTCGAGGATGCCTTGGATGCCGCGCAGCTGGCTATCGACCCGCCAGGGCGATTCCGCCGTGAGCGGCTCGGGCAACATCCACAAGCGCTTGGGTTCGCCGTGTACTTGGGCGTCATCCAGAATCAGGCGGGTGCGCTGGTTGTCGGCGGCCAGGGCGTCGGCCTTGCTGCCGGGTGGCGAAGATTCGGTCGGTGCGAAGTCCCGACCATCGAGCGAAACCAGGATCTGTCCTGCACTGGTCAAATGGTCGGTGCCGATGACCGTCACCGGCCCAGGCAATTCCAGCCATTCGGACTCGTAAGCCTCCCAATCGCTCCATCGGGGTGGAATCGCCGGCAGGGTGCGTGGTGCGACCGGTGCAGAGGCAGCGCAGACGAGGATCTGGCTGACTTCGACCAGGGCGGTGGTGGATTCCGGCGGTGTACCGAGTTCGGCAACTCGACCGCGCACACGCACCCGTGTGCCGGGCTTCAAGCGCGGCGTGGCCTCTTGGTGGGCGACAAATAGTGCTTCGGAGCTTGACCGATCCTGGTCCTGCTCAGCGGGTGGCGCCTGCACGAAAAAGCCACCGAAACCGCGGGGTTTGGCGGTCAATGTCGCTTCCAGCTCGATCAATTGGCCGAGTACCGGGCTCATCAGGCCGGTCCCCTGGATCGCCGCTATGCGGGCGGCGGGTTTTCCGCAGACCAGGGGGCCATCGAATGCCCGCGGAACCGTTTCGCTGCCAAACCGGCCACATGCCGACAGCAGCATGGCTGCGGCAAAGGCCGACCAGCGGTGAATGCTATGCATGAGCGGTGACTCTGATTGTAAAGCTGCTGCTGCGGAACGACCGGCTGGCGAGCAGCAGCGGCGGTTTAATCTTCCAGGTTGTCCAGCATCCAGCGAACGGTGGCCTTGATCTGTTCGTCACTGAGTGCCGGGTTGCCGCCGCGTGCCGGCATGATGCCAGCCGACCCCTGGTACCCGTCGATGGCATGACGGACCAGGAGATCGAAGCCTTGCTGCTGACGTACCGCCCATTGGGCCTTGTTAAGGGAGGGTGCACCTGCTGCGCCGCTGGCATGACAGGCGCCGCAGAGTTTGGCGTAAATAAGGCTGCCATCGACACTGCCGTCATAGGCGACCTGACCCTTGGTGGCTTGCTGAGCCGCAACCTGGGCGGCCTGCAGCGCCGCTTGGCCGGTTTCACCGGAATAAACTGCGGCGACCGGTGCAATGCGCTGGTCGGTCTGTGCTACTTGCTGCGCGGCTGTTGGCGCGGGAAGTCGTTGATGAACGACGCGCGCTCCGACGATCAGTACCAGGGTCAGCAGCACCAAGCCACCGATGACCATGGCGAAGTGCTTGAGAAAAGTGAGGTCGGTTTTGTTCACGGCGCGTTCCTTGGGTATGCGTTTGCGACCACGGTCAATTGGGGCTTGAAAGAACGCGCATTGTAGCGTGGCCAGCGCCTCGTACGCCAAGCCTGGCGGTCATCGGCGGCTCGATGCACTGAGTCTCTGATACGGTTTTCCGTTTGGCTGCGCGCGTCTGCGGGGCGTGCGGATGTGTTGGCGGCGGGCCTGCACTAGACTGTGCGGCCTGGTCTCTCGCTGTGCGCGGTGTTTTCTGCTTATGTCCACTTTATGGGAACGTGTGCTGGCCCGGCTTGAGACCGAGTACAGCGAACAGGATGTGCTGACCTGGTTGCGACCATTACAGGTTCAGGAGGACGCTGGTTTGGTGCGCCTGCTGGCGCCGAACGGCTTCGTGCTCGATGTCATCCAGGAGCGCTTCCGGGATCGGATCGAGGGGGTGCTTGCGCATCTCGCTGGTGCGCCGGTCGAAGTGCGTTTTGAGGTCGGTTCAAACAAGCGTTCGGTTCCAAGCAAAAGCAGCCAAGCGGAGCCGGCAGCGTTGGTAAGTCAGGAAGCGGAGCTGGCGCCGGATTTTGACTGCCGGCTGGATCCTTCCTACACCTTCGATAACTTCGTCGAGGGCAAGTCGAATCAGCTTGGTCGGGCTGCGGCTTTTCAGGTTGCGCTCAATCCTGGCCGGCGCGAGTCGAACCCCTTACTGTTGTATGGGGCCACCGGGCTCGGGAAAACCCATCTGATGTACGCGGCCGGCAACCTGATGCGCGCCCGGAAGCCGGGGTTCCGGGTGCTGTATCAGCGTTCGGAAGAGTTTTTCATGGCGATGATCCGCGCGCTCAACGCCAAGAACATGGATGATTTCAAGCAACGCTATCGTAGCGTCGATGCTTTGCTGATCGACGATATCCAATTCTTCGCTGGCAAGGATCGTACCCAGGAAGAGTTTTTCCACACGTTCAACGCGCTGTTCGAGTCCAACCAGCAGATCATCCTGACCTGCGACCGCTACCCCAAAGAGGTCCAGAACCTGGAGCCGCGGCTGACCTCACGACTGGGGTGGGGCTTGCCGGTGGCGATCGAGCCACCCGATTTTGAGACACGCGCGACCATCTTGCTGCGCAAGGCGGAACTGAAGGGTGTGGTGTTGGAGGAGGGGGTTGCGTTCATGCTCGCCAAGCGCATGCGATCGCATGTGCGTGATCTTGAGGGGGCCTTGAATACCTTGGTGGCGCGGGCGCATTTCACTGGCCGGTCGATCACCATCGAGTTCGCACAGGAGGCGCTTCGGGATCTGCTGACCGTGCAGGAACGCCAGCTCAGCATTCCGAACATTCAAAAACTGGTAGCCGATTATCACCAACTTCGGGTTGCCGATTTGCTGCACAAACGGCGCACCCGGCAATTGGCTCGTGCTCGGCAGATGGCCATGGCGCTCTGCAAGGAGCTGACCGCGCATTCGCTGCCTGAGATCGGCGATGCCTTCGGAGGGAGGGATCACACCACCGTTCTGCACGCCTGCCGGCTGATCGGTGAACTGCGCGCCACCGATGGCAAGATTCGCGAGGATTGGGAGAACCTGCTTCGGGCCCTGTCCGGCTAGGCCAGGAACTTCGGGTAGAAGCTGTGGATAAACCCGGGCATAGAACTTATCCACAAATGCTGCACAGGTCAGATAGTGGTTGACCCACAACATATCGTGGGCTGGGCGCCCAACACACACAAGGGTTTGCGGCGTATGCTTGCACTTATCCCCTGGCTTCATCATCATCATCATCTGTATTAAAAAAGACAGAAAGCAAGGCAACAGCGCCAGCACCGGGGCGGATTGGCAGTTCGGCTGCCCGGATCCGTTAGCTTCCACTGCAAGCGTAGGCAAGAGGCAATCGCCAGATGAGATTCACCATTCAACGCGAAGTATTTCTCAAACCGCTAAACCAAGTGGTCGGTGTGGTCGAGCGCAGGCAAACGCTGGCGGTGTTGTCCAACCTGTTGGTGCATGTCGAGAAGGGCGTAGTCGGCCTGACCGGTAGTGACCAAGAGGTGGAGATGTATGCGCAGGCGGTGGCAGAGGACACCGAGTCTGGGGACATCACGGTCCCGGCCAGAAAGTTGTTCGATATCGTGCGAGCGCTGCCGGATGGCAGTCAGATCCAATTCGACCAGAGTGGGGATCGGGTGACGCTGAGGGCAGCGCGTAGCCGTTTTACGCTTTCGACCTTGCCGGCGTCGGAATTCCCCACGGTGGAGGATATCGCGCCGCTCGAGCGGGTCAGTCTCGGAGAAAGTGCGCTTAAGGAACTGATCGACCGTACCAGCTTTGCCATGGCGCATCAGGATGTTCGCTATTACTTGAATGGGTTGTTGCTGGAGTTGCGCGACCGGGTGTTGCGTTGTGTCGCTACCGACGGCCACCGGCTGGCGATGTGCGAGACCGCTGTGCCCTTGGCGGTGAAGGGTGAGCGACAACTGATTCTGCCGCGCAAAGGCGTGCTTGAGCTGCAACGCTTGCTGGATAGCGGAGAAGGTGTGGTCGAGCTCGAATTCGGGAAGAACCACGTTCGAGCGCGTTGCAGCAGTTTTGTGTTTACGTCAAAGCTGATCGATGGACGGTTTCCGGATTATGAGGCGGTGGTGCCGATCGGGGCGGATCGGACGGTGCTCATGTCGCGTGATGTCCTGCGGGCTTCGCTCGGTCGGGTGGGCATTCTGTCGAATGAAAAGTACCGTGGCGTCAAGCTAGAGGTCTCGCCGAACCGCCTGCGGATCGTCGCGCATAATCCCGAACAGGAAGAGGCGACCGAGGAGATCGAGGCGGAGACCAGTGTCGATGGGCTGGCGGTGGGTTTCAATGTGAATTACCTGCTGGACGCCTTGGGCGCTTTGCGTGGCTTACAGGTGTTGCTGTGCTTGCGCGACGGAAATTCGAGTTGCCTGATCCGGGACGCGGATGATGCTCATGCACAGCATGTGGTGATGCCGTTGCGCCTTTAGCAGCCACTGGACTCGGTGCGGCGCATCGATTCAGGTAGAGCGAACGCCGACCAACAGAAGGCCCCGATGTGAGCGGGGCCTTTTTTTTTGCGCTTCATGGCTTCAGCGCCCCGGCGTAGGGAGAGTTGGGCTTGCTATTGTTGTAGCAAGTGGAAAGGCGTAGGTAGGGGACGGTATGCGGATTAGGTTGCTACGGCTGAACAGCCTGAGAATTTTTTCCCAGGCAGAGCTCGCCCTGGGTGCGGGCATCAATGTGTTGATCGGCGACAATGGCGCCGGTAAGACTTCGGTGTTGGAAGCGGTGCATTTGCTCAGTCGGGGGCGTAGTTTTCGCAGTGGCCCGCGCGACACGTTGATTCGGCAGGGTGAGGCGCAGGTGCAGGTTTTTGCCGATATTGAAGGAGTGTCCGGTCTCTCGCGGCTGGGATTGGAGCGGGGTGGTGGGGTATTCAGCGGGCGGGTCAATGAACGGCCGGTAGAGCAGCTGAGTGAGCTGTTTCGGCACTGCAAGGCGGTGTGCTTTGAGCCTGGTTCACATGCTCTGATTTCGGGCGGTTCGGAGCAGCGCCGCGAGCTGGTCGATTGGGGTTCGTTCCACGTGGAACCGACATTCCTTGATAATTGGCGCCGATACCAGCGCGCCCTGCGCCAGCGCAATGCGCTGCTGAAGACCCAGGGCGATGAGCGTCAGCTGCAACCTTTCGAGCAGGAAATGGCCAGGGCAGGGGTCTCCCTGGCCGCCCATCGCGCAAGCTACGTCCAGACCCTGGTGGAACAACTGCCGGCGGTGGCAGAGGCCTTGATGCCTGAACTGGGGCGCCCACAGCTGGCCTGGCAGGACGGATGGCGTTTTACACCAGCCGATACAGTAGAGGCGGCCCAGGCGCTGTTAGCCGATGGCAGGGAACTCGATCGACAACGCGGTCACAGCCGTCGCGGGCCGCACCGCGCCGACTGGTCGCTGGGGTTTGAGGGACTGGAACGCCGCGAGCACTTCTCCCGTGGTCAGGAGAAGCTCGCAGCGCTGCTGATGGTGTTGGCGCAGGCGCAAGTGCATGCTAGACGAGACAGCGAATGGCCGATACTCCTGTTGGACGACCCAGCAAGCGAGCTGGATCAGGCGCACTGCGAGCGCTTGCTCGACTGGTTGCACGCCAGTGGCGCGCAGGTCCTGTTGACTGCCACCGAAATAGACGCCCTGCCGCTTCGTAGCCTGTATCAAGCCCGCAGGTTTCACGTGGAACAAGGCCGGGTCCACCCCCACACCTGATATACTGGGCGGCCCAAATCACCAGGCGTATCGGGTGGCAAGCAGGGCTCGCGAGAGCGCAGCGGCAACCACGAAACGCTATCGCCAGTGGGAAAACCGCACTGGTCCGCCCACGCCAATCCACGCCGTAGCCGCCCACCCGATCGGACCACGCGAAGGTCAGACATGGACTCGAAACAATGAGCGAAAATTACGATTCCGGCAGTATCAAGGTGCTGAAAGGCCTGGACGCAGTGCGCAAGCGTCCTGGCATGTACATCGGTGACACTGACGACGGCACCGGCCTGCACCACATGGTGTTCGAGGTGGTCGATAACGCCATCGACGAAGCACTGGCCGGGCACTGCGATCGAGTCCTGGTCACCATCCATCTGGACGGATCGGTCTCGGTTCTGGACAACGGCCGCGGCATCCCGGTTGGTATGCACGAAGAGGGCCGGTCCACCGCCGAAGTGGTGATGACCGTCCTTCATGCTGGCGGCAAGTTCGACGATAACAGCTACAAGGTCTCCGGCGGTCTGCACGGCGTGGGCGTTTCCGTAGTCAACGCGCTATCTGCCCGGCTGTGGCTGGACATCTGGCGCGAAGGCTTTCACCACCGTCAGGAATACCATCTGGGTGAACCGCAATACCCGCTCGAACGGCTGGAAGCCAGCAGCCAGCGCGGTACCCAGGTGCATTTCCTGCCCAGCCCGGAGATCTTTTCCGATGTCGAGTTCCACTACGACATCCTCAGCAAGCGACTCCGTGAACTGGCTTTCCTCAACTCCGGCCTGGTGATCGAACTGCGCGACGAGCGCGGCGAGGGTCGGGGCGACACCTTCCAATACGAAGGCGGCATCCGCAGTTTCGTCGAGCACTTGGCGCAACTGCGCACGCCCTTGCACCCGCAGGTGGTGAGCTTCATCGGCACCACGCCCGAGGGCATCAGTGTCGATGTGGCGCTGCAATGGACCGACGCCTACGAAGAGCGCATGTACTGCTTCACCAACAATATCCCGCAGAAGGATGGCGGCACCCATCTGGCCGGCTTCCGCGCCGCTTTGACCCGCACCGTCGGAAACTACATCGAAAGCGCCAACCTGCAGCGCCAGGCCAAGGTTAACTTGACCGGCGATGACATGCGCGAAGGCATGATCGCGGTGCTTTCGGTCAAGGTACCGGACCCAAAATTCAGTTCGCAGACCAAGGACAAACTGGTCTCTTCGGAAGTGAAGAGCGCGGTGGAATCGGTGATGGGCGACAAGCTGCGCGACTTCCTGCAGGAAAACCCGCAGGTGGCCCGCGCTATCTGCGAAAAAGTGGTGGACGCCGCCCGCGCCCGTGAAGCCGCGCGCAAGGCGCGCGAACTGACCCGGCGCAAGGGCGCACTGGATATCGCCGGACTGCCCGGCAAGCTCGCCGATTGCCAGGAGAAGGACCCGGCACTGTCCGAACTGTTTCTGGTCGAGGGCGACTCGGCCGGTGGATCGGCCAAGCAAGGGCGTAACCGCAAGACCCAGGCGATCCTGCCGCTCAAGGGCAAGATTCTCAATGTCGAGCGCGCGCGCTTCGACAAAATGCTCGGCTCGGCCGAAGTAGGCACCCTGATCACCGCGCTCGGTTGCGGCATCGGCAAGGACGAGTTCGACATCGCCAAATTGCGCTACCACCGCATCATCATCATGACCGACGCTGATGTCGACGGTTCGCACATTCGCACGCTGCTGCTGACGTTCTTCTATCGGCAGATGCCGCAACTGATCGAAAGCGGCTACGTCTACATCGGTCTGCCGCCGCTGTACAAATTGAAACAAGGCAAGCAGGAGCTGTACCTGAAGGACGACGAAGCCCTGGCCACCTACCTGATCAACAACGCTGTCGAGGATGGCAGCCTGGTCCCGGCCGAGGGCGTACCGCCTATCCACGGTGCGGCGCTGGAAAAGCTGCTCAGCGACTACCAGCATGCCAAAGACCAGGTGGTGCGTCTGCGCACCAGAGTCGACGCCAATCTGCTGGAAGCATTGATTGCCGCGCCACCGGTGACCGAAGCCCTGATGGGCGACCCAGGCGCGTTCCAGGCCTGGGCCGACCAATTGGCCAGCGGCCTCAATCAGAGTGGCTTGGGTCGGGCCCGCTATCAACTGACAGCTATCGCCAATCACCCTGACCAAGCGCAGGCGGCACAATTGCAGATTCGCCGCCAACACCATGGTTTGGCCAGCGAAAGCCTGCTGAGCGGCGCATTTTTCCGTTCGGGCGATTATCTCCCCATCCTTAAAATCGCTAGCCAAATCAATGGTTTGATCGGTGATGTCGGAATCGTCAGGCGCGGCAGCAAGCAGCAATCGGTGCGCAGCTTTGCCGAAGCCCAGGCTTGGCTTATGGAAGAAGCCAAAAAGGGCCGCACCATCCAGCGCTTCAAGGGTCTGGGCGAAATGAATCCAGAACAGTTGTGGGAAACCACGGTCAACCCGGAAAGCCGCCGGCTGTTGCAGGTTCGTATCGAGGACGCGGTCGCGGCCGATCAGATTTTCTCCACGCTGATGGGCGACGTGGTGGAGCCGCGCCGCCAGTTCATCGAGTCGAACGCACTCAGGGTGAGCAACCTGGACGTGTGATGCACGCCGCCGGCCACGCACGGCGGCGTTCAGAACAACTCGGCCCGCGGCCAATCCGCCGACCGGCGGTGGTCCAAGGTCGCTATCGAAGCGAACTACCACGCTCCCCGAAGTAGGGTGGATGAGTACCGCGCTTCCGGTTCAGCGGACAGATCACAGATCACAGAGGACCGAGGACTGGCGACAGGGGATCGCAAAGACGTCGTCCCGGCGAACGCCGGGATCCAGTGTCAGGGAGGCCGATTCGGTCACCACTGGGCCCCTGTCTGCGCCGGGGCCACGGAAGGTTGGCAAGCGCCGCGCAACCACCCGACTTCCGTAGCGTCCGATTCGCACCAAAAAAAAACCGGCGCAGCCTGGTGGCCGCGCCGGTAGGTAGGAATGAACGCACTATTCAGCGCGGCGCCAAGGCCACGTCACCCAGACGGATTGGGCGCACACCATCCATGACCAGGCCATAGCTGACCTTTTCAAAGGTGCGGAAGATCATGACGTGGCCTTCGAACTCCGGAGGCACGGTGAACCGGGAATCGCCTTTGCCGAATACCGTGCGCAGATCATTGTCGGCGTATTTCACATCGTCGCGCTGGCGCTGTGCGGGTTGGTACAGCGAATAGACCTGGCCATTGGCCACGCCATCGCGGGCGCCGCGCGACAGCGCGACCAGACGTTGCGGACCGGTGAAGGTGTTGGTTTCCGAGACCGCCAGCACGCGCATATTGTCCGGCACCCGATCCGGCGCGCGCGGCACGAAATTGGCGTCGTAGGGGTTGGGATCAGCGGCCACCACCAGATCGCCCTCGCGGGCCTCGGTGGTCATCTTCAACACCTTTAAGGTGCTTGGGTCGCCGGCCTCGATCACCTGCGCCCGCGCCACCTGTTGCAGCTCGACACCGAGCACTTCCTGGCGTTTGCGCAGTTGCAGGTCGTCGGTTTTTTCCAGCCACAGACTGGCCAGGGTCACCTGGCGTACACCGATATTGTCGGTCCGCTTGAAGCCCCGCGGCGAGTTCTTGGTCCAGGGAAACTTGGCCGGGATCTCGCGATAGGTGAAGGTGCTGCGCACGATATCGACCTCGTCGCCAGGGCGCAGATGCAAGCCACGCACATAGATGATGTCGTCGGTGGCGCCAAGCAGACGCCCTTCGCCCTGCTCGACCACATAGGGCAGGTCCTTGGCCTCAGCGGGATTGACCACCCGGGTTTGTTCGAGAAACTGGCGGATATCCTCCAGCCGGACCGCCGCAACCGCGCGCTGGCCACCGACATCACGCATGCGCGGAGACAGTTTCACCGTGCCGGGCCGGCCACCATTCCTTACCAGGCGTGGCTGACCATCGAGGTAGATCAAGCTGAGCTGATCACCGGGATAGATCAGATGCGGGTTCTCGATCTGGCTATTGGCCTGCCAGATTTCTGGCCACAGCCAAGGGTTCTTGAGAAACCGCGCTGAAATGTCCCACAGCGTGTCGCCCTTGACCACGGTGTAGGTATCCGGATGGTCGCTGCGCAACTCGGGTCCAGCGGCAAAACACGTTGCAGACAGCAGCGATACGGCAAGTACTGCAAAAAGTCGTTTAAGCATGGCGGCTAAGGTCCTGATTTGCCAACGGACTGCGGCGAGTGTATCCCAAATATTCCTGACTGAGAATCGCCCCGGTGCAGCTTTCCCCAAACACCCGGGCAAGCACGGTACCGGGGCAGGGAGTGTGACCGCAAGGCCGCCACCGAAACGAGGCAGGGATCAAGGAATGACCGCTGCCTCGACGGACCCTGCCTGGGCCGTGCCCGGCAGGGCGACCAACAACGCCTTGATCCCACCCAGCCAGGCCTTGACCTCGGCCGCGGACGCCACCCCCAGGCGCAACAGCGCCTTGTGCCCGATCGAAGCCGATTCGAAAGCCGGATCGGCAAACTGAAACCGGCCATTGACCTCAAGCAGCGCGATGGCAGCATCCGGCTCGGGTGCCGCGAGCAAGTGGTCGATCACTTCAATCAACCGGTCGTTGAAATAGCCATCGGGATAGCCGAGCTCACGATAGGCTTGCTGGAACAACGGATACCAGCGCTGATAGAGATGTACCAGCGCGGTCGGATCGAGCGAGGTCAGGGCCTTGACTGGTGCCCGATAGCGTTCGCTATTCTGCGCCGACAGGATCATTCCCTGTTCGCTGTCCTGGACCACCAAGCTACCGCTGAGCGGTCGCATCGGCAGGATATTCGCGGTGATCCTGCGATTGGGCAGATTATCGACGCTGGCGACGAAACGCTCGATCAGATGTTCACGAACCAACAGGGCCAACAGCGAGTCGTCCTCAAGCAACAAGGCCAGCGCCGCCAACAGATCGGCATCGCTCTCGTACAGGGCCGGCAGGGCCGGCAGCGTGGGGGAATCCACAGCGGCCGGCGGGGGCACCGGATACTGCGGCTCGGCGGGCGCTGGTGGCGGCTCGGGTAGAACCTGCGCCGCCGACATCCGTTCAGCGGGAGGCAGCCGAACCGAATAACCGTAGTAACCGAGGGCCAGGATCACCGCGACGATGGCGATGATCAGCAACGCACGTAAACCGGAAGCGGGTTTCGGGCCAGGCATGGCGAGTCTCCAAGATAGAACCGGGAAGGCCGGGATCGGACCTTGGCACAGTCCACATGTTCCCCGACACTAAACCCTCAAGCATCCTCATTTTGCCCGCGATTCGACGCCTCGCCGCGCAAGGACCAGCGCCTTCAACGCGCTAAGCGCGGTGGCCAGGGGATAATCGCTGGCCAGTTCGGAATCGCGCGCTGGCGTCTCGGAGTCGTCGCCTGGCGCATCCAACTCTGCGGCGAGATGGTTGGCCAGACGGGACTCGCTAGAGATCAGCTCAGCGCCGCGATCGGCCTCGCTAAGCCGCAGATCGGCGAGCTCGATATCCGGGACGATACCCTGGGCCTGGATGCTGCTGCCGGCCGGGGTGTAGTAGCGAGCCGTAGTGATCTTGACCGCCGCACCGGAGGGTAGCGGCAGAATTTTCTGCACCGAGCCCTTGCCAAAGGTGCGGCCGCCGATCAACACGGCGCGACCGGAATCCTTCAGCGCACCAGCGACGATCTCGCTGGCCGAGGCGGTGCCCTGGTCAACCAAAACCGTGATCGGCGCGCCATCAAGAAGATCGCCCGGCTGGGCCGTGAACACCTCATTGGACTCGCCCAACCGCCCGCGGGTACTGACCAAAACCCCAGCGTCGACGAAGGCATCGGCAACCTGTACCGCGCCATCCAGGGTGCCGCCCGGGTTATCCCGCAGATCCAGAACCAGCCCGCGCAGCCGCATCTTCCCGGCCACCAGGCGGCGCAACTCGGCGCGCAGGTCGGCACCGGTGTTCTGTTGGAACTGGCTGATCCGCAGGTAGGCGAAGCCAGGCTCCAGCCAGCGCGAGCGCACCGAGCGGGTACGAATGACCTCACGTACCAGCACCACCTCCAAGGGCTCACTGGCAAGCTCTCGGTCCAGCGTCAGGCGGACTTCCGTACCGGCAGCCCCGCGCAATCGGGACGAGGCATCGCCCCCGCTACCAGCGATTTCCACCCCGTCGATGGCCAAAATAATATCCCCAGAGCGAACCCCGGCCCGGGCAGCAGGCGAACCATCGAGCGGCGCCACCACCCGCAGATAGCCGTCGACGAACAAGACCTCGACACCAACCCCACCATAGCTGCCGGACAGGTCGTCGTCCCATTGCTGCAACTGCTCGGCCTCCAGATATTCGCTGTGCGGATCGAGCCCGGACAACATCCCGGACAATGCCGCGCGCAGCAGTCGCCGGTCGTCGACCGGCTCCACGTAGGCATCTTTGATGGCACGAAATACCGAAACGAACTCGCGCAGCTCGGCATCGCTCAAGCGGCTGGGTTCGGGATCCTGCGACGCCTCGCCCGAATCTCGGTCAGTCACCGCCGACCCGGCGTCCGCTGCGGCGAGCAGCAGAGTCAATACAAAGGCGGCGGCGCGCATGCGGATACTCCTCTCGGGATTTGCTGTGCAGGCGAGGGCGAGCCTTTGCTCGCCAACGCCGGTGTCTGGTTATCCTATCGGCCTTCGGGCCGGAGAATACGATGAACTTACGCTGGCGCCTGGATGGTCGTACCGCCCTGGTCACCGGGGCGAGCAAAGGCATCGGACGAGCCGTGGCTGACGAACTGGCCGAACGTGGCGCCGACTTGCTGCTGGTTGCCCGCGATGGCGAGCGCCTTGAGCAGAGCCGGTTGGAACTCGCCAACGCCTTCCCGGCCCGCCGGGTGCGCGCCTTCGCCGCCGACGTCGGCAGCGAGGAAGATCGTCTGGATCTGTTCGACTGGATCAACGATCTGGGCTGCGGACTGGACCTTGTGATCAACAATGTCGGCGGCAATATCCGCAAACCCCTGCTCGAAATCACCCTGGCCGAGGTCCGCGCCCTGCTCGAAAACAATCTGTTATCGGCCTTCGAGCTGTGCCGGCTGGCTTATCCGCGGCTCTGCCAGCACGGCCAGGCGGCGATCGTGAACATTGGCTCGGTTTCCGGGCTGACCCATGTCCGCACCGGCGCGCCCTACGCCATGAGCAAGGCAGCGCTTACCCAATTGACCCGGAATCTGGCCTGCGAATGGGCGTCGGACGGCATCCGCGTCAATGCCGTTGCGCCCTGGTACATCCGCACCGAGCGTACCGGGCCCGCGCTCGCCGATCCGGACTATCTGGAACAGGTGCTGGAGCGAACCCCGATGGCACGTATCGGCGAACCCGAAGAAGTCGCCGGAGCCGTCGCCTTCCTGTGCTTGCCAGCGGCAAGCTATATCACCGGCGAAATGATCGCGGTCGATGGCGGCTTCTTGCGTTACGGCTTCTAAAAACGCGACACCCGCGGCGAGCGCGGGTGTCGGTCTATGCGCGTAAGCAGGCAAACTAATTTCCGGCAGTGGCCTTGGGCAGCCGTGCGGCCTCCATACCGACCAGATAATCGACCACCTTGAATACCGCTTCCTGGCTGCCGGCGGAGGCGCCGGT
Organism: Lysobacterales bacterium; assembly: GCA_050173995.1. Taxonomy (GTDB): domain Bacteria; phylum Pseudomonadota; class Gammaproteobacteria; order Xanthomonadales; family Ahniellaceae; genus 0-14-3-00-62-12. The sequence goes on along the minus strand of JBFXKH010000005.1, from coordinate 10,543 downwards.
GACCCGCCACTTGCCGGCCACCACCACGGTTGGGGTGCCATCGACCTGATAAGCCATGGCCTGCCGCTTGGCGCGCTCGACGCTGGTGGTTACGCTGAAACTGTTCATGGCCTTCAGCGCTTCGTCGCTGCTCTTGCCGAAGCGCTCAAAGAACTTGGCCAGGTCGGCAACCGTGCGCAGCTGCAACTTCTCAACGAACACCGCATCGAACAGGGCATCGTGTGACTTGTCGAGTACGCCCAGCACCTTGGCCGCGTAGTAGGCGCGGGCAAAGGCTTCCCAGGTCTGATTGAACACCGCGGGCAGGTAATCGAAGCTCGCCTGCGCTGGCATGTCCTTCTTCCATTTGCCGACCAGTGGCTCAAAATTCGCGCAATGGATGCAGGCATAGCTGAACACTTCGGTTACTTCCACCTTGCCCGGCGGCGGATTGCTCGGCTGTGCCGGCTCGATTTTGAAGTAGTGCACGCCCTCTTGATAAAGCAGGGGCTGCGCGCTCAGCGCAGAAGCAAACAACGAGGCGGCGGCGGCAAACAGCAGGCGCTTGAACATGGGTGGACTCCAGAGCGATCAAAGAGGACCGGCACCACCGAAACGATCTGCGGCACCGGCTTGGAAACGGCTTGGAAACGGACCAGCGGAAAAAGTTCCGGTCGCGCTCAATGCGCGCTGGCAGCGAGCCCGGTCGCAGCGCCTTCACGCGCGTGCAGACCCTCGATGTAGGAAGCCACCGCGGTGGCTTCTTCGTCGCTCAGCCGCTGGGCAATGCTGACCATGATCGCCACATTGGCGACATTGAGCATGGCATCACCTGGCGGCACGCCGCGATACCGCGCCAGCGCTGCTGCGCTATAGGTGCTGTGCTGTCCGGCCAGCGCCGGATAACCCGCAGCGGCATTGCCGCGGCCATCCGGACCATGACAGGACATACAGGCAGGAATCCCACGTTGAGCGACGCCGGCGCGGAAAATACTCTGGCCGACATCGACCAGACGCTGATCCACGTAGGGACTGTAGCGATCGGCAATGCGGGCTTCGCTGGCCAGGCCCGGCACCACGGCCTGACTGGCGAACCAGGCGCTGACGTCGCGCATGTCCTGCGCGCTCAGGGTCATGGACATACCGAACATCAGCGGGTTCTGGCGAACCTGCGCCTTGAACAGCGCCAGTTGCCGCGCACTGTAGGCTTCGTGCTGACCGGCCAGCTTGGGATATTGCGGATCGGCCGAATTGCCATCCAGCCCATGGCAGGCGCCACACACGGCAGCCTTGGCGGCGCCGGCCTCGGCATTGCCAGGCTGCGCGGCGGCAACTTCCGCCAGCGCCGCTTTAATGGTGGCAGCGGCATCGGGCAGCGCAGCGGGATCGGCGGCGGGCTCGGTCTGGGCAAAGGCCGAATCGAAGCCGAACAACAGCCCCAGGGCAAGCAGCAAACGGGTGAAATTCATCGCAGGCTCCATTAAGTCAAGCGGGCAGTCGGCCGCAGGCGCGGCGGCGCCTGCGAAAACCCGGCATCTTACACCAGATGCCCAGCGGCACCCGGCCAACGCACCAACCGACGCCACCCGCCGTGGCTTTGCCTCTACACTGCCCGGATGGCCGCGAACGCTTCCAAATTGCTGAAACAGGCGCACTTTTTGCTGAGTGTGCCGGACCATCGCGGACTGCCGGCCGATCAGGGCGCCGAAGTCGCCTTCGCCGGGCGCTCCAATGCCGGCAAGTCTACCGCGCTCAACGCGCTGACCCAGCAGTCGCGGCTGGCGCGGGTGTCCAAAACCCCGGGGCGTACCCAGCATCTGGTGGTGTTCGAGCTCGACCCCGAGCGGCGCTTGATCGATCTGCCCGGTTATGGATTCGCCAGCGTGCCCCTACCGGTGCGCGCCGCCTGGGGCCGGATGATGGAGGACTATTTCCATTCCCGCGGCAGCCTCAAGGGCCTGATCCTGTGCATGGATATCCGCCACCCGCTGACCGAATTCGACCAGCAGATGCTGGCCTTCGCCGGCCAGCGTCGTCTGGCCTGCCACATCCTGCTCAGCAAGGCCGACAAACTTGGCCGGGGCGCCGCGGCAAACACCTTGCGGGCGGTCGAGAAGAGTCTTGCCGAACTGGGTCACGCGGCCAGCGTGCAGGTGTTTTCAGCGATCGCCGGCACCGGTGTCGACGCCGCCCGCGACTGGGTGGTGGCGCAGCTGTAGTCGGCCGCGATCGGCGATCCGCCCAGGATCGCCCGCGCCCGGCCCGCAATTTGCCCGAAGCCAGAACAGCGCGTGGCTAGAATGGCGCGCTGTCGGCCGATTACGGCGAAACCATCGGCGGCGAGGCCCAAGGAGAATCCGATGTGCGGAATAGTGGCGGTGGCGGCGCAGCGCGATGTTGTCGCCGATCTGATCGATGGCCTGAAGTCCCTGGAATACCGCGGCTATGATTCGGCCGGCATCGCGCTGATCGACGCCGGCCGGCTGCTGCGACGACGGGCCAAGGGCAAGGTCGCGGAACTCGAAGCGCTATGCGGACGGGAACCACTGCAAGGCGCCACCGGCATCGCGCATACGCGCTGGGCGACCCACGGCGTACCGGCCGAACGCAACGCGCATCCGATGCTGTCGTCCGACAACATCGCGGTGGTGCATAACGGCATCATCGAAAACCACGCTGAATTACGTGCCGCTCTGCTCGCCCAGGGCTACGCCTTCAGCTCGGATACCGATACCGAAGTCATGGCGCATTTGATCGATGCGGAGACTCGGCGCGGCCGGGATCTGCTCGCCGCCGTGCAGGCGGTACTGCCCAGGCTGCAGGGCGCGTATGCCATCGCCGTCATGTCGCTGGCCGAACCCGGCCTGGTGGTCGGCGCGCGCCAGGGATCACCGATGGTGCTGGGCATCGGCAATGGCGAGAACTATCTGGCTTCTGACATCCACGCCCTGCTGTCGCTGACCCAGACCTTCGTCTATCTCGGCGAGGGCGATGTCGCAGCCATCCGCGTCGACCGGGTGGCGATCTTCGACGCCGAGGGGCGAGCGGTCGAGCGCCCGCAGCGCCAGGCCAGCTTCAGTGCCGACGCCGTGGTTCGCGGCGAATACCGGCACTACATGCAGAAGGAAATCCACGAACAGCCAGCCGCGGTCGCCGACACCCTGGAGGGCAGAATTGCCGGCGAGCACTTGCTGCCCGGCATCTTCGGTCCAAGCGCCGAACCGCTGCTGCGTGAAACTCGGGCGGTGCAGATCGTCGCCTGCGGCTCCAGCTACCACGCCGCCCTGGTCGCCAAATACTGGATCGAGGCACTGGCGCGGATCCCGGTCAACGTCGATATCGCCAGCGAGTTTCGCTACCGCGAGCCGATCGTGGCCGAGGCCAGCCTGCTGGTCACGGTCTCGCAGTCGGGCGAAACCGCCGACACCCTGGCCGCCCTGCGCATGGCCCGCGGCATGGGTTATCTGGCCCAGCTCGCGATCGGTAACGTGCCGGAATCCTCGATGCTGCGCGAATCCGACCTGGCCCTGATGACCCGCGCCGGCCCGGAAATCGGCGTGGCCTCGACCAAGGCCTTCATTACCCAACTCACTGCCCTGCTCTTGCTGGCGCTGGAACTCGGCCGCCTGCACGGCCTGGCGCCGGCATCCCTGGCCGCGGGCGTGCGCCAGTTGGGGCAGCTGCCCGGTGCCGTAGCCGCAGCGCTGGCTCAAGAAGCCGAAATCCGGGAACTGGCGGAACGTTTCGCGAGCAAGCAGCACGCGCTGTTTCTCGGCCGCGGCAGCCACTTTCCGATCGCCATGGAGGGCGCGCTCAAGCTCAAGGAAATTTCCTACATCCACGCCGAGGCCTACCCGGCTGGCGAACTCAAACACGGCCCGCTCGCCCTGGTCGATGCCGACATGCCGGTGATCGCGGTGGCGCCCAACGACCACCTGCTGGAAAAGCTGAAATCCAATATCGAGGAAGTGCGCGCGCGCGGCGGCCAGTTGATCGTGTTCGCCGACCAGAGCGTCAGTCGCGGCATCACCCATCCGCAGGAAACCCTGATCGAACTTGCCCCGGTCGGCGCACTGATCGCCCCGATCGTGTTCACCATACCCTTGCAACTGCTCGCCTACCACGTCGCCGTGCTGCGCGGCACCGACGTCGACCAGCCGCGCAACCTGGCCAAGTCGGTGACTGTGGAGTAGCGTGGATGCTGTCTAATTCACGCCGAAAATGAGTGCATTCACTTGCAGTCCACGTTGCTCTTTTGTCAAGCAGAGTGTAAAGTCTGCTACTTGAGAAGAGGGTGCATCAATGGGCAAACGACTGAGTAAGGCGCCAGTTTGCTTCACGCTTGCGCAGATGCGCTTTAACCCAGTGCTGGTCATGGAGCCAATACTGCCGGACCTGCAGGAGGCGTTTCGTGGAGCGGGCTTTCCTGACTACAGCGCAACAACGGTGCAGTCGCTCGAGGTTTCCTCCAGCGAAGCTGGAATGGCGGTACGCGAACAAACCATCTCTCGCTACGTATTCCGCAACAAGACACAAACCGCCGCGTTTCTCCTGGATCCGAGCGCTCTGACCTACGAGCTGACGGACTATCCGGTGTTCGAAGAGTTCTCGGACACCTTTTCGAACGCACTAGAAATTGTCCATCGCCAGCGCCCCATTGAGTACCGTGACCGACTCGGCATGCGAATGCTGGATGCGGTGCAGCCACTGGACGGCGAATCGCTGGAACAATACTTGGTGCCGCAAGCGCTGGGACTGATCAACTTGGTCGGAGACACACTTGATCATCAGCAAACCCTTACCGAATCTCTATTCAAGAGAGGTTCCCGAACGCTGCGGGTGCGTACACTGCACGCGGATCATGAAGTCGCAGTGCCACCGGACCTGGCACCGTTCCGACTCAAGCTGGCCAAGCGGTTCCTTGCTCACACAGGTGAAACAGTGATGCTCGACAGCGATAGCTTTGATGCGGAGCGTGTGGACTTCATGGTGCAGGCGACCAGGGCCGAGCTGGCCGAGCTGAAGGCGGCTCTCTCCCAATGCTTCAAAGCACTGGTGACACCACACGCGCTTAAGACCTGGGAGTGACCATGACGTACGAATTTCCTTCGTGGCAGCCCGTCGAGCCCCGTCGCATCGTGGGCTGGTCAAACGCCTTCGCAGTAACGCTGGTCGGCGCATTGGCAGGCACTGGCGGTGACGTAAGCGCCGAGCAGGTTCTCAGACACATCGGCACGGGCTCGGCGTCCCGGGCGCTGCACGCCTCGCAAGCGGTGCCAACCAATCAAGGCGTCGCTGTAGAACTGACGTCGATTCGCGAAGCGCTACGTCTGAGCGTCGCCGAGACCGCTCGCTTGTTTGGCGTTTCCAGGCCCACCATCTACAGCTGGCAGAACGGCAACCCCATTAATCCCGAGAAAGCAGAACGGCTTCGCGCGATCACCAACGCGCTCGCACCACGGCTGCGCCTGCTGGAGGCGCAAGTGGGTCGAGTGGCCCATCGTGTTATCGAGGGCCGATCCACGCTACTGCAGAAGCTGGCAGGAGGTGCGAGTGCCGAGCAAGCGATAAGTCAACTGTCGGAGATCCTCACGCGAGAAGCAACTCAGCGCAAACGCCTGGCAAAGCGACTACGAGGCCATACCGGTAGCCGAGGCTCCGCAGAGCTAGATACGCTCGGCTGAGGGAATGCGCGAGGATGCCCACCGCCTGGCGCCAAGGTGACCTGCTAGTTCCAGACAACGCCGTTGCCTTAGGTGTGATCGCCCCAGCGCAACGCGACACCCATCGTGCGCTGGTGGTCAGCCATAGTTGCGACATCGCGAATGAGGTCAAGGTTGAGCCCACAATCGAACTCCTGATCGGGATCGTTGTTCACGAACACCAAGCAACCTCCCAGAATGGCCACTCGATCCGCAACCTACATCTTGGAGCCGAGGGAGAACCTGCCATCGAGTGGGTACACTACAAAATTGCCCCGCGTCGCGAAGTTTCCAAGGCAGACGTTCTTCAGTACGAACCCTGGACCGAACGGCGTTATACCAGCGAGCAGCGCGCGCTGTTGCGCCGATGGCTGGCACAGCGCTACGCGCGCAGTGAGTTTCCAGACAGCTTCATCAACTGGCTAAGGGACAGCGGCGCTGCTAGCCGTTTCGAGCAGCTCGGAAAGCGCCACTCGGCGCACCTTGTTGGAATCTACTTTGACTTAGATGACGACACCGAGCGCCAAGATCCCGACGACCCGTATGCCCTTGGGATTAATCTGGTCTACGAAGCTGGCAATGCTCAGAATGATGCAGCGGCCGACCAAGCAAGAGGGTGCCTTGAGGCGTTGTTCAACCAGTGCTGCAAGAAGAACGGCAAGTGGCGTTGGATAGAACTGACATACTGCGATTCACTGTCGGAGGAAGCCTTCACTTTGCGTGCGGCACGAACATTTCGGCGTTGGCGCTTTGAGCATCGCAGTCTCGGTGGGGAGGCGGTAGATACAGCAGAATGACACCCTGTTTGGATGAAGTTACGATTCCTCACCACACTGCAGTGACCTCGTTAATCGCGCAGTTGGGGGTACAGTTTTTGTCGATTTGATCTCCGCAGGTGATAGCAGAGACTCCTCGCCGGAAAACCGCCAACACTTCCAGACCTCTGCGACAGACATGCGATAGCGGTCGGTCGGTCATGCGCCGATGAATCGCCGCCAATCGGTCATCTTCGGCATCGTCTCCGGCACATTGACGCGGTCACAGGCCGGGCCGATACTCGACGCGGCGGTTTCGACCACGCAGGTTCGGCGACGCCGCCGAGCGCCGCGCAGCGCCGAACAGCGAGCGGCGTTCGGCGCGGTCGCTGTTGTGGCGACGTGGCTCGCGACCGCTCCGGAGGTGCGACATGTTGCGCCGACTTTGCTTAGTTGTTGGCCTGTTGCTGGGCGCTTGCGCCAGTGTTCCGAACGATTCGAACCGGGCGGGGCCGGCGCTGTTCCACGATGCCTGGTTCCTGCCGCCCAGCGAGCCAATCGACGCCGGCCGGATATTGTCTCTGAGCGAGCCGATGCGCCGTTACCTGCACGAATGGATCGCGCCACGGATGCGCGCCGAGGGGCGTCAGACCGGGCTGTTCAATGCGCTGCAGGACAGTGGCCAACTGAAGATCGAATACGACGCCACTTTCACCCGCACCGCTGCCGAAGCCTTCGAGGCGCGTACCGGCAATTGCCTGTCGCTGGTTTTGTTGACCGCGGCACTCGCGCACGAGCTCGGGCTTGGCGTGCAATACCAGAGCGTGCTCGGCGAACAAAGCATGAGCCGCAACGGCGATCTGGTGTTTTACAACGGCCATGTCAATCTGGTGTTGAACGAACGTCGCAGCGACGAGCGGGTTGCCGCAACCGGATCAACGGCGATGGTGATCGACTTCCTGCCCGACCGGGCGCGCCGCGGCCAGCGGGTGCAGACGGCGTCGGAACAGACCGTGATCGCCATGTACATGAACAATCGCGCGGCCGAGTCGCTGGCAGCAGGAAAGATCGATGACGCTTATTGGTGGGCGCGGGCGGCGATCGAGCTGGAACCGCGCCACACCGACACCTACAACACCCTGGGCGTGGTTTATCGCCGCCACGGCAACCTCCCGGAAGCCGCTGCAATTTATGCTTACGCGCTTGAGTTGGAACCGGGCAACATTGCGGCGATGTCCAACATCATTCCGGTGCTTCGTCAGCTCGGCCGCGACCGCGAAGCCGGGCGCTGGTCACGGCGCCTGGCCGAGTTGCAGCCGTACCCGCCCTTCCACTTTTTTGCGCAGGGCCAACGCGCCATGGACGCCGAAGATTTTGCCACCGCGCGTGATCTGTTTCGCAAGGAAATCGACCGCGCCGCCTACTACCACGAGTTTCACTTCTGGCTGGCACTGGCCTATGTCGGCCTGCACCAGACCGACTTGGCGCGCAAACATTTCCAGATCGCCAGGGACAACGCCACCACCCAGGCCAGCGCCCGTCAGTACCAGGAGGCACTGGAGGCACTCGGTCCGGTGCGTCGCGATCGCAGCGCAATCAGTGCGGCCGGACAGTGACCGGGTTCAGTCGGTCTTGGGCTCGGGCAGGCCGAACAACTTGCGTTTTTGCTCGTCGGTAAGTTCGCCGGAACGTCGATACGGTTCCCCGGCGGCATAGGCGCGCTGGGTCGCCGGGCGCGCCGCGATCGCATCGTGCCAGCGCCGCACTTCCGGGAAGTGGGCCAGATCGACGTGGTGCCAGTCATGCGCCGCGGCCCAGGGATAGCAGGCCATGTCGGCGATCGAGTATTCCTCGTTGGCGATGAATTGACGCCCGGCCAGGTGCCGATCGAGTACGCCATAAAGCCGATCGGTCTCGCGTTGATAGCGCTCGATCGCGTAGGGGATCGGCTCCGGCGCATAGCGGCTGAAGTGATGGTTCTGGCCAAGCATCGGCCCGAACCCGCCCATTTGCCAGAACAGCCACTCGAAGACCGCCTTGCGCTCGCGTACCGGCGTCGGTAGAAAGCGCCCAGTCTTTTCGGCCAGATAGGTGAGGATCGCGCCCGACTCGAACACGCTGACCGGTTCGCCGCCATCGGCCGGCGCGCGGTCGATGATCGCCGGCATGCGGTTGTTCGGCGAGAACGCCAGAAACTCTGGCTTGAATTGGTCGCCAGCGCCGATGTCGATCGGTTGGATGCGGTAGTCGATCCCGGCCTCTTCCAGAAACAGGGTGATCTTGTGCCCGTTCGGCGTGGGCCAGTAATACAGTTCGATCATGATCGTATTCCTCGTAAGTGGCGATGGACGGAAGCGCGGTTCAAGCCGTTCTTGGCCAGAGCAATCTCAGCTGTGGTGCGCCTGACCCTGATAGTCGGCACTCTGCATTTCAATCAGCCGGCTCTCGGTACGAGCGAACTCGGCGCGATGGCGGCGTCCACGATACAGCGTGCCCGGCTGCCCGTCCGCGCTGAGGATCAGGATCACGCGGTGCTCGTAGCAGGTATCGACCAGATGGATGAAACGCTTGGCCGCGTCTTCGAGGCGGTTGCTGTCGTCGAACGCGGGCACGTCGGAGATCAGCAGCGTGTTGAAATCCTGTGCCAGCTCCAGGTAATCGGCGGCCGCGCGTGGGCCCAGGCAGAGGGCGGCAAAGTCGAACCAGGCAATGCCGTCGGACCAGCACTTGACCGGGATCGGCCGGTCATGGATCACGAGCTCGCTGCCCAGACAGTGCGAACCTGGTGCCAGTCGTTCGAAGCAATCGGCCAGCGCCGCCTCGGCCGCCGCACCGAGCGGGCTGTGCCAGGTATGCGCGCTCTGCAGGGTGCGCAGACGGTAATCGCCGGCGGCGTCCAGTTCGCACACCGCGCAGTGGCGTTCGATCAGCGCGATCGCCGGCAGAAAGCGGGCGCGCTGCAGTCCGTGCGGATAGAGCGCAGCCGGTGCCGCATTCGACGTGGTGACCAGGCAGCCGCCGGCCTCGAACAGGTGGCGCAGAAACTCGCCGAGGATCATCGCGTCGCCGATATCGTGGACCAGAAACTCGTCCAGGCAGAACAGCCGCGATTCGGCCACCCAGTCGCGGGCGATCGCCGCCAGCGGCTCGCCCTGGCCCTGGCGCCTGCGCAACTCGCGGTGCAACTCGGCCATGAAGCGGTGAAAATGCAGCCGGCGTTTGCCGCCAGGCGGCAGGCTGTCGTGCAGCAGGTCCATCAACAGGGTTTTGCCGCGGCCAACCGCACCCCACAGGTACAGACCGGCGGGCGGTGCCGGCGGGGCGACGCGCCGCCGCAGCCAGCCGAACCAGCCGCCCTGTGCGCGCGGCAACAGCGCGTGGTGGATGCGATCGAGCTCCGGCAACAGGCGCTGCTGTGCCGGGTCGGCCTGCCAGCGCGATTGGGCGAGCCCGCGTTGGTAAGCCTGCGAAGGGCTTGGCAGGTGGCGCATGCTCAATCGCGCAGTGCCGGCAGCGGCGCGGCGACGCCGGCATGGATCGCCGCACGCAGCGCCGGCAGTTGTCCGTGGAAGAAATGCGAGGTCGCCGCCATCCGTGTCAGTCGCAGGCGGTCCGCGAGCCGATCGGCCCAGGCGAACACCGCGGCCGGATCGACCACCTCGTCGGCCTCCGGCTGGATCACCAGCCACGGGCAATCCGGCCAGACAATCGCGTCGAACGCGAAGCGACCAACCGGCGGCGCCAGGCTGATCAACTGCGCCGGTGCAATTTCGGCGGCCGCGCCGATCGACACGAACGCGCCAAAGGAAAACCCGGCCAGCCACAGATCGTCGCCCGGGCGCACCCGTCGCAGCCAGTCGACCACCGTCAGCAGATCGTCGCGCTCGCCGAGGCCTTCATCGAAGCCGCCGCTGGACTGGCCGACGCCGCGAAAATTGAAGCGCAGACAGTCCAGGCCAAGCTCGCGCAGCGCACGCTCGGTACTGGTCACGACCTTGTTGTCCATGCTGCCGCCGAACAGCGAGTGCGGATGGCAGACGATCGCCACACCGCGCCGCGCCGCCGCGATGGCTGGGGCGGTGGCCAGTTCCAGCGCGCCGGCCGGTC